>JBGUQD010000095.1:0-34385 GCA_045130755.1 Candidatus Limivicinus sp. | reverse complement strand
GCAAAGTATTGAAAAAAGCCGACTCTACGATTTGTAGAGTCGGCTTTTTCGGATTGTAGAGTTCCGCTTGCTTGTCTATCGGGGCACTTTGGGGTAAAATAGGCTTACCGGAAACGGATAGAAAGCGAAAGGACAATTGCCATGGCTGACTACATTTTAAGCGGCTGCTCTGCTGCCGATTTGAGTAAGGAACACTTTGAGCGCATAGGCGTCAGGTACATCTGCTTTCACTACATGATGGACGATGTCGTCTATCCCGACGATCTGGGCCAGACCATGTCTGCCGAGGAGTTTTACGGCCGCATGTCCAAGGGTGCGATGACCAAAACCTCCCAGATCAACATCGCCGAGTATGTGGACTACTTCAGTGCCTTCTGCGAGCAGGGCAGGGACATCGTCCATGTGACCCTTTCCTCCGGCATCTCCGGCACCTACAACTCCGCGTGCAGCGCGGCCCTCATCGTTAAGGAGCGCTACCCCGAGCGCGAGATCTACGTCATCGACTCTCTGGGCGCATCCTCCGGCTACGGCCTGATTCTCGACACCGCCGCCGCCATGCGCGACAGCGGCATGAGCGCCAAAGAGCTTGCCGACTGGATCACGGAAAACCGCCTCAAGCTGCACCACTGGTTTTTCTCCACGGACCTCTCCAGTTACGTACGCGGAGGCCGCATTTCCAAGACGGCTGCCTTCTTTGGCGGTGTGTTCGAGATCTGCCCGCTCTTGAACATGGATAATCTCGGCCGCCTGATCCCGCGTAAAAAGATCCGCACCAAGAAAAACGTCATCAAGGAAATTGTCCAGGCGATGGTGGCCAATGCTCAAAACGGCCTGGACTATGACGGCAAATGCTTCATCTCCATGTCCGCCTGCCGCGAGGACGCCGAAGAGGTGGCGCGGCGCGTGGAAGAGAAGTTTCCCAAACTCAACGGTAAGGTCCTCATCAACAACATCGGCGGTCTCATCGGTGCGCACACCGGTCCCGGTACCGTGGCCCTCTTCTTCTGGGGCGGCGAGAGAGCGGACTAATAAAATCTCCTGTGCCTGCGGCACAGGAGATTTTATTATCAGTCGCTGTAATTCGTGTCCAGATTGATCATGATCGTATAGCCGGGGAAGAGCGGTTCAAGTTCTTTTCGGATCGCTTGGCACAGGCCAGCCTTGTCCCGTACGGTGAAATCCACCAGCACATCGAAGCTCAGGGTCTTCGCCTCATCATCGAAGTACACGCCGTGAGTACCGAGAACACCGGGGTGCTTCAGCGCCGCGTCATTGATTTTCTCAAAGTCCTCCTGCCGTTCGGTGGCCACAGCGTAGAAGCCCACAGTCAGGAAGATGCGGAACTTCTCGAGGATCATGTTCTGGATCGTGCGGGTCATGGTGTGCAGACTGCGCCCGTCCAGCGTGTCCGGCACCTCCACGTGGATCGAGCCGATGGCGTTGTCCGGGCCATAGTTGTGGAGGATCAGGTCGTAGGCTCCCAGCACACCGGGCACGTCTCTGACACATTCGCTGATCTGACGGGTGATCTCGCTGTCGGGGCGGCTGCCGAGGATATCGCTGATGGAGTCAATGAGCATCTCAAAGCCCGCCTTGAGGATGAAGCAGGAGATGACCGCGCCGATGATGCCGTCGAGGTTGAGCTTAAAGAGCATATTGATCACCGCGCCGACGAGAGTCGAGGCGGAAATGATGGCGTCGAAGCTGGCATCGGAGCCGGAGGCGACCAGGGCCTCGGAATTGTATTTCTCGCCCTGGCCCTTGACATAACGGCCCAGCACGAGTTTGACCACCACCGCGACCGCGACGATGACGAGGGTAACGGCGCTGTAGTCCGGGGTCTCAGGGGTGATGATCTTCTTGACCGACTCGATGAGGGAGGTCGCGCCTGCCGCCAGGACGATGGCCGCGATGATGACGGCGCTGAAATACTCGATGCGCCCGTAGCCGAAGGGGTGCTTGTCGTCCGGGCGGCGCTTGGCGAGCTTCACGCCGAGAATGGTGATGACAGAGCTCATGGCGTCAGTGAGGTTATTCACCGCGTCGAGCACGATGGCGATGGAGTGTGAGAAGAGGCCCACCGCCGCCTTGAAGGCTGCGAGAAAGATATTTGCCACGATGCCGATCACGCTGGTGCGGGTGATCTGCTGCTCGCGGATATTGCTGTTATCCATGGTTTTTCCTCCTGTGGACTGCTTTTCGAAGAGTATACCACAGTTTTTCCCATTTGCACAGCTTTTCTGCGCGTTCGCTTTCCCTTGATTCTCTCCGGCGCTTATCGTATAATTCAAACCATGAAACTCACAAAACATGAAAAGTGCATATTCTTTCTGCTGCTCATTCTGGGCGTGCTCGTGCGTATATATCGCTTCGGCTCGGCTCCCCCGGGGCTGAACCAGGACGAGGCCTTTGCCGCCTACGATGCCTGGGCCCTGCTGCACTGCGGAACCGACAGCTCTCTGCACCGCTTCCCGGTTTATCTCACGGCCTGGGGCAGCGGCATGAACGCGCTGGAAAGCTATCTGATGATTCCCGGCCTCGCCCTCTTCGGGGTGCAGACCTGGGTCATCCGCCTGCCGCAGCTTGTGTTCGCCCTGCTCGCTCTCCCGGCAGCCTTCTCGGTGGGTCGGCGCCTGGGCGGCAATCGGGGCGGACTGTGCGCACTTGCGGTGCTGGCGCTCTGCCCGTGGCACGTGCTGCTCAGCCGCTGGGCGCTGGAGTCGAACATGGCGCCGAACCTGCTGCTTCTGGGGTTGTGTTTTCTCCTCAAAAGCCGGGAGAATGGGCGCTTCCTTCCCCTGTCAGCTCTGTGCTATGGGCTTGCGCTCTACGCCTACTCTGCAATCTGGCCCGTGATGCCGTTACTGCTGGGGCTGATGCTCTGGTATGCAAGGCCGAAGGCGGACCGGCGGCTGCTTCTCTCAGGTCTGATCTTTGCGGTGCTCGCCCTGCCGCTGGTGGGCTTTTTGGCAGTCAACTACGGTCTGATCGGGGAGTTTTCCGTCGGCCCCTTCTCGGTGCCGAAGCTGGTGCAGATGCGCGCGGGTGAGATCTCCCTCGCCAGAATTCCGGAAAATCTCCGCACCATGCTGCGCATCCTGCTCACCCAGTCCGACGGACTCAAGTGGAACTCGCCGGGCCGCTTCGGGCTCTTCTACCCCGTGGCTCTGCCCTTCGGCCTGCTGGGATTTGCCGCGCTTTTGTACCGCGCATTTACCGCCCTGCGTGACGGACGATATGATCCCGCGGTGCTGCTGCTCATCTGGCTCTGCGCCGGGACGGGACTCACGGCGCTTATCTCGGTGAACATCAACCGCATGAACTTTTTGCTCATGCCGATTGTGCTCACCGTTGCTTTCGGGGCAGAGACCATCCTGCGGCTGCCGGAGCGTTACGTCCGCGCGGTCGCGGCGCTGCTCCTTGCGGTGCTGCTGGTGTTCTTCGGCTTTTTTGCGCGGTATTATTTCACCGAATATGCCCCGTCATTGAAGGGGGAGTTCACTGCCGGATGGGACGAGGCCCTGGGCGAAGCCCTCCGACATGACGGCACGATCTATGTCACGCGCACACTGCACTATCCGAAGCTCCTGCTCCGGTCCGAAACCAGTCCCGAGGAATTCAACGCGACGGTGGAGTATGAATACTACCCCGCCCAGTACCTCAGTCCCAGGCGTTTCGGGCGCTTTGTGTACGTGGACGACGCCGCTCCCCCCTTCGATCCGGGCGGCGTATATGTGCTCTGGAACGGTTCACCCACAGCACGTTTCGAAGACGCAGGCTTTACTGTCGAACGCTATGGCTGCTTTGCGGTTCTATATCCGTAAAAAAGGGATGTCCCGGGTGGGACATCCCTTTTTTCATTCTTCATATATGGCGCGCAGGCGGGCGACCTCTGCCGATGAAAGCGGCCGCATGGAGGGATCCGCCTCCACGTAGTAGCAGGGCTCCACGTAAGGCCGGATGCTCACGCTTCTGAGCTCCGGGCGCACATCCACATGTGCGAAGTTTCCGCTGTCGAGTCGGAAGACCGCATAGTCGCGGTAGTAGCCGACATAAGAGACGATCTGCGGCTTACGGTAGGGGCGCTGGCTGAGCTCATACACTGTATGCTCAGGCGCGAGAAAGACCGTGTCGGTTTTCACCCGCATGGCCTCCTCCCGCGCGATCTGGACGGCCTCCTTCAGAGGAAAACGATAGTAGAAGGTCGAGAGAAAGGGCGCCGCGAGACTCCGGCAGCCTGTCTCCCGGGCAAGAGCATAGAGTGATTCGTAGCACCTTCGCAGCACCAGCAGTTCGTTGGATTCGCCGTTTCTCCATTGAGGCGTACCAACGGCAAAGAGTCGCTTGAAGGGCAGGCCGCAGGGCTCAACAGCACAGGCACTGCCCACCGGGAGGAAGCGGCGGCGCTTGAGAGCCCGGAGCAGATCCTCACCGCCCGTCTCGCCCAGGACCTGAGAGACCGGGTCTTCGCTGACCGCCATGGTGTTTTCGATGCAGATGACGGCAGCGTCTGCCCGGACAGACAGAATATCGTCCTGTGTAACCGTATAGGACATGGACACATTCCTTTCGTCAGCGGATTCCCTTCAGCTTGTTCTTTCCTTTTTCGCACCTGGCTTCCGTGAGCAGGCAGTTGCGGGCGCAGCCGCCGCAGTGCAGACTTCGCCTGGTGGCCCGCACACGCTCCAAAGGCTGCGGTACCAGGCTGCCGCCCTCCAATAGATACCCTCTGCGGCGCAGCACAGCCTTGAGCGCGGCCAGGCTCTGCCCGCCGCAGATCACCACGCTGTCCCGCTCTTCCTGTTCGATTCCGTCGAGAAATTCCCCTGCGCGGCGGCGGGCAGCACTGTGCGCCGCCAGCTTTTCGCGAAGCCCCGCCCCTGCGGGCGCATCGTCAAGCAGCGCTGTCCGGGTCGGTTCCCCGGCAAGGGAGAACAGGGCCTCCGCCGTCGCGCCCCCTTCCGGCCCGGTGCCGGTATAGACGTGGTAGGCCGCAGCGTTTCCTTTTTTGGTGTTTTCAGGAAGGCTGCCGCTCTCTGCCTGCCGAATCAGGATGATCTTCATGCAAAGCGCTCCTTTCGGGGCATTTTCGTTTTATACCTCGCCGTTTAAGTAGTCCGCCGCGTAGCAGGTATAGAGGGCAGCCGCGACGGTGAGAGCATCTTCGTCGATGTCAAAGTGAGAATTATGTTGGGCGACACAGGTGTCAGGCTTTGCGGGGTTAGCCGAGCCGATGTAGGCGTACACCCCAGGAACGCGCAGGATGTACTCGGCGAAATCATCCCCGCCGAGGGACGGCAGGCGTGAGGCGATCACGTGCTCTGTCCCGAAGATGGCGGCGGCGGTCTTCTGCGCCTCGGCAGCGGCGGCCGCGTCGTTAATCAGCGGGGAGGTAAAGTCCGCCCACTCGAGCTCCGCTGTGCCGCCGTAGAGCTCCGCCGTCCGCTTTGCCAGCGCCTCCAGCCGTGCTTTTGTCGCCTTTCTCAGCTCCGGTGTCATGGTGCGGATGGTGCCCTCCAGCTCTGCCTCCTGCGCGACGATGTTGTAAGCCGTGCCGGCGCTGATCTTGCCGATGCCGATGAGTACGTTGTCCATGGGGCTTGTGCGCCGGGTAATGAGAGCCTGGGCGCCGACCACAATCTGGCTCGCGATATAGAGTGCGTCCACTCCCAGCTCCGGCGTGGAAACGTGGGCGCCGAGGCCATGAACGCGGATGCGGAACCAGTCGACGCTTGCGTTGTTCGGCCCCGGCATCAGCACCACGGAGCCCACCGGCACATTAGACGCCACATGCACGCCGAAGCTGCGCCCGGCCTCGTCGATGGCACCGCTGTCAACAATGGGCCGTGCGCCGTAGCCGATCTCCTCACCGGGCTGCCAGGTGAAGATAACCTTGCCGGAGAAGCGATCCCGGTTTTTGCTCAGCACACGGGCCGCGCCGATGAGAGAGGCATTGTGCCCGTCGTGCCCGCAGGCATGCATTTTGCCCGGAGTGAGGCTCTTGTATTCCGGCGCGTTTTCCTGCGCAACGGGCAGGGCGTCGATATCCGCCCGCAGTACGATGCAGCGCGGCGTACCGTTTGCCGGGGCTGTGCCTTCGGTCTCGGCATAGACGCCGGTGCCCGCAATGCGGCGGTGCTTGATGCCGAGCTTGTCAAGCTCCCGCTCGATGACTTTCTGGGTCTCGACTTCCTCTTTGGCAAGTTCCGGGTGCTGATGGAACCAGCGGCGAAGGGAGACGATATAATCGTGATCCCTGAGCACCTCGTTATATAAAAATCGCTGTGTTTCAGTCATGGCGCTTTCCTTTCTGGCAGACATTCAAACAGGGAGGGGCGCAATGCCCCTCCCTTCCTTGTGTGCAAATGGAATTACTTGGTGCCGGCGGCTGCCTTGAGGGCGTCGACGGAGTCAAACTGCTTGGAGTAGAGAGTCAGGGGAGCCATGAGAGTATCGAAGATGGTCTCGATCTCGTAACCCTGAGAGTCGACCTCCTTGGCGAGATAGGCCTTGTGCTGGAAGGAGTTGAGGTCAATGTCGCCGCTGTTGAGCGCCTCGTTGGGCAGGTTGTAGGCGTCAAACTCCACGAGCTCAATGTAGATGTTGGCATTGTTCTGATCCAGGACATACTGGCAGGCGTTCCAGTGGTCGTTGGATGCGCCGCAGACGCCGACCTTGACGACCGTTTTGTCGGCTTTGTCGGACTTGTAGCCGTCAATGAGGGCGAGCAAATCGTCGTTGGAGTACTCGGTATCCTTGTAATCAAACGCGGGGATGAAGGCCTCGCTGTACTTGGCGATCAGGTACTGGCCTACGATGTCGCTCTGGAATGCGGTCTGGATGGTCTTGTAGAGCTCGTTGTCCTTGTCGGCGGTGCGGGCCACGACCACGTTGACGAAGGGGTTGCCGCTCTCGGTGGTGGCGCTGGCCTGGGACTCGATGGCAAGGCCGTCCCTGGAGGGAACGAGGCCCGTGGGGATGGCGTAGGTGCCGTTGATGGTGGAGGCGCCGAAGTCATCGAGGGTCGCGGGCAGGGTGTTGGCCTGGGTGGGCATGATCTCGACATTGTACAGATACTTGGTGATATCCTTGAGCTCGGGCGTCCAGCCGGCAGCGGGGTCAACTTCGATCAGGCCGACCGTTTCCAGCAGCTTGATGGCGCGGCCGCCGTTGGTGGCGTCGTCGGGAATGCCGATGAGAATATCATTTGCGGCAAAGGCGGAGGGGACGAGGGTCGCAAAGAGCGCGACGAGGAGCAGAGTGCTCAGCAGAGTGCGGATTTTCTTGGACATGACGGTTTCTCCTTTCAGATTATCAGTTGCGAGGATGCGGATGTACATTTATTCAACCTTGCGGTGGAAAAGACTGCGATTGGTGGTGCGGCGGGAGAGGGCGTTGCCCAGGCCCTGGATCAGGGACACGAAGATCAGCAGCACCACGACACAGACATTGACGATATCCTGGTGGTGCAGGTTCTGGCCGTAGTTGATGGCGAAGCTGCCGATGCCGCCCGCGCCTACGGCGCCCGCCATGGTGGTCAGGCCGATGAGGCTGATGGCGGTGATGGTAATGGCGCGGATGAGGTCGGGCACCGCCTCATGCAGGTAGACCCGGAACACGATGCCGAGTTTGCCGCTGCCCATGGAGGCCGCTGCCTCGACCTTGCCGGGGCTGACGTTTGCCAGCGCCGCCTCCACCTGGCGGGTGAAGAAGGGCACCGCCCCGAATACCAGCGGTACGATCGCGCCCTTGACGCCGATGGCCGTGCCGACGATTGCGCGGGTCAGCGGGATAAGGAAGATGAGCAGGATCACAAAGGGGATGGATCGGAAGACGTTCGTCAGGGTATTCACAAGGGCGTAGACCCAGCGGTTTTCGGCGATGCCGCCCTTTTTCGTCACCGTCAGCAGGACGCCGAAGATGCTCCCGAAAAGGAGGGTAAAGCCGCCCGCGATGAGGAACATCTGCCCGGTGGCCTGACAGCTCGACCAGAACTTGCCGCTGTAGTCCATGACGTTTGGCATGAAGCTCTGAAGCCACTCAGCCATGTTCGATCACCTCCACGATGACGTTATGCTCGCACAGAAACCGGATCGCCTCGCGCCGCGCGTCCATGCTGCCCTCCACCAGTACGACCAGGCCGCCCAAGGGGCTGCCCTGCAGAAGCTCCAGAGAGCCAAGCAGGATGTTCATGTTCACCCCGTAGCGGCGCGACACCTCGGAGATGAGCGCGTCGCCCACGCAGTCCTTGTTGTAGGTCAGGCGGATGAGTGTACCGCCGCCGCTGAGGACGGCTGCCTGCTGTTCGATGAGTTTGTTTATGCGCCCGAGGCCGGAGGAACTGTCCACAAACTTGCGGGTGATGTTGGCCTGGGGCTCGGAGAACACCTTATAAACATTGCCCTGCTCCACCACGCGGCCGTTTTCCATCACGGCGACCTTGCTGCAGATGGCCTTCACCACCGCCATCTCATGCGTGATGAGCACGATGGTCAGGTTGAGCTTTTGATTGAGCTCCTTCAGAAGCCGCAGGATCGACTCGGTGGCGTCCGGGTCGAGGGCGGAAGTGGCCTCGTCGGACAGGAGGATGCGGGGCTTGTTGGCAAGCGCCCTTGCGATCGCCACACGCTGCTTCTGCCCGCCGGAGAGCTCCGAGGGGTAGGAATTGATCTTCTCCCGCAGATCCACCAGCTCCAGAAGCTCCAGCACCCTGGCCCTGATCTCCGCCCGGCTCATGCCGCTGTGCTTGAGGGGATAGGCGATGTTGTCAAAAACAGTGCTGCGGTCAAGGAGATTAAAGTGCTGGAAGATCATCCCCATATCCCGCCGCAGGGCCTTGAGCTGCTTTTCCGTGAGAGGCTGCTCGGCGCTGCCGCCCTCGGACATATAGAGGGCCTTGCCGCCATCCATGCGGATCGTGCCGAAGCCGTCGACGCAGATGCTGCCGGAGTCGGGCCGCTCGAGAAGATTGATGCATCGCACCAGCGTGCTCTTGCCCGCGCCGGAATAGCCCACGATGCCGTATACATCCCCCGCCTCTATGTCGAGGGAGACATTCTCCACGGCATGTACCGCCGTGTCCGCTGCGCCGAAAGACTTGTACAGTGCCTGAATTTCGATCATTTTCCAACTCTCTCCAACAAAAAAACCGCCCTTACATCTCTGTAAGGACGGGATAAAATCTCGTGGTACCACCTTGCTTTACAGCGTCAAACGCTGCCTCTGGGCGCGCCATCACGCGCCTGCCCTGTAACGGGAGCACCCGTCAGCCGCTTGGTTTCCCTCACGCCCGCGACTCCGAGACCATGTTCATCTGCCTTTCGCCTGTCCCTTTTCAGCTTCCGGGACTCTCTGTCAAGGTTTCCGACGGATTACTCTTCTCTTCTTCGCCGTTTTAAAGCGGTATGTACTTGATGGGTGTAATATACCATTCGCCCCCGGAAAAGTCAAGGACGTAAAAAGTGACAAAGAACCTTCGGAAAGACCGCCCGCAAAACGGCAAAAAAGAGAATTTGCCGGCGGCCTACTCGGTCACTTTTTGAAACGCTCCCGGCAGATACGCTATCAGATCCGACGGGGCAAGGCAGTATTCCCCCAGCTCCGCCGCGGCCAGATCCCCCGCAAGGCCGTGGAGGTAAACCGCCGCCCGGGCGGCAAACCAGGCGTCAAAGCCCTGTGCCAGAAAGGCGCAGAGCATGCCGGTCAGCACATCCCCGCTGCCGCCCTTGGCCATGCCCGGATCGCCGGTGGGGTTGACGGCGATCTCGTTTTCCCGGCACACGAGAGTGCCGCTGCCCTTGAGGATCAGGATGACACGCGGGTGCTCCTTCATAAAGCTCAGCGCGCCCGCGAGGCGGCCCTGCGTGAGATCCCCGCTGAGACGCCTGAACTCCCCCTCGTGCGGGGTGAGGATCAGCGGCGCGGGGAAGCTGTCGAGAAGTCCCTGATCCTCCGCGAACACGCGCAGCGCGTCCGCGTCTGCGACCGTTGGGCATTTGGCCTTACTCAGTACGGTTCTGACCAGCGCTTTCGCCTCTGCGCCCGCGCCGAGGCCGGGGCCGATCGCGAGGGCGTTTGCCTTTTGCAGCGGCCCTTCAAGCGCATCGGCAGCCGAGACGGCAAAGCCTCCGTCCTCCGCGGCGCACAGGGGCAGGACCACCGCCCCGTCACAGCGTGAGGCCGCGATGGGGTAGATGCTCTCCGGCACCAGAAGTTGGGTCAGGCCCGCGCCGCTGCGTTCACAGGCGTTGGCGGCGAGCACCGGCGCGCCGCTGTAGCCCCTCGCCCCCGCCGCGATCAGTGCACGGCCATAGCTGTACTTGTGGCTGACGCGCGCTCTTTGCGGCAGTCGGCAGTCCTCCGGCGTGATCTCAGTCAGGCAGATGTCTGCGGGGACATCTGCCTGGTCAAAATATGTATCGGTATACTGTGGGAGGCTAAGCGCTTTCATCAGTGGTCAAAGTGGGCGGAGACCTTCTGCATCAGTTCGATGATGGGCAGGTGCTGGGGGCATACGCTCTCGCACTGTCCGCAGGCGATGCAGTCCCCGGCTCTGCCGTGGGTCTCGGTGAGCTTTCCGTAATTGGTAAAGTTGATGGTCCAGCCCTTTTCCTCCAGATCCTCGCGCATATCCTCGTTATACAGGGAGAAATAGCGCGGGATGGCGATGTGCATGGGACATCCGTCCGTGCAGTAGGAGCAGCCAGTGCAGGGGACCGTGATCTTGCCGTTGATGATGTCGGCAGCGGTGTGGGTCATGGCGATCTCCTCAGCCGTGAGAGGCTTAAAGTCCTCCATGAAGCTCGTATTGTCGCGCATCTGGTCGATGGTACTCATGCCGGACAGGACCATCATCACGTTCTCCTGCGAGGCGGCAAAACGGATGGCCCAGGAGGGCATGGAGGCATCGGGGTTCGCGTTTTTGAACATCTTTTCGGCTGCCTCGGGCAGCTTTGCGAGGGTGCCGCCCTTGACGGGCTCCATCACCACAACGGGCTTTCCATGCTTTGTTGCCATCTCATACACCGCTCGGGACTGGATCCACTCGCTCTCCCAGTCAAGATAGTTGAGCTGGATCTGCACAAATTCCATTTCCGGATGCTTTGTCAGGATCTCATCCAGAAGCTCAGGCGAATCGTGGAAGGAAAAGCCCGCATGCTTTACCAGACCCTTCGCCTTCTTGTCCAGCAGCCAGTTGAAGCAGTCAAACTGCTCGTACTTGGGGTAGCTTGATGCCTCAATGCCGTGCAGGAGGTAGTAGTCAAAATACCCGGCGCCGGTTTGCTCGAGCTGTTCGTTAAAGATGCGGTCCCGATCCTCGAAGGTGTCGAAGAACGCACTGTGGAGTTTTGTGGCCAGCGTGAAGCTGTCGCGCGGGTAGCGGTCGACGATGGCGGCCTTTGCCACCTTCTGGCTCTGAAAGCCGTTATACATGATGGCCGTGTCGAAGTAGGTGAAGCCCTTGCTCATGAAGAGATCCACCATCTCCTTGACCTGTTCGATATCGACGCTCGCGTCGTCGTCGGGGTTGATAAGGGGCATGCGCATGAGGCCGAAGCCGAGTTTTTTCATGTTGATCACCTCAGAACAGGATTTTCATTTCCATCATAACACACGCGCCGCACATGAGGCAAGCG
Source organism: Candidatus Limivicinus sp. (assembly GCA_045130755.1). Taxonomy (GTDB): domain Bacteria; phylum Bacillota; class Clostridia; order Oscillospirales; family Oscillospiraceae; genus Limivicinus. The sequence goes on along the minus strand of JBGUQD010000095.1, from coordinate 22,749 downwards.
TTTCACGAACCCCGCACCTGTTTATGACGCAAGCTCACGCTTGCATATTTACCCATGTATTGATATAATAAGCCGTCTGTTAAGACATATTCGAACACAATGCAAAAGGTGACGCCCTGTGAAAAAACGCACATCCAAGGAAACTTTCGGTGACGCGCTTCTGGCGCTTGCGCGCAGCGAGGATCTCGAACGCATCACGGTCAAACAGATTGTCGAAAAGAGCGGCCTGTCCCTGCAGACCTTTTATAATCATTTTCGCGACAAAGAGGATCTGGTGGCCTGGATGCACCGCGAGGGCAGCGAGCAGGCGCTCAACAGGCTGGTGGAGAAGCACTGCAGCTTTCATGAGATACTCCTTGCCTGCATTCGGTTTTTCTCCGAAAACGACAATTATCTGCGCGGCAGCTTCGGCAGCGGGGTTGCGAGTCCCTATGCCCGGTTCTGCCTGGAAGGCTCCTGCAGCTTTATGTATTCCTATATTTGCAGACACAACGGTCTGCAGACAATACCTGATGATCTTCGCTTCTATGTGCATATGTTCGTCTTTTCCTGTATGTGTGCTTTTAACGAGAGATCCTCCCACAAGTGGGACATGACGGAGGAGCAGCTCGCCGCCCTGCTTGAGCGCGGCATACCCGAACCGCTCAAACCCTATCTTTTATAATAAAAGCGATTTCGCAGTTTTGCGAAATCGCTTTTTTCATCGGGCGTTTACTCCACGGTGACAAGCCCGTCTTCGCCGATGGTGACGGTCATGCCGGTCTGCACGTATTCCAGAAACTCGTCGCCCAGGGAGTCCACCACGGGCATGGACGCGTCGGTCCACACGTCGCCGAGGATGGCGCCAGAGGCCGCCAGCGAGTCGATGGGCTTGGAAAAGAGCATACATGCCGGCTGCTTGCCGGTGGCACAGGCGGTGTAGAGCACCATGCCGCCGGTAGTGGAGCCGATGGTCATAGGCAGGCAGAGGGCTTTGCCCAGCATGGGCTTTTTGTAGATGTCGGCGTTATTCTGGTCGCCGCACTTGACCTGCTTGTCACCGAACATCAGGGCCATCTGGAAGCTTGCCAGGGTGTTGAAGCCGCCGCGGCTGACCAGAGCCTCCGCCCTGCAGGTGCCGGGTACGATGACGCGGCCTTGAAACTGCTTCATCATACTCCCTCCTTCCCGGTGATGATGTCAAGGATCTCGCCCTCCGTATAGAAACGGGCGCTGGTATAGGTGCGCAGCTTGTTGGAGCAGGTGATGACCGGCTTTTTCTTGCAGAGGGGATTGTTCATGTACATGAGCGGGCAGATGTAGCTGATGATCACGCCGAGGCTGCGGAGCCTCGCGGCCACAGTGCCCTTCTCCGCTTCGCGGATGACGGCGGGGGAGGCGGTGAAAACCGTGGGGACCGTGATTTTCTGGCGCCCGCGTGCTTTCAGTTTCTCTGTGATTCTATTGCACCAGTCCTCCATCTGTGTAAGGCTCAGGTGCGGGCAGCCCACGAAGCACAGGGCCGGGGCGGCGTCCGGGTTCTTCCACACGATGGGGTAGCTGGCTTTGACGCGCTCAAGCTCCGCGTCGTCAATAATATAGATCTGCGCGCCCTCTTTGATCAGCGCCTCGCCTTGTTCCTTCGCCTCGGGAGTCAGGCCCTCGATGTGGTACAGGCCCACCGCGCCGTTGGAGGCCGTGGCTGCGCCGAAGTCCTTGAGGTAGGAGCAGGCCTCCTCATTGAGTTCACTGCCCAGCCACCTGTCCAGACCTTTTACATAGGGAACTTCTTCCATGACCTTCATGCCGATGGCGGAGCCGAGAAGCTGCGCTTCCGGTTTTTCTTTGCACTGTACCTCCACGACCCAGGTGGCCTTACGTCCCTCGTCGGTCAGAAGGCCAAATTCGGGCACAAAGCCCGCCACCGAGCCCATGAGCTCGATGATGCCGGAGTTGCGGTTGCACCTCGCGCCGAGGACGGAGTTTGCGTACACGACGGCTGAGGATTCCGCCCAGCTCAGCACGTCGCCCTTTTCGGGCTTGTTGCCCACCTGATCCAGGTAGCAGGTGCAGGTGTAGTCCTCATCCTTCGTGATGCCGAGCTTCTTGAGCTGCTGCTCGTACTTTTCCTGATGGGTGTACATGATCTTTTTGAACACGATGTCCTCCAGAAGGCTCGAGGGCACCGCCGGGTCGATGGGCCTGGGGTCGGCGGTGAACTTCTGCCCGGAGGCGAGGCCCGCCGCGATGAGCTGGTCGTAGAGATCATAGACCGGCTGGATCGCTTTGAGACCGAAGGAAATTACAGTGTGGCCGCATTTGCTGGTGATGGGAACCATGCGCTCGGCACCGAAGGCGTCGCCGTACATGACAAGAGTCTTGACGACCTTGGCCATGGTTTCGCCCTGCGCGCCGTCGAGCATGGCCTGCTGTTCGGGTGTCAGTTTCAAACAATCACTTCCTTTAGATATACAAACGTCTCGGTTGACTATCCTACTTTGACATTATTTTAGCAGGCCCTGTAGGCAAAGTCAATTGTCGGCACGCTTTTCCGCCGCCCGGTGGATGAGCGCCTCGTTGAGCGCCGCGCCGTAGAAGAGGATCATCACGATGGTCTTGAGCCACATGGCGGCGAGAAACACCGAGGCCAGCGATCCGTAGAGCGAAGACGCCTGCCAAAAGCGCTTGATGAACATCTCAAACAGGGACGAAAAGCCCAGCCACAGAAGCGTCGTAAACAGTGTGCCCGGAAGCTGGTACCGCAGCTTGCGCCGCACGCCCTGGAGGTAGGTGTAGGCAAACAGGATAATGATTGCCATGGCGGCCACAGTGATCAGGCCGCTGTATTCCATGAAGTTCATGACCCTGCCGGCAATGTCTGGGATATTGAGCCATGTGTTGAGCGCGTTGATGAGCGTCTCAATGGAGCCGCGCAGGACGCGGAAGATGAACATCGCCGGGATGAGCGCAATAAACAGCACCGTATACAGCATGGCCGCGCCCCGCTGCCGCAGATAACTGCCGCCCGTGCCGCTGATTTTGCTCAGACCCATCTGGATGGCGTTGACACCGTTGGACGCCGACCACAGTGTCGCCACCACCGACACCGACACCGCAAGGCTGCCTGCCTGGCGGTTAACGTTGGCAATGATATTGTGCAGCATGCTGTGCACCTCCGGCAGATTGGGCAGCAGATCGTGCAGCGCCTGCTCCACATGCTGCAGGCTCACATCCGGCAGGAGGTTTACAACGCCGATCATCAGCGTCAGCAGCGGGACCATCGCCATCAGAATATACAGTGTCGTATAGCCCGCATAGACGGACATCTCGTTTGCCGTGTAAATACGGATGGTCTCCCCGACCACACGCACAAGTCCGTTTTTCTTCTTCGGCATGGTGCTGTTCATGCGTCCAGATACCTGCACGCGGCAAGCGCCGCGACCGCGCCGTCGGCCACCGCGGTGGTAAGCTGGCGCACACCCTTTTTGCGGCAGTCGCCCGCGACGAATACACCTGCGCTTTTCGTCATACAATCCTCACCGGAGGCAGCGTACCCTGCCTCATCCAGCGCCAGCAGCTCTGAGAAAATGCCGTTGTCGGGCTGATGCCCCACCGCAACAAACAGACCCGTGACCGGGAGAGTGCGCTCTTCTCCGTCCTGGACGACGGTGAGGCCGGTCAGTTCGCCGTCTCCCAGAAGCGCGGCAACGCGCGCGCTCATCACAAGCTCCACGTTCTCCTTTTCTTTGAGCGCCTCGACCAGGCGCTGCTCGCCGCGAAAATCCGCGCGGCGGTGGATGAGCGTCACGCGGCGGCAGGTCTCGCTCAGAAGCAGGGCGTCCTGCAAAGCGGCATTGCCGCCGCCGCAGACGGCTACATCCTGTCCGGCAAAGAAGGCGCCGTCACACACGGCGCAATAGCAAACGCCGCTGCCCACAAGCTCTTCTTCCCGCTCGACGCCGAGCATACGCGGTCTTGCGCCCACGGCAACGATGAGGGCGCGGCCCCGAAACGCCGCACCGGACTCGCATACGGCTGTCCTGGTACCGTCAGCCTCCGCGCGCACAGAGACGACCTCGTCCAGCTCCACCTCCGCGCCCTGTTCCATGGCCTGCTCAAGCAGCTTGTCGCCGAGCTCAGTGCCGGCAACGGAGACAAAGCCGGGAAAGTTTTCGACCCGGGGACTCCAGGTGATCTGGCCGCCGAAGGCATTTTTCTCAATGACCAGCACAGATTTTCCCGCACGGCGGGCATAGGTGGCGGCTGTCAGCCCCGCAGGGCCCCCGCCGATGACGAGGATATCGTAAATCATTTTTCATTTTCCTTTCCAAATACCGAAAATAAACACCGAGTCTCAATCAGCGTACATTCTTCTTGTCAAAAGCCGTGAAGTTTACATAAAATCTCTTGCATTTTTATGCGGAACGGGTATATAATGTTAAAAGCCTGTGAAAAACAGGTATTTCTGCAAAAAGGAGGACTATCTCATGTGGGACAGAAAAGAACTGAAACAGAGAGGCAAGGCCGCCTTTAAGGCCAACTATTGGAAGTGCGTACTGGTAGCGCTGCTGCTCACCCTGTTCGCGGCAGGTGCTTCGACCAGCGCAAGCCGCACCGCGAGCACTACGCTCAACGAGAATAATTACAGCATTTCCCTGGCCGGTCAGGGCACCGAAGTCGTTGTCAACGACCAGACCTTTGAAAACGCCGGTGACGCCATCACCGCCATCGGTACAGCCGAGGGCGCAGATGCCCAGGTGGTAGCGGACCTTGCGGAGGCTGCCAGCACCATTCAGAGCAATCCCGAAGCACAGAAAGCCGTCGGTATCATGCTTGCTGCCCTCGGCGGCGCGATCCTTGTGATCGGCATTGTCGGCGCGATCCTGCGCCTGCTGGTCTTCAACCCCCTGCAGGCGGGCTGCCGCGGCTTCTTCACCCGCAACAGCGAGGCCCCTGCGGAAGTTTCCGAGATCAAGGCCGGCTTCCATCCCTACGGCCGCACCGTGGGTGCCATGTTCCTGCGCGACCTGTTCATCTTCCTGTGGAGTCTGCTGTTTGTCATCCCCGGCCTTATCAAGATCTACTCCTACCGCATGGTGCCCTACATCCTCGCGGATGATCCCACCATCGGCGGCAAGGACGCCATTACCCTTTCCCGTCAGATGATGAACGGTCACAAGTGGAATGCTTTCGTGCTGGACCTGAGCTTCATCGGCTGGGAGCTTCTCTCCGTCCTGACGGCAGGTCTTCTGGGCCTGTTCTACGTCAAGCCCTACGAGGCTGCCACCGGCGCCGAGCTTTACAAGGTGCTCAAGAACCAGTAAGCAAAACCGTACATATCCCAGCGGCTTCTTTATGAAGCCGCTGGTTTTTTATTGCTTCCGCGGCAGCGGATGCTTCTTGCCGTCGGGGGTGACGATGTAGGTGTTTTCCAGAACCGAAATCGTGTTGCGGCGAAACTCCTCGATATATTCTTTGCGCAGCGCATCGCGCTCGGCGAGCTCTTCGGCGGTCAGCTTCCGCTCTTTCGCAAGATGTGCCAGCTCGTTAATGCGATCGATCTTTGTCTTTTCCATAACGCCACTCTCCAAACTCCACATTAATCTTCGATGGTTCCCAGTTCGTCGAGGGTCAGCTCGAAGGCCGGGATAAAATATAATAGGAAGTAATCCACCTCGGGCAGATGATATTCCTCCAGGGCCTTGCGGGTGCGGCGCTCGGCGGAGATAAAGTCACTGTTGCCGGCTTTGCGCTCCTCGATGCATTTGATATAGGCCGAAAGTTTGTCGGCCGCCTTTACCAGATCATGGCAGCGCTTTGCCGTCTCGCCGTTGAGGTAGGGCTCGAAAGCGCCCTGTAGCTGCTCGGGAAGTGTGGACAGAAGCTTTTCGCACGCCAGTTTCTCCACTTCATCGTAAGCGCCCTTGATGCTGGCGCTGTGGTACTTGATGGGGGTGGGCAGATCGCCGGTCAGGATCTCGGAGCAGTCGTGGTAAAGCGCCACGGCGGCGTATTCCTCCGGATTGCAGGGGATCTGCAGCACATCACGCCGGATGACGCCCAGCGCGTGGGCAATGACCGCCACCTGATGGCTGTGCTCCTGGATATTCTCGGGCAGGGCGTTGCGCATGAGACTCCATCGTCCGATATAGCGCATACGCGAAAGGTAGGCAAAAAAGTTATACATGGTTTTCTCTCCGGTTATTCAATAGTGTGCATCAATAGTGCGCACAGTATAACACGGCGCCGAACGGATTTCAACATTCCCCACACAGCAAATAATCCCGTTTTTTTCAAAGAAAATCTTGCAAAACGTTTTATGCGGTGTTAAAATTCATCTTTGTGTTGAAATGTACAAATCAAGGGAGTTTTGCTTTTATGGATAAGCTCAGAAACATCGCCATCATCGCCCACGTTGACCATGGCAAGACCACGCTGGTCGACGAGATGCTCAAGCAGTCCGGTGTCTATCGTGACAACCAGGAGGTTGTGGACCGCGTCATGGACTCCAATGACCTCGAACGCGAGCGCGGCATCACCATCATGGCGAAGAACACTGCCGTCTGGTACGGCGACACGAAGATCAATATCGTCGACACCCCGGGCCATGCCGACTTCGGCGGCGAGGTGGAGCGCATTCTGAAAATGGTCAACGGCGTCATCCTGCTGGTGGACGCAGCGGAGGGCCCCATGCCCCAGACCCGCTTCGTCTTGAGCCGCGCGCTGGAGCTGGGCCACCGGGTCATCGTGGTACTCAACAAGATCGACCGCCCCGACCAGCGCATCCACGAGGTTGTGGACGAGATTCTCGAACTGCTGATGGATCTGGACGCCACCGACGAACAGCTTGACTCCCCGATGCTCTTCTGCTCCGGCCGCAACGGCACCGCGAGCTATTCCCCCGAGGTTGAGGGCACGGATCTCAAGCCTCTGTTTGAGACCATCCTTGAATACATCCCTGCACCGGAGATGAACCTCGATGCCCCCTTCCAGATGCTGGTCAGCTCCATCGACTACAACGAGTACGTCGGCCGCATCGCCATCGGCCGCATTGAGCGCGGCGTCATCAAGCAGAACCAGGAGATCGAGGTCTGCAACTACCACACGCCCGACGCCCAGACACTCAAAGCCAAAGCCGTGTCCCTCTACCAGTTTGAAGGGCTCAACCGCGTCCCCGTTACCGAGGCGGGCGCGGGCAACATCATCGCCATGAGCGGTATCGGTGAGGTCACCATCGGCGATACCATCTGCGCCAAGGGCTTTGCCGAGCCTCTGCCCTTCGTCAAGATCAGCGCTCCGACCCTCGAGATGACCTTCTCCGTCAACGACAGTCCCTTCGCCGGGCGCGAGGGCAAGTTTGTCACCTCCCGCCAGATCCGCGAAAGGCTTATGCGCGAGACGCTCAAGGACGTGTCTCTGCGCGTGACCGACGTGCCTGACAGCACCGACAGCTTCAACGTCGCCGGGCGCGGCGAGATGAGCCTTTCCATACTCATCGAGACCATGCGCCGCGAGGGCTACGAGTTTCAGGTCAGCCCCCCGCGCGTGCTGTATCAGGAGATCAACGGCCAGCTCTGCGAGCCGGTGGAGCGCGTGGTTGCCGACGTGCCCCAGGACGCCATGGGCTCCGTGATGGAAAAGCTCGGTGCGCGCAAGGGCACCTTCCTCGAGATGACCCCCGTTGGCAGCCGCATGAAGCTGGAGTTCCTGGTTCCGTCCAGAGGCCTCTTCGGTTACCGCAACGAGTTTCTCACCGACACCAAGGGTGAGGGCATCATGGCCTCCGTCTTTGAAAAGTACGAGCCCTACAAGGGCGACATTGCCCGACGCAATACCGGTTCCCTGATTGCCTGGGAGACCGGCGAAGCCGTGGCCTACGGCATCTGGAACGCCCAGGAACGCGGCGCGATGTTCATCGTCCCCGGCACGAAGGTCTACGCCGGCATGGTCGTCGGTGTCTGCCCGAAGGCCGACGATGTTCCCGTCAACGTCTGCCGCACCAAGCACCTGACCAACACCCGCGCCTCCGGCTCCGACGAGGCCCTGCGCCTTGTCCCTGCCCGTCAGATGAGCCTGGAGCAGTGCCTGGAGTTTCTGGCTGACGACGAGCTTCTTGAGGTCACGCCCAAGAACCTGCGCCTTCGCAAGAGCATCCTCGACCACAGCCTGCGTATGAAGACCGTCATGCGCAACCGTTAAAGAATGCACGGTTTATCGCGGGAAACCAAAGGTTTCCCGCAAAGCCGCTTTATTTAACGCAGTAAATCGATTGCAAAATACTATTCAGTATAGTATAATAAAAAAACTTTCAACCTCGTAAGCCTGGAAGGGCTTCAAAAAATCACCAGAGAGAGGAGACAGAAGAGTGGGCAAGTATATCATCAAGCGCGTACTGCTCGCGGTTTTGACTGTTTTCATTATCTGCGCCATCACTTTCTTCACCATGCACGCCGTACCCGGCGGGCCCTTCAATCGCGAGAAAGCCCTCAGTGAGGCCACCATCGCGGCTCTCAACAATCGCTACGGGCTGGACAAGCCCTTGTTCGAGCAGTTTCTGCTGTATATGAAAGGTGTGCTGCACGGCGATTTCGGCGTGTCGCTGAAAAACGGCCGTGAGATCTCTGCCATCATCGGCGAGTCCTTCCCCATCTCTGCACGGCTCGGCCTTTCGGCCATGGTGGTCGCCCTGATCTGCGGCACCATCTTCGGCAGCACTGCCGCCCTGATGCGCAACAGGCTGCCCGACCGCATCATCGTCTTCTTCTCCACGCTCTTCACCGCCGTGCCGAGCTTTATTCTGGCAACGCTCCTGCTGCTTGTGTTCTGCATCAAGCTTGGGCTGCTGCCGGTATGGAGTCCGAAGAACCCCAACTACCTGCTGCCGGTCATTGCGCTGTCGGCCTATCCCATGGCCTACATCACGCGTCTTTCGAAGACCAGCATGCTCGACGCGCTGGGGCAGGACTACATCCGCACCGCGCGTGCGAAGGGTGTCAGCCGCCTTAAAATCATCTTCAAGCACGCCCTTCGTAATTCCCTCATTCCGGTCATCACCTATGCCGGGCCTCAGATCGCCTATATCATCACCGGCTCCATGGTCATCGAGACCATCTTCACCGTCGGCGGTCTCGGCAGCAAGTTCGTCTCCGGCATCAACAACCGCGATTATACCCTCATTATGGCAACCACAATCTTTCTGGCGGTGCTGATGGTGGCGGCAAACCTCATCTGCGATCTGCTGTACAAGCTGGTCGATCCGCGCATCAAGTACGATTGAGAGGAGGGCAAAATGGATAAGCTTAAAAAGAATCCTCTCAGCACCCAGATCGACCTTTCAAAGTTCTCCAATGACATGTTTGTCCCCGCGACCGACGACGAAAAGCGCCAGCAGGACGTGATGAGCGAGAGCACCACCTTCTTTAAGGACGGCATGCGCAAGCTCTTCAAAAACCCCCTGGCCGTCGGCAGCCTGATCGTTCTGTTCTGCATCATTCTGACCATCATCATTGCCCCAATGATCGTCCCCTACAGCTATGAGGAGATCCTCTCCGTGGACGGCCGGCGCGACAAGGGCGCCAAAAATCTGGCCCCCTTCACCTACAGCAAGCTCGAGCAGGAGTATATCGACAAGGGCGGCGAGCGTTTCCCTCATATCTTCGGTACCGATGAGCAGTGCCGCGACTACTTCATCCGCGTTATTTACGGCACGCGCATCTCCCTGGCCGTCGGCTTCTTTGCCAGCATCATCGTGCTCATCATCGGCATGCTCTATGGCAGCATCTCCGGCTACCTCGGCGGCAGAGTCGACCTCATCATGATGCGCATCGTCGACATCATCTACTCCCTGCCCGACATGCTCATCATCATTCTTCTGAAGGTCGTGCTGGACGAGCGCCTGCGCTTTCAGCCCGGCAGCTTCCTCGACAAGCTCGGCACCAGCATGGTCAGCCTCTTCATCGTCTTCGGTCTTCTCTACTGGGTAAGCATGGCGCGCCTTATCCGCGGCCAGATTCTCACCATCAAGGAGAACGAATACATCCTCGCGGCTCGCTCCATCGGCGCAAAGCCCGGGCGCATCATCCGCAAGCACATCCTGCCCAACTGCCTGTCCGTCATCATCATCTCCACTGCCCTGCAGATCCCGTCTGCCATCTTCACCGAAAGCTTTCTGAGCTTCATCGGCATCGGCGTCAAGGCGCCCATGCCGTCCCTCGGTTCCCTGGCCAACGCCGCGCGCGAGGGCCTGCAGAGCTATCCCTACAAGCTGATTTTCCCGGCTATCATGATCTGCCTGATCGTGCTGAGCCTGAACCTGCTGGGCGACGGCCTGCGCGACGCCTTCGACCCGAAGCTGAGGAGGTAAGGACATGAGTGAAAAACTTCTGAGCGTGCAGGATCTGCACACCTCCTTCTTTACCGATGCAGGTGAGGTCCAGGCCGTCAACGGCGTGAGCTTCGACCTTGACCGCGGCGAAATCCTCGGCATCGTGGGCGAAAGCGGCTCCGGCAAATCCGTCACCGCCTATTCCATCATGCAGATTCTGGCCGACACCGGCAAGATCGTCGGCGGCCGAATCCTCTACAAGGGCGAGGATCTTTCAAAGTGGAGCGAAAAGCAAATGCAGGGCTTCCGCGGCAAGTGCTGCTCCATCATCTTCCAGGACCCCATGACCAGCTTAAATCCCGTCTTCACCATCGGCAGCCAGCTCACCGAGGCCATCACCCTCCACACCGACAAGCACGGCAAGGAGGCCGATGCCCGCGCCAAGGAGCTTCTGACCCTCGTCGGCATCAACGAGCCGGAAAAGCGCCTCAGGCAGTATCCCTTTGAGCTCTCCGGCGGTATGCGCCAGTGCGTCATGATCGCCATGGCCCTGGCCTGCGAGCCCGATATCCTCATCGCCGACGAGCCCACCACCGCTCTGGACGTGACCATCCAGGCCCAGATTCTCGAGCTCATGCAGGATCTGCAGAAAAAGCTCGGCATGGCGGTCATCCTCGTCACTCACGATCTCGGCGTCATCGCCGACATGTGCGACAACATCGTCGTCATGTACGGCGGCCGCATCTGCGAGCGCGGCACCGCCCATGAGATCTTTTATAATCCCAAGCACGAGTATACCCGGGGCCTTCTGCGCTCCATCCCCAACGTCAACAACATGAAGAAAAAGCTGATCCCCATCTCCGGCACTCCCATCAACATGCTCAACATGCCCAAGGGCTGCGCCTTCTGCGCCCGGTGCGACAACGCCATGAAGGTCTGCCTCACCGAGATCCCGCAGGAGCTGTGGATCAACGAAAATCACAAGGCCGCCTGCTGGCTCAACGTCCGCGACGCCTTTGAAGGGAAGGAGGTCTGACCATGAGCGATACGCTGGTAGAAGTCAAAAACTTAAAGCAATACTTCCCTGTGCGCTCCGGCTTCAAGACCATCCCCCTCAAGGCTGTGGACGACGTGTCCTTTGAGGTGGGCCGGGGCGAGACCCTGGGCCTTGTGGGCGAGTCCGGCTGCGGCAAGACCACAGTGGGCCGCACCATTCTCCGCTTGTATCAGCCCACCGCCGGTGAGATTCGTTTTAACGGCGAACTCGTCACCGAAAAAAACATCACCGCCATGCGCAAGCAGATGCAGATGGTGTTTCAGGACCCCTATTCCTCCCTCGACCCGCGCATGACGGTGGAGGATATCATCGGCGAACCGCTGGATGTCCACCATCTGTGCTCCAACCGCAAGGAGCGGCGTGAGAAGATCCTCGAACTCATGAGCTACGTCGGCCTCAACGCCGAGCATGCCCGCCGCTACGCCCACGAGTTTTCCGGCGGTCAGCGCCAGCGCATCGGTATTGCCCGCGCCCTCGCCGTCGATCCCAAGTTCATCGTCTGCGACGAGCCTGTCTCCGCACTCGATGTGTCCATCCAGGCGCAGGTCATCAACATGTTCGAGGAACTGCAGGAAAAACTGGGCGTGGCCTATCTCTTCATCGCCCACGACCTCCTGGTGGTACACCACATCTCGAAACGCATTGCGGTCATGTACCTCGGCAAGATCGTCGAGGTGGCCGACTCCGATGAGCTCAACGCGCACCCGGTGCACCCCTATACCGAGTCGCTGCTCTCCGCAGTTCCCATTCCCGACCCGGATGTGACGCGCGCCAGAAAGCGCATCCTCCTTGAGGGCGATGTTCCGAGTCCTCTGAATATGCCCACCGGTTGCGCCTTCCGCACCCGCTGCCGTTTTGCCACCGAGCAGTGCGCCCACGAGTGCCCGGCCCTCACCGACCGCGGCGGCGAACACTTCGTCGCCTGCTGGAACAAATAATTTGCTTCAATCACGGCCCCGCCGTTTTTGAAAATACAATCTGAAAGGAAACCTGTTATGAAGAAGTTTCTTGCAATGCTTCTTGCACTGAGCATGATTTTTGCTCTCTGCGCATGCGGCCAGAGCGCCAAGCCCGCCGCTACCGAAGCACCCGCAGCCACTCCCGCGCCTACTCCCACCAATGTGCCCGTCGAGGAGCCCGCTCCCGACGCCGCCTCCCTGGTCAGCTCCGCCTTCATCGACCCCATCAAGGACTGGGCCAAGTATGACGAACTGATCGCCCAGATCAAGTCCGAAACCAACTTCACCGCCCGCGCCTCCCTCATGCACCAGGCTGAGGACATCCTCATGGCCACCAACTGCGTCATCCCCATCTACTACTACAACGACATCTACATGCAGAAGGATTACGTGGACGGCATCTTCGCCAACCTCTTCGGCTTCAAGTACTTCATGTTTGCCAACATGGCCAACGGTGCCGATACCCTCCGCATCAACCTCGCCTCCGAGCCTGACTTCCTCGATCCCGCCCTCAACAGCTCCGTTGACGGCGCTTGCCTGGCTGTCAACTCCTTCTCCGGCCTGTATGCCTACAACGCCGAGGGCAAGACCGAGCCCGCCTGCGCCACCGGCTACACCGTCTCCGAGGACGGCCTGACCTATGTCGTCACCCTGCGCGACGGTCTGAAGTGGTCCGACGGCTCCGACCTGACCGCCAAGGACTTCGAGTACTCCTGGAAGCGCGTCGCCGCCGAAGAGACTGCGGCTGACTACGCCTACATGCTCGACAACATTGCCGGCTACCCCAATGAGCTGGCCGTCACCGCTGTTGACGACGTCACCCTCCAGTTCACCCTGAACGCGCCCTGCGCCTACATGGAAGACCTGATGGCATTCCCCGCCTTCTACCCCGTCAAGCAGGAAGCTGTTGAAAGCTACGCCGATTGGCAGACCAGCCCCGGCGGCTGGTGCCAGGAAGCCGGTTTCGTTTCCAACGGCGCCTACGTCTGCACCGGCTGGGAGCACGACACCTCCATGACCTATGAGAAGAACCCGTACTGGTACGACGCCGACAAGGTCAAGGTCGAGAAGCTTGAGTTCATGCTCTCCGCTGACGACACCGCCATCTACGCCGCCTACAACGCCGGCGACGTCGACTTCATCGACACCGTTCCCACCGACGAGATCGCTTCTCTGCTCGAGAATCCCGAGTTCCACATCATCGACAACCTCGGCACCTACTACGTTGCTTTCAATGCCAAGTCCAAGATCTTTGAGGGCAAGACTCCCGAGCAGGCTGCCTGCATGCGTGAGGCCTTCACCATCCTCATCGACCGCGAGTATATCTGCGAGAACATCGGCCAGACCGGTCAGGTCGCTGCCAATGCTTTCATTCCTCTCGGCATGGCTGACGGCAACGGCGGCATCTTCAAGACCGAGGCCGTGGAGCAGGGCTACTATGATCCCTATGCCATCAACAGCGATCATGACGGCACCGTCGCAAAGGCTGTCCAGCTGCTGAAGGCCGCCGGCTACAAGTTCGGCGAGGACGGCAAGCTCTCCGCTGAGACCCCGATCCAGCTTGAGTACCTGACCAACACCACTTCCGGCCACATCGCCATTGCCGAGTCCATCCAGCAGGATCTGGCTGCCGTCGGCATCGAGCTGACCATCCAGCAGCAGGACTGGAACGTGTTCCTCCAGGAGCGCAAGCAGGGCAACTTCGACTTCGCCCGCGAAGGCTGGCTGGCCGACTTCAATGACCCCATCAACATGCTCGAGATGTGGACCACCGCATCCGGCAACAACGACTGCCAGTTCGGCCGTTAATCCGCATAACCCCTTATACAGCGCAGGGTATACCCCTGCGCTGTTTTTTCCCCTCCGTTTTCCGCAAGTTCCAGATAGTTTCAGAAGCTTAACAGATTGCAATTTTCAGCTTGTTCCTGTATAATAACGAAATGTATTATATATGGTATTTCATATTGTTTGTAAGGCCCATCACTTGCGGGGTGCCCCGCAAGTGCTTTCCCCCGCAGGGAAAAGCGGCGCTCTTTCGCTTATTAATCGCCTCCGGGCGTTTAATAAAAATATTTTAGGAGGAAAAACAAACAATGAGCAAAGCAAGCAAACGGCTCCTGTCCCTCGTCGTTGCGCTGGTCATGGTGCTCACGCTCGGCTGCGGCAGCGCTTTCGCCGCCGGTCCCGACACCTACTCCATGATCGACAACTTCGATATCACCACGCTGGACTATCTGTACAACAACAAGTCCTCCAACGGTGACTACACCAACAACTTCATCGAGGGCCTGCTGACGCAGGATCCCCACGGCAAGCTCGTTGCCGGCATGGCCAAGGAATGGTCCTGCAACGAGGACGCTTCCGAGTGGACCTTCATCATCCGTGACGACGCTGTCTGGTCCACCAGCAGCGGCGAAGAGTATGACGCCGTCACCGCCGAAGACTTCGTCACCGGCCTCAAGCACGCCGCCGACGTCAAGTCCGAGACCCTCGGTCTGGTTTCCGACCTGATCGTGGGCCTGCGCGCCTACTCCGAAGGCACCGGCACCTGGGAAGACGTCGGCATCAAGGCCGACGGCGACACCCTGACCTACACCCTCACCGGTCCCTGCGGTTACTTTGACGGCATGACCACCTACTCCATCCTCTTCCCCGCCAACGCGGAGTTCCTCGAGTCCAAGGCTGACGACTTCGGCGCCGTTACCCCCGACTCCATCCTCTACAACGGCTGCTACATTCTGAGCTCCCTTGTCCCCTCTCAGGAAGTGCGTTTCGACGCAAACCCCAATTACTATGACGCCGACAACGTGAAGGTCCAGCACGTGGTCGTCACCTACACCAACGGTGAGGACCCCGCTCAGGGCTTCAACATGTTCGTCAACGGCGAGGTCTCCTCTGCCAGAATCAATGCCTCCCTGCCCGATGTGGTCGCCAAGGCCAACGAGCTCTACCCCAACAACCAGTATAAGAATATGACCACCGCCACCTCTTACTGGGGTGCCTTCAACTGGGACCGCCGCCTGTACAATCTGTATAACGATCCCTCCGTCTCCACCAGCTCCAAGACCACGGATGAGCAGAAGAACGACACCCGCACTGCCATCCTCAACGCGAACTTCCGCCGCGCCGTCTACGCCGCCTACTCCGCCCATGCCGTGCAGGCCATCCCCAACGGCGAGGAGAACGCTGACGATACCCTGCGCAATACCCTCGTCCCCTACACCTTTGCCACCACCTCTGACGGCCGCTCCTACGGCTCCATCGTGACCAAGTACGCGGAGGAGCTGGTTCCCGAATATGCCGGCATTGACCTCAACGACGGCCATGACGCGTGGTACAATCCCGAGCTCGCCAAGGCCTTTGCCGAGAAGGCCAAGGAAGAGCTGGGCAACAGCATCAGCGCGTGGCCTGTCCACCTCGACGTGCCCGTGTATGCTGCCTCCGAGAACCAGAAGAACATGCAGCTTGCCATGCAGAAGTCCATCGAGGACACCATCGGCGAGTATGTGAAGATCGACCTGCAGTTCCTCGAGGGTGACTCCTCCGTCTACTACTCCGCCTTCTACAACCAGCCCGACGGTGTTTCCAACTCCATCGATCTGGTCTTCGGCGCAGGCTGGGGTCCCGACTACGGCGATCCTCTGACCTACATCCACTGCTTTGACATCCATGACGGCGACATGCTCAACTACTCCGGCATCAACTATGAGAGCCAGGGTCAGGACGACGAGCAGAAGGCTGTTCTGGAGCAGCTCGGTCTGAACGATATTCAGGCTGTTGTCGACGAGGCCGCTGCCGCCACCGGCGACGAGCGCATCGAGCTCTTTGCCAAGGCCGAAGCCATGCTGCTGACCGACGGCATCCTTCGTCCCTACTCCACCAGAGGCGCAAACCTCGTCGTGAGCAAGGTCGTCCCCTTCTCTGCAGCATACGGTCTCTATGGTCAGGCCTCCTACAACGCGGTTCCCTACTTCAAGTACATGGAGCTGCAGGATACCCCCGTTGTCGCTGACGATTACTATGCCGCCAAGGAAGCCTGGCTCGCCGGCGAATAATCCGCTGACCGGAACATAACGCATTGACCCAGACACGGGGGAGCCAGATTGCTCTCTGGCTCCCCCGTTTTTCATCATCGCAGTCTTCTGTCATTCTGAGCGAAGCGAAGAATCTCCCGCTTGTACCGATTCCGGGAAAGATCCTTCGCTGCGCTCAGGATGACATTATAAATAAATAGGAGGCGACACCTTCTGTGGGCAAAGGATATATATGGATGCGGCTGCTGCGGTCGCTCCTGTCCATTCTGATCATCATGCTGATTGTGTTCACCATGATTTATACCATGGTGCCGCGTGAAAACATTTTCTTTGAAGACAGCACCTACCGCAAGCTCAGCAGCAAATCCGACGACAAGACGGAGTATGTCTACTCCACATGGGAGAAGCTCGGCTATCTGGATTACGTGCGCATCAACGACTACTGTCTCACGCTCTACGAAGCGGGCAGCCCCGAGATGGGTCCGGCTGTGGAACCCGACTCTCCGGAGACGCAGGACTTCATCCGCATCTATACCGATAAGGGTTACACGATCGAGAAGTATCTGGGCAGCGGGCGTTACTACGCCTACAAGGATGTGCCGGTGATCCGGCGCATGGCATTATGGCTCTCGAAGCTCATCGTGATCGACACGCCCATGTCCGTACAGGACGAAAACAATCCCGATCTTCCGCGCTCGCTCTCTCTCGGGCGGACGCCGACCGGCGGCGCTGCGCTCATCGGCAGCGGCTCTGTACATAAATATCTGCTCTATACTGACAGCCATTTCCCGTGGCTGCACCAGAACATCATCAAGCTCAACTTCGGCACCTCCTACCCCACCTACCAGGGGCTGGACGTGATGCGGGTCCTGTTCCAGTCTCAGGGCACGGAGGTCAAGCGGCACGTCACCTTTGAGACCGGCTATGAGGCTGACTCCGGCATCAACTTCGGCTCGCTCAAATATAAAAGCGTGCTCGACCGTATGGACAGGAAAAAGTTCAGCGACAACTATGCCGACTATGAGGTCTTCCGGAGCCAGCCCTCCATGATCGGCACCTCCTTCATCATGGGTCTGCTCGCCATGGGGCTTGCTTACTTCCTCGGCCTGCCCATCGGCGTACTGATGGCCCGCCGCAAGGACAAGCTTGCGGATAAGCTGGGCATGGTGTACATCATCTTCATCATCGCCGTGCCGTCGCTTGCCTATATCTATCTGTTCCGTTACCTGGGCACGACGCTCTTCAATCTGCCTTCGGTGTTCACCACCTACGGGCCGGGGGATGTGCGCTCGTGGATCCTGCCGGTCATTTCTCTGGCCCTGCCCTCCATCGCCAGCCTCATGCTCTGGACGCGGCGCTACGTGGTGGACCAGATGAGCGCAGACTACGTGAAATTTGCCAAGGCCAAGGGTCTCAACCAGCGGGAGATCTTCAACAACCACATCTTCAAAAATGCCGTCATCCCCATTGCGCAGGGCATCCCCGCCTCCCTTGCCGGCTGCATTACCGGCGCCATCATCACCGAGGCGATCTACTCTGTCGGCGGCATGGGCAAGATGCTCCCCAGCTCCATCAAGCAGTACAACAATGTCATGATCGTGGCACTGGCCTTTATGTTCTCCACGGTATCGGTGCTGTCCGTTCTGGCGGGCGATATCGTGCTGACGAAGGTCGATCCGCGCATTTCTCTCAGTGAGAAAGCAGGGAGGTCGTAATGGAAGCTGAAAACAATCTTTTTGAGTTTGCGGCTTTTGACGAACTCGAATCCGAACACATCGTCGCCCCGCGCTACTCCTACTGGAAGTCCGTCTGGCGCACCTTCTTCAAAAACAAGTTCACGGTGGCGGTGGCCATCCTGCTGATCTTCATCATTGCCTTCGCGCTTATCCAGCCCATGCTGTCGGGCTACAGCCCTATCATCACCCCCAACATCAACAACGCTTCGATGAAGTTTCTCAAGCCCAGTGCTGAGCATATCTTCGGCACCGACCACGTGGGCAACGAGGTCTTTGACGCCGTCTGGGCCGGCGCGCGCAACTCCATCATCATCAGCTTTGTCTGCACCTTCATCAACATGCTCGTCGGCATCCCCGTCGGGGCGCTGTGGGGCTTCTCCAAGAAGATGGACCGCTGGATGATCGAGGTTTACAACATCATCTCCAACATTCCCTTTCTGCTGCTGGCGATGATCCTGTCCTACGTGCTGGGCGCGGGCATGCGCTCGCTGATCATCACGATGACCTGTACCGAGTGGATCTTTGTAGCCTACTTCATCCGCACGCAGGTCATGATTATCCGCGACCGCGAGTACAACATGGCCTCCAAGTGCCTCGGCACCAGGACATGGACCATGATCCTGCGCAACATCCTGCCGTACCTCATCTCCGTCATCATGACCTATATTTCCCGTCAGATCCCGTCCCTCATCTCCTATGAGGTGTTTCTGTCCTTTATGGGTCTGGGTCTCGGCACCACCAACGCGTCCCTGGGTCAGTCCATCTCCATGTACACCTCCTATATGAACGGCTATCCGCACCTGTTCTGGATCCCCGTCGGCGTTCTGGCCATCATCTCCATCTCCCTTTATATTGTGGGACAGAAGCTGGCCGACGCTGCCGATCCGCGCACGCACATGTAAGGGGGACGCCATGGAAGAGAGAAAAATCGTTCTGTCCGCAAAGGACGTAGAAGTCAAGTTCAGAGTCCGCGACCGCTATCTCACCGCCATCCGCGGTGTGTCCCTCGACCTGTACGAGGGGGAGACCTTCGCCATCGTGGGCGAGAGCGGCTCCGGCAAATCCGTCTTTACCAAGACCTTCACCGGCATGCTGGAATCCAACGGCGCCGTGACAAAGGGCTCCGTCATGTTCCACGGGAAGGATCTGACCAAGCTCAAAAGCGACAAGGACTGGGAGGGTATCCGCGGCGCGAAGATCGCCACGATCTTCCAGGACCCCATGACGAGCCTCAATCCCATCCGCACAATCGGCTCCCAGATCACCGAGGTCATCGAAAAGCATCAGGGCGTATCCAAGTCAGACGCCAAGGCACAGGCCATCGAGATGATGGAGCGCGTGGGCATCAAGGATGCGGCCAACCGCTTTGACGAGTACCCGTTCCAGTATTCCGGCGGCATGCGGCAGAGGATCGTCATCGCCATCGCCCTGTCCTGCCATCCGGAGATCCTGATCTGCGACGAGCCCACCACCGCGCTGGACGTGACCATTCAGGCCCAGATCATTTCGCTCATCCGCGATCTGCAGCGGGAGCTCAGGTTCACCACGCTCTATATCACCCATGACCTCGGCGTGGTGGCGAATGTGGCCGACCGCGTGGGCGTCATGTACGGCGGGCAGATCATCGAGTACGGCAATGTGGAGGAGATTTTCTTCGATCCCCGCCATCCCTACACCTGGGCGCTGCTGTCGAGCCTGCCCCAGCTGGGCGAAAAGGGCAAGGAGCTCTACTACATCACCGGTACGCCGCCCTCCCTGTATAACGAGATCAAGGGCGACGCCTTTGCCCCGCGCAACGAGCATGCGCTCAAGATCGACTTTGTGCAGGAACCGCCCTTTTTCAAGGTGACGGACACCCACTATGCCAAGACCTGGCTGCTGGATCCCCGGGCGCCGAAGCTGGAAAAGCCCGAGGTGATCCGGAACCTGCATGAGAAGATCCGGAAGATGACCGATAAGGGAGGCGCGTTCCATGTCGAATGAAAAAAACGACCGGGAAGTGATCCTGTCCATCAAGCATGTGGACATCTCCTTCGAGGTCGGACATAAAAAGAAATTCGACGCCGTTAAGGACGCGAATTTCGACATCTATAAAGGGGAAACCTTTGCGCTGGTGGGAGAGTCCGGCTCCGGCAAGACCACGCTGGGGCGAGCGATCCTGCGCATCAATCCCTGCAGCGCGGGCGAGATCCTGTTCGAGGGCAAGCGCATTTCGGGAAAAATCTCCCGCGAGGAGGACCGGAACGTCGTGCGCAATATCCAGATGATCTTTCAGGACCCTGCCGCCTCCCTCAACGAGCGCGCCACCATCGAGTACTGTGTGTCCGAGGGCCTGTATAACTTCCACCTGTACAAGGACGAGGCCGACCGCATCGCCAAGGTGGACCGGGCGCTGGAGAGCGTGGGCCTGCTGCCCGAGCACAAGTCCCGTTATCCCCATGAGTTTTCCGGCGGGCAGCGCCAGCGCGTGGGCATCGCGAGAGCCATGATCATGGACCCCAAGTTCATCGTGGCCGACGAGCCGATCTCGGCGCTGGACGTGTCCATCCGCGCGCAGGTCCTGAACCTGATGAACAAGCTCAAGGCCGAGAAGAACCTGACGTATCTCTTCATCGCCCACGACCTTTCCGTCGTGCGCTTCATCGCCGACCGCATCGCCGTCATCCACCGGGGCGAGATCGTGGAGATTGCCGATTCCGAGACCCTGTTCCAGTATCCCATCCACCCCTATACGGTGTCCCTGTTGTCCACGGTGCCCATGCCCGATCCCATTGTGGAAAAGACCAGAAAGCACATCGTGTACGATCCTTCCCAGCTCGACCAGTCGGGCGAGAAACGCGAGCTGCGTGAGCTGCGTCCCGGGCACTTTGTCCTCGCAACAAGCAGGGAATACGCCGGCTACGAGGAGAAGATCGGCCGCCTGGAAAAGGAGCGCCGTCAGTAAAAAAGCCAGGCAATAACGGCAGCCGCAAGCAGGTACAGGATTCCCAGAAAGAGAGGATAGTTGAATGCTTCCTCTCTTTCTTCTTTCCTGTCGGCCCGGTAGGCATCATAGTTCTTCCCGCCGCCGCGAAGCCCGCGGATAAAGGCAAAGCCGGAAATATCAAAATCGCCCCGGAGGACCAGGGCGTACACGATCCCGCACACCAGCAGCACCATGGCGATGATGGTCATGGCATCGGTAAAGAGCAGCAGTTTGTTCCGCGGTGCGGTCAGCGCCCTTGCCGCCGGGTAGGCAAGCGTCACCAGCATGTGGGCGAGCATCGTCCCGGGCTTCGGCTTTCTCTTAAACATTCTATACAGCCCCCTTCACGGGTTCTTATCGGATTTATCATACCAGACCTGTGCCCGCTCCGTCAACCGCGCAGAGACCTGCAAAATATGCTTGACTTCCGCCTGCGTGGATGGTAATATATGAAAGCACGCGCCCGCAGTCTGCGCTTCGGGGTCATGCCGCTGATGCGGCGTCCTTTCCGCCCCATGGCCCGGATGCAGGGTATAGCTGACATTTGAAAGGAGTTTTTCACTATGATCACCAAGGAAGTCAAGACCCAGGTCATCGCCGAGAACGCTGTCCACGAGGGCGACACCGGCTCCCCCGAGGTTCAGATCGCTATTCTGACCCAGCGTATCCGTGAGCTCACCGCTCACCTGAAGAATCATCCCAACGACGACCACAGCCGTCTGGGCATGTACAAGATGGTCGGCAAGCGCCGCCGTCTGCTCGACTACCTCGCCAAGAAGGATATCGAGCGTTACCGTGCGATCATCGCAAAGCTGAACATCCGTAAGTAATTCAGCTTCTCTGAAGGGTATGAAGGTTTTAAAGTCCGGGGACAATTGAATACTGTCCCCGGACTTTTTTCGTTTGCCCTTTTCGCTGCGCGAAAACTCTGCGAGGCTCTGTGCCTTGCGGCGTGTACCACTGTGCACAAGCCTCCCGTTTGCTTGGTATTTGAAAAAACGCCCGGTTATCCCCCACCCGCTTTGCGGGAGCCCCCTTTAGACCCATGAAGGGCCCAGGTGCAAGGGGGCCAAAGCAGAAGAGGATCATAACGGACGCTTTTTCAAGTACTGAGAGTCGGGATGCAAAAGATAAAACAAAACAAGGAGAACACACATGATCATCACCCACAAGGAATTTCCCAATTACCGCAAGTTTGAGATGATGTACGAAGGCCGTCCCCTGTCGATGGAAGTCGGCAAGCTTGCTGAGCTGTGCAACGCGGCCGTGCTCGTCAAGTACGGCGAGACCACCGTCCTCGTCACCTGCACCGCTTCCGCCCGCCCCAAGGACGGCATTGACTACTTCCCCCTCGCCGTGGACTTCAACGAGAAGCTCTACGCCGTCGGCCGCATCCCCGGCAGCTTCATGCGCCGTGAGGGCAAGCCCAGTCTCCCCGCCGTGCTGGCCTCCCGCCTCATCGACCGCCCCATGCGCCCCCTCTTCCCCACTGATCTGCGCAATGACGTGGTCATCGCCTGCGAGGTCCTGAGCGTCGACCGCGACTGCAGCCCCGAGATCACCGCCATGATCGGCGCCTCCGCCGCTGTTTCCATCTCCGACGTGCCCTTCAACGGCCCCATCGCCGGCATCGTCCTCGGCTGGGACGGTGAGAAGTACCTCTTCAACCCCACCGCCGAGGAGCGGAAGCATAAC
>JBGUQD010000094.1:0-3614 GCA_045130755.1 Candidatus Limivicinus sp. | reverse complement strand
TATCTCTGCCGAAGTGCCTCAGTAATGACAGTACACCGACGTGCCGGCTTTATGCAGACGGCGTGAAAGAAATATAAACAGTGCCATCAACACAGAAAGCTTGTGATGATCGCACTGTTTTTCATTGCCTGTTTATGCCGCTTCAGCTCTGCTGACGGCGCTTTTCCTGCCTGGAAAGGAAGTAGTCCTGATAGATGAAGCTCAGGATCGCCGCTGCCGGGATCGAGAGCAGCATCCCCAACACGCCGAAGAGATTGCCGAGAACAATGCCGGCAACCAGGATCAGCAGGCCGGACACGCCGAGAGAATCGGAGAAGAGCTTCGGCTTAAGGATATAGCCGTCCACAAACTGAAGGATGCAGCAGAAACCGACAAACATCAGAGCATGGAGGGGGTTAACGAGCAGAAGCACGAACGCGCCGATCACACCGCCGATAATGGGGCCAAAATTGGGGATGAGATTCGTCACGGCGACAATTACCGAAATCAGGCCCACGTACTGCATTCCGCAGAGGAACATGAAGATCGCGTTGACAAAACCGACGATCAGAGACTCCAGCAGGCTCTGCCCGAGATAGCGCATCAGAATTGTGTCACAGCGGTGAGCAAAGCGCATGAAGCCGCCAACCGTATCTTCGGGGAAGATGATCCCCATCAGGTGCCATAGCCCGTTCAATACGCCCAATTTGTCAATGAGGATATATATTGCAACAATCACAGAGATGACAGTAGAGACGATGCCCTTGCCTGAATTTGCCGCAGCGCTCAAAATTTTGCCGGCATTGCTGCGGACAAAATCAGAGATCGAGCCTAACGCATTATGCGAAAGAGTCTGGAGCTTTTCGGCATCGAGTATCGATTCCAGAGGACTGCCCTCAATCAGCTTAATCAATGTGGCGGCGTACTCGTCGTAGTTGTCCGCAAAGAGGGAGATGCTCTGCACAAGCTGGGGAACCAGCATCCCGATCAGGAGAATCAGGGCCAGAAACGCTGTCACAAGCCCCAAAATCACCGAGAGATACCAGCGCATGTTCGCGCGCTTCACTTTACGAAAAACTTTTTTATCAAAATATTTTGCCAGCGGATTCATCAGATAGGCGAAGATGGCGCCCAGAACGATGGAGTTGAAATTGCCGAGAAAGAAACGCACAGAGGAAAGAACGGTTCCGAGATTCGCCAGCAGCACATAAAACGCGACCGCGATGCAGGCAATCACTGCGCCGTTATACCACGGCTTTTCCGAAAGCTTTGTTCGTTTCAAGTGTATACCTCCTCTTTTTCGGGCCTTTACATGAGCGGGGAAAGAAATTTCGCAATCTGCCCGATAAACTTGGTGGAGAGCTTCTCGGCCCTGATCGTCTCGGCGCTTACCTCTCTGCACTTGGTGAGGGTCTCCCGGAAATCCGCTTCGATATCCGGGATGCAGTCCGCCTTATACAGATAGGTGCCGCATTCAAAGTGATGATACAGGCTTCGATAGTCGAGATTGATGGTGCCGACGGTGGCCTTTATATCATCGCTGACAAAAACCTTGGCGTGTACAAAGCCCGGTGTATACTCGTAGATCTTCACGCCCGCTTCCGTCAGGGATTTATAATGGGTCTTGGCCAGATCATTTGCCACCTTTTTGTCCGGAATGCCGGGCAGGATGAGCTTCACGTCCACGCCTCTCTGTGCGGCAAAGCGAAGCGCGGTCTCCAGCTCGTCGTCCAGAATCAGATAAGGAGACATGATGTGGACGTAATCTGTCGCCCGATAAAGAATATCGATATAGACCGATTCGCCCACCTTGTCCTTATCCAGAGGATTATCACAGTAGGGCATGACATAGCCCTTCGCCTGGGGCACATCCTCCGCCTTGCCGAGAAAGCTTGCATAATCCGGGGTCTTGTCACCGACATACCACATCTGCAGGAACATCAGTGTGAAGCTGCTGACCGCCGGTCCCTTTATCATGACCGCAGTATCCTTCCAGTGACCGAAGCGCTCAGTACGGTTGATATACTCATCGGCGAGATTAACGCCGCCGTTGAAGGCTACCTTGCCGTCGATCACGAGGATCTTGCGGTGGTCGCGGTAGTTATAGTGGGAAGAGACAAAGGGCTTGATGGGGGAAAAGGGCTTGGCCTGGATGCCTTCTTTCCGGAGCAGCTTCCAGTAATCAACCGGCAGCGTGGACATCTCACACATGCCATCATACATAACGCGGATCTCCACACCCTGCTTTGCCTTGCGCGTCAGAATATCCAGGATCCGGCCCCACATATAGCCCTCTTCGATGATGAAATATTCCATGAAGATGAACTTTTCAGCCTTTTCCAGCTCTTCCAGCATGGCTTCAAACTTGTATTCGCCAAGGGGGAAGTATGTCACCGCACTGTGATCATACAGGGGAAAGCAGCCGCTCCGGTTGAGATAGCGGCAGAGGTCGTCTGTGCCGGTGCCGTCATGCTGCACCGCCTCCAGAACATTCTCGGGCTGCTCCAGCAGTTCCCGGCTCTCTTTGATCTGGTTTTCAACCAGCACCCGCTCCATTCGGTGTCCCACGTTCGACTGCGTAAAGAGCAGGAAGACCGCGCCGGCCAGCGGCAGAATGGCAATAATCAACATCCAGGTCAGCTTGGCCGAGGAGTCCATGCTGCAGTTGAACAGGTAGATGACCATGACGAGACTGAACAGGCGCATCAGAATAATAAGGATTGGCAGCGCTTTTGTAAAGTAACCGTATGCGGCAATCAGAATAGCGATCTGCAGTACCAGCAGCAGCGCAATCAGACCGAAGCGGCTGAAAATCAGACGCAAAAGCCCTTTCTTCACAGGCTTTGCGAGTCTGACTACGTTTTCTTTGATTTCCATTCTGTGCTCTCCTTTCCGCGGTTCCTGATTTCTCGAATAACGCCCTTGATCCCGGGCCGTTTTTCCTCATATCCCTCAACAAAATCCTCAACAGCAGCAACCTTATCCGCTGCGGAAACGATCGCGCCCTCCAGAGAATTGGGCGGCTTGGATTTCCCGACCGGCCACATGTGGCGAGCAATGATGTCGGCTTCCTTATCCGAAAGGCCGCCTGTGAGCTTGTTGGCAATTTCCACGGAATCCAAAGGGTGCTGTCTGCTGCATTCCCCGGAGGAATGATATTTCTCATTCCTTCCGAGAATGCCGAGATCGTGACAGAGCGAGCCTGTCACAACCGAAGAAATATCTGTCTTGATATGCAGCCTTTTCAGCGCATAGCAGATGGCGAGGCTTGTCATGGCGACACGCATCGTGTGCGCGCCCACGCTTGACAGCGTATGGTGTTTTTGGGTGAACGCCCGCTGCATTTCTTCGGAGTTCAGGATTTTGCCGCCGTATAGCATCAAATCCTCATGCATCGCTTCGCGGCGAGACTGTTTCCGGATACTTTTAGAGTTCATCGTTTATCCTCTGTAGAAGCCTGCTGCATTATTTCTTGCAATATATCCTTTATGTATCTCCTTGTCCGCGGCAGCACACACCAAATGTATTGTATTTTAGGAACGGAGAGATGTCAAGCCAGGCAAACAAATAACGCTCGAAAAAAGGCCTTTTCTGTGCCATTTGTGTGACAATTCCTATGCTATTATGCGTTCGTA
>JBGUQD010000093.1:0-4884 GCA_045130755.1 Candidatus Limivicinus sp. | reverse complement strand
CCTGGTTCTCCGCCGGGTAAAGGCGGACTCTCTCGGGCTCCAATAAGCCCATGGCCTGTAACGGGGCCTCCCGTGATCCGCTACTGATCATCCGTGTTCGCAGATCCCGCTCAGGAACGAGACGCTTTCCGACTTACGCACCGGCTCGCACCGCCCGCCGGTTCTCTGTGCCGCTCATACGGAAGCGATTTTCCTTCATCGCTGTTTACTGCGCCGATTTTACCACAGCCCTCCCTCATCGTCAACTGTGTAAATTACCATTTTTGATGGGTAATTATGAAATAATTCTTGACATTTTGACTTTAGCTCGTTAAACTTTGCGAGTATACTCCAATGAATCAGGTGACCCCTATGCTCATTATCGACTCCCATGTCCACATTTTCCAGCCCCGCATTGCCCTTGCCGCAGTCCTGGCCACCAACAGCTTTTATGAGGGCTCCTGCAACGAGGAGATCCCTGCCCCCGTCAATCTCGGGCACCTGCCGGGCACTGCAAAGGATCTGCTGCCCCGCATGGAAAAGGACGGCGTCGACCGCGCCGTGGTCTTCTCCACCGCCACCGCGCCGCACCAGGTGGAGGTCATTAACCGCTTCATCCGTGATACCTGTCAGGAGAATCCGTCTCTCATCGGCGTGGGCACCATGCATCCCGACTACCCCGATTTTGAAGGGGAAGTCAAGCGCATGAAGGAGTTTGGCCTTGTGGGCATCAAGCTCCACCCGGATATCCAGCGCTTTAAGCTGGATGACGAGCGCCTCATGCCTCTCTATGAGATCATGAGCGCGGAAAACCTTTTCCTCATCGCTCATACCGGCGACTACCGCTTTGATTATTCCACCCCGAGCCGCATGGCTCACGTGGCCAAGGCCTTCCCAAAGCTCAGGTGCATTGCGCCGCACTGCGGCGGCTGGAGCGAGTGGACGGAGGCCCGCACCTGTCTTAATCTGCCGAATGTCTACATCGACACCAGCAGCACCCTCCCCTTCAACGCCTATGATGCCGCGCGCAAGGCGATCTCGCTCTTCGACCCCACGCACATCTTTTTCGGCACAGACTATCCCATGTGGGAACCGGGTGAGGAACTGGAGCGTTTCTTCTCCCTGA
Source organism: Candidatus Limivicinus sp. (assembly GCA_045130755.1). Taxonomy (GTDB): domain Bacteria; phylum Bacillota; class Clostridia; order Oscillospirales; family Oscillospiraceae; genus Limivicinus. Next base: position 3,779 of record JBGUQD010000093.1, on the reverse strand, counting down.
AGCTCGGCGACGAGATGAACGAGATGATCCTTGGGAAAAATTTTGAAAACTTCCTGAACTCATAAAAAGATGCCGGAACCATGACTGTGGTTCCAGCATCTTTTTTTATCCCTTGTAGATTACCAGGGTCTGGCCCGCGTAGATGAGATCCGGGTTTTTGATATCGTTCCAGCTCACCAGATCCAGCACCGATACGCCCCAGTAATTGGCGATCTTGATGAGGGTATCGCCGCGTTTGACGGTGTAGCCGATCTTCTGGCGCCCGGGCTGGGATACCCCGCCGCTCGCCTGCGCAAGCTTTTCGTCGTTTACGCGTTTCATTTCATGATCGTTCATTGTGATGCCTCCTGTTTTGTCGTTGACACAAGTATAATCCGGTATGCCTGTTTTTACAAGCGGGGCACGTCCGTTTTTGGAATTCTTAAGGATTGACAGAAAATCGCTCCCGTTTTTCGTTAGCTTTGGTTAACTTTTTTGATGAAAGCTCTTGACAAGTTAGCCTTGATTAACTATTATAGTATCCGCAAGTTAGCCGTGTATAACTTGCAAATTCAGTGACAAAGAGGGACAGCAATGATGCCTTTGAATGTGGCGCTGCCGGGAGAAGAGAACATCATCCGCAAGATCGGCGGCAGCCCCGAAGTGAAACAGCATCTGGCGGATCTGGGCTTTGTCGTGGGCGGAACGGTCACCCTGATCAGTATTCTCAACGGAAACGTGATCGTAAACGTCAAGGAGTCCCGTGTGGCCCTGGATGCGGATATGGCAAGACGGATAATGATTTAAAACTGGAGGAAACGGAATGAAAACACTGCGAGACGCCAATATCGGCGAGACCGTCAAGGTCGTCAAGCTCCATGGTGAGGGTGCTGTCAAGCGCCGCATCATGGACATGGGCATTACCAAGGGTGTCGAGGTCTACGTGCGCAAGGTCGCGCCGCTGGGAGATCCTGTTGAAGTCACCGTGCGCAACTACGAGCTAAGCCTGCGCAAGGCCGATGCCGAAATGGTCGAGGTCGAGTAAAGAACGCATTTTTCCGGGGCGGCAGCCCTGTATCTTCAAGCTCTGCGGTTAGCGATTTCTAACCCAGGAAGAAAGGATTTAAGGTTATGGATATTCGTATTGCCCTCGCCGGCAACCCCAACAGCGGCAAAACAACGCTGTTTAACGCACTGACCGGCTCGGCCCAGTTCGTGGGCAACTGGCCCGGCGTCACGGTAGAGAAGAAGGAAGGCAAGCTCAGAAAGTTTGACGGTGTCACTGTCACCGACCTGCCCGGCATCTACTCCCTATCCCCCTACACGCTCGAAGAAGTGGTGGCAAGAAACTATCTGATCGACGAGCGCCCCGACGCCATTTTGAATATCGTTGACGGCACGAATCTGGAGCGCAATCTCTACCTCACTACCCAGCTTACCGAGCTGGGCATCCCCGTGGTGGTCGCCATCAACATGATGGACATTGTCCGCCGCAAGGGTGACAAAATTGACATCAAGGAGCTTTCCCGCCAGCTCGGCTGCGAGGTCGTGGAAATCTCCGCCCTGAAGGGTGACGGCGTGCAGACCGCCGCCGAGGCAGCTGTCAAAGCGGCCAAAGGCACCAAGACCATCCCCATGCACAAGTTCAACGGCGTGGTGGAGCATGCCCTTGCTCACATCGAGGAAGTCACGGTCCACAACCTGCCCGAGGAGCAGCAGCGCTGGTACGCCATAAAGCTCTTTGAGCGCGACGAAAAGGTGATGCAGAAACTGAACCTGCCCGCCGAGACTATCGCTCATATTGAAAACGACATCAAGGCCGCCGAAACTGAAATGGATGATGATGCCGAAAGCATCATCACCAACGAGCGCTATATCTACATAGGCTCTGTCATCAAAGCCTGCTATAAGAAAAAGAGCCAGGGTGAGCTGAGCACCTCGGATAAGATCGACAAGATCGTCACCAACCGCTGGCTGGCCCTGCCCATCTTCGCTGTGGTCATGTACCTGGTCTATGCCCTGTCCATGGGCAAGTCCATCGCGGACGGCGGCATCGCCATCGGCACCTTCCTCACCGACTGGGCAAACGACGTGCTGGGCGGTGAATGGCTGACCGAAGGCTCCCGCGCCCTGCTCGAAGGCTGGAACGTGGCCCCGTGGCTCATCGGCCTCATCTCCGACGGCATCCTCGCGGGCGTCGGTGCAGTACTCGGCTTCGTACCTCAGATGCTGGTCCTGTTCCTGATGCTGTGCCTGCTGGAGGACTGCGGCTACATGGCGCGTATTGCCTTCATCATGGACCGTATTTTCCGCCGCTTCGGCCTGAGCGGCAAGAGCTTCATTCCCATGCTCGTCGGGACCGGCTGCGGCATCCCCGGCGTCATGGCATCCCGCACCATTGAAAACGAGCGCGACCGCCGCATGACGGTCATGACCACCACCTTCATCCCCTGCGGCGCGAAGATGCCTATCATCGGTCTGATCGCGGGCGCCCTTTTCGGCGGCAGTACCCTGATTTCCACTTCCGCCTACTTCATCGGCATTGCGGCCATCGTCATCTCCGGCATCATGCTCAAGAAGACAAAGATGTTCGCCGGCGACCCGGCCCCATTCGTCATGGAGCTGCCCGCCTACCACGTCCCTGCCTGGGGCAACGTCCTGCGCGGCACCTGGGAACGCGGATGGTCCTTCATCAAGCGCGCAGGCTCCGTCATTGTCATTGCCTCCATCATCATCTGGTTCCTCTCCGGCTTTGGCAGCGTCAACGGCAAGTTCGGCATGGTCGAAGCGCTCTATGAGGACGAAACACTTGTCAACGAGGAATATGTATCCGTTGTCGCCGACCGCATGGGCATCCCCGAGGACGAGGTCGAGCCCATGGACGATTCCATTCTGGCCCGTGTTGCCCAGCCTGTGTCCGTGGTCTTCAAGCCTCTCGGCTTCGGCGACTGGAAACCCACCGTCGCCACCGTCACCGGCCTGGTTGCCAAGGAAGAGGTAGTCGGCACCTTCGGTGTCCTCTACAACTACGATGACAAGGACGGCGAAGAGGAGCTGGAAGAAAACGGCGATCAGATCTGGCCCTTTGTCGAGAAAGACTTCAATGAGTTCTCGGGCGGACACGGCAGGCTTGCGGCCTTCGCCTTCATGATCTTCAACCTGCTCTGCGCCCCCTGCTTTGCGGCCATCGGTGCCATCAAGCGCGAGATGAACAGCCGCAAGTGGACCTGGTTTGCCATTGCCTATCAGTGCGGTTTTGCCTATGTGATCGCCCTGATCGTGTGGCAGGTCGGCAGTGCTGTCGCAGGCAGCGTGAGTATCGTTGGTCTGATCGCAGCGATCGCCCTGCTTGCAGCACTGTGCTGGCAGCTCTTCAAGCCTTATAAAGAAGCGCAGAAGCTCACTGTAAAGTAATCCTCTCTTTCCAGTACCCCTTTTTCTTTCTCATGGGCGGCGTCGGGATTTCCTCCTGTTTCACCCAGCGCCGCCCCTTCTAAGGAGGTAATCCCATGCTCACATGGTTAACTGCAAATCTTATCAACCTTGCCCTCATCCTCGTGATCGTGCTTGTGGTCACGCTGATTGTCCGCGGCATAATCCGCGATCAACGCTCCGGCAAATCCGGCTGCGGCGGAAACTGCGGCGACTGCGGCGCGTGCCATGGCTGCAGCTCATGCAGGTCATAGAGGCACAAAACACCCCCTGCGGAAATGTGAACCGCGCCAGATTGTGCGGACAGCACAAAAAGGCCCCTGATGAAGGCATAAACAATTCAAGCAACGAACTGGCACCGCAACTCT
>JBGUQD010000092.1:0-10066 GCA_045130755.1 Candidatus Limivicinus sp. | reverse complement strand
CAGGTAAACACCAACGGCATCCGTCTGGCGGAGGACCCGGACTATGTCCGGCGCCTGGCTGATGCGGGACTGGACATTGTGTTCCTCCAGTTTGACGGCACGCGCGGCGACATCTACCGCACTCTCCGCGGCCGGGATCTGCTGGAAACCAAGCTCGAAGCGATCCGCGTGTGCAGCGAGGCGCACATCGGCGTGACGCTGGTGCCCACGGTGGTCAGGGACGTCAACGACGATAACCTGGGCGAGATCGTAAAGCTCGCCGCCCGGCTTGCCCCCGGCGTACGCGGGGTACACTTCCAGCCGGTGTCCTACTTCGGCCGCTATCCCACAGCGCCGGAAGCCGGGGACCGCTATACCCTCGACATGCTTATGACCGACATCGCCGATCAGGCGGGCATCCCCACAGAGAGTTTCATGCCCTCCCGCTGCGACCACCCGCTCTGCGGCTTTCACGCGAGCTTTCTGCTCGAGTCCGACGGCAGCCTGAAAGCACTCAGCTCCATTACCCATTCCGCCCGCAGCCGGGGCTGCGCGCAGGATAACCGGGAGTATGTGGCCCGCCACTGGCGCCGCGCACCGGAGGAAGTGCCCCCCGCCGGGAGTTTTTCGGACGAGATGGATTTTGACACTTTCCTCTACCGCCTGCGCCAGCAGAGCCTGACACTCTCGGCCATGGCCTTCCAGGATGCCATGAACCTCAATATCGAACGCCTGCACCGCTGCAGTCTGCATGTATACGACAATGGCAGGATCAAGCCCTTCTGCACAAAATATCTCACAAGCATGGGATAATACGAATTTTCTGACGTAAGCTGGCATAAAAACAGCCCCTCCCGTCCGGCGGAGACAAAACCGCAGGCGGGAGGGGCATTTTATAAGCGAAATCACCGGCTTACTGAAAGCTCGTGCAGATCTGCGCAAGGCCGCCGTGGGAGGTCTCGCGGTATTTCTCATCCATATCCCGCCCGGTGCGGGAGCCGGACGGCCCGGTGCCGATTTTACAGACACTCTTGATGGTTTTCGTCTCAGAATTCTCTTACAGCGGGAGTTTCTTTCCCTGCTTCTTCCAGTCCTTAAACTCAGCCGTGGCAGTAAACAGCACGTCGCCTGAGGAATTGAGCGCGGTTTCCAGAGAGTCCTGGATCACGCCGATGATGAAGCCGACGCCCACAAGCTGCATGGCGATGTCGGTGGAGATTCCGAACAGCGAGCAGCCAAGCGGCACCAGCATCAGCGAGCCGCCCGCCACGCCCGAAGCGCCGCAGGCGGAGAAAGTGGAGATGATGCTCAGAAAAACGGCCATGGGGATGGTTACGTGCACACCGGCGGTAAAGGCCGCCATAAGGGAGAAAATGGTGATCGTCACCGCCGCACCGTCCATGTTGACGGTGGAGCCGAGCGGGATGGACACAGAGTACAGATCCTCGTCCAGGCCCAGCTCCTTGCAAAGCTCCATGTTCACGGGAATGTTGGCGGCCGAGCTGCGGGTGAAGAAGGCTGTCAGGCCGCTCTGCCTGAGACAGCGCAGCGTCAGCGGATAGGGGTTATGGCGCAGCGTGAGTCCCACGATCAGAGGATTTACGACCAGCGCAACAAAGAGCATGGTGCCCACCAGCAGCGCCACAAGCTGGCCGTAGCGCATAAAGATCTCCGGGCCGCTGGTCGCCACGGCGGTGTACACCAGACCCAGGATTCCGATGGGGGCGCAGCTGATGACCCAGCGCACCGCAGTGGACACAGCCCCGGCCAGATCCTCCATCATGGCTTTGGTCGCGGGCGCCGCGTGTTTCAGCGCGATGCCGAGCACCACCGCCCAGAACAGGATGCCGATGTAATTGCCCTTGACCAGCGCCTCTGCCGGATTGACAACGATGCTCTTCAAAAGGTTTTTCACCACGTCTGCCATGCCCTGCGGCGCAGCGGCGGAATCCACGGCGTCCAGCCCCGTCAGCGGGATGGTGACCTTGAAGACAAAACTTGTGAACACGGAGACAGCGGCGGCGCACAGTGTGCTGAACAGGTAAAGGACGATCACCGTCCTGAATTTTTCCATGTTGCCGCCCCTGGAGCTTGCCAGAGATGATGCGACCAGCAGGAACACAAGGATTGGCGCGATGGCCTTCAATGCTCCCACAAAAAGCTCTCCCGGCACACCGATCCACGCCGCCTTCGGGGCGGTAAAGCCCAGAAGGATACCGATGACCAGACCGATCAGAATGCGCAGGATCAGACTCATGGAATTCCACTTTTTAATAATGCTCATGCGTATCCCCCCATCTTTTAATTGAATTAATCATAACATATGCGGTTGGAAAATACTATAACAAATGCGCCTTCCTGTGCCTGAACGCGGCAAACGACAGCACCCCCGCGCCTGCTTTCACGGGAACGGGGGTGCCTGTCCTTTTTTCAGGATTGAGAAGATGGGATTCAGCCTTTTCGTACGGCTTTTCCGGAAACGAAATCTGAAAACTCCCGCCCGGCGGAAAACGATGGGCGGGAGTTTTTACTGATCTGCTTCGGAATCAGTTGACCTTATCCTTGAACACTTTGGCAGCCTTGAACACGGGGGTGTTGCTGGCAGCGATGTCGATGGTTTCGCCGTTTGCGGGGTTGCGGCCCTGGCGGGCGTCACGATGCTTGCAGGAGAAGGTGCCGAAACCGAGGAGCGCAACGGGCTCATGTGCGGCGAGGGAATCCATGATGGAGTCGAGAACGCTGTTCACAACAGCCGCTGCCTGCTTCTGGGTCAGATCGTTTTCTGCCGCAACTTTTTTGATCAATTCTGTTTTATTCATTTTTATAACTCCTTTGCTTGTCTGATTTGCTGTTACAATCTGATTATAGCAGAGCTTCTTCGACAGGTAAAGAGTATTTTTGCGGATTTGGTTTTTGCCCCTGCCGTTTGCCGGCGCTTTTCTCTGCTTTGAGAGGCATGACCGGATTTTCTCCCATGCCCCTAAAAACGGTATACATTCGGCAAGACCTGTGTTAAACTATAAATAATCCTACAATACCGGAGGTAATTATTATGATGCACCTTTCCTATGAGCAGCAGATCAAGCTCATCAAGCGCCTGCTCGCGGCTGTAAATGTCCCCGAGGAGGACGCCGCCTCCCTCGCCGCCGTCGTCACCCACTCCGACTTTACCGGCACCTATTCCCACGGGCTTTCCCGTCTGTGCATCTACCTGCGGCAGTATATGGCCGGCGCCCTGGTGGCACAGCCCGACTTCCGCTGCGTGAAGGACGCGGACGCCTCCCTCGTCTTCGATTGCGGCGGAGGCTCCGGCATCGTGGCGGTGAACAGAGTGTATGACGCAGTGCTTGAGCGCGCCCGCAAATTCGGCGTCGCTGCGGGCGTGGCGCGCAACAGCGCGAACATCGGCTGCGGCGGCTATTACGGTCACCGCATGGCGGAGGACAACGTCATCGGCATCGTCGTGAGCAACACTTATCCCTGCCAGGCACCCTTCGGCGGCGCAGACCGTCTCATCGGCACAAACCCCATCATCCTCGGTTGCCCCACCACAAATCCGAACCGCCCGATTGTAATTGACGTTTCCACCAGCGGCGTCGCCATCGGCAAGGTCCAGGCCTATCGCCGTGAGAATAAGGAGATGCCCGCGGACTGGGCCAACGACTATGACGGCAACCCGACCACCGATCCGCACAAAGCCTATTGCGTGCGCCCCATGGGCGGCCACAAGGGCTATGGCCTCGCCGTGTTCGTGGACATGTTCGGCGGCGTTTTATCCGACGCGCTCACCAGTCCCGAGATCCCCTTCGTGGAGGATATGCGGCCCGAGGAAACCGGTTTTGCCGTGATCCTGCTGGACATTGCGCACTTTATCGATGTTGACCGCTTCAAGGAGCATGCGTCGCTCTACGCCTCCATGCTCAAAAACAGCCGCACCGCCACCGGTGTGAAGGAAATCTTCATGCCCGGCGAGATCGAGGCAAGGCTGATCGAGGAGCGCAAGGTCACCGGCAACGATTATTCCGACGCCCTCGAGGCCGAGCTTACAGACCTTGCCCGTCAGATCGGCGCCATCAGCGGGGACGGTACGCTCGCGGACCTGCTTGTCTGATTGTCCCGCGCAGGGCCGGCCAAACAGCCTTCACTTGAAAAACGGATCGGAGTCAGCATACTTCGGGTATGTATTTCCGATCCGTTTTTCATATGATTCTGACAACTGTTTTCTGAAATCCGGGAAGGGGCATCCGGATGAGATCGTCAAGATCCCGGAGGTGTATCTGCCTTCGGACGAGCCGGCACAAGATCTCCCTGCAGAAGTTTTATGTTCCGGTAGTCAGTTTTCGCATAATCCAACCCTCCGATTCTTTTCCCCGGGATTATTCTGAGGCTCGGTTTTTACTGCCCGCACCATAAATAAAGGCGTTGACGAAAAAATCAGTTTTTCCTCCTCTGACCATACCCGCTGCCAGATCCGCTCATCCGCCCGGGCATGGAGCCCGAGGCTGCGCAGCTCCGCCAGATCCCATGCGGGACGGCGGATGCTGCTGAGCGGAACGCGGCGGGCGATGTCCTCCATCACGTCAAAATTTTCTCCGACGTTCTGATCCCACACGCCCCGCTCGGCGCTGTTGATCCGATCCTGATCGTAGGCGGCCTGTGCCTTCTCGTCAAAAAGATAGGCGTACCAGTTGGCGTCGAAGTTCAGAAGAAAGCCGCCGGGCCTCAGCACCCGGACCCACTCGGCGTAGGCTGCATTCGGGTGGGGCAGGTTCCAGGTCAGATTGCGGCTGATCACCACATCGAAGGAGGCGTCTTCAAAGTCCAGCGCCTCCGCGTTCATCTCCATAAAACGGATGCTGCCGGACATGCTGCCGGCATTTTTCTTTGCCTCCTCCAGCATGGCCGGGGTCAGGTCGATGGCAGTCACATCATACCCCAACTCACAGAGAAGGATGGCAAAGAAGCCGGGACCGGTGCCTGCCTCCAGTATATGAAGCTGAGATGCCGCAATTCCGGGAAACTGTCGGGAAATCTCAGCCTGCAGGCAGTCTCTCCACTTTTTGCGCTGCTCGGTTTCAAGCTCCGCCTGATTGACTTCAGAATACCCGGAGGCACGGCCGGTCCAGTATGCTTTGTTTTCAGAGAGAATTTCCATGTGACACCTCCGATCCTGTTAACTCTAACACAGGGCCGGCCTTGCCGCAAGCCCCCAAGGGGGATACGCATAAAAACTTTGGAGTGGTAAGATAAAACTGGACACGAAATAGTATCAGTTCGTTACGTCGGTGATATAGACAAAGCCATTCTGTTCGGTGCAGAGATAACGCGCGTTGCTGCCCTCGGGAGCAAAGACATACACGCCGCTGCAGTTCTCAAAGGCGTCTGGATAGATGTGGATATCCGGGTTCGGAAGCACAATCTGTTTAAGCTGCGAGCAGTTTTTGAAGGCGCCGGAAAAAATCTCTGCGCAGGCGGCCGGGAGTTCAACGGAGCTCATGGGAAGACCTTCAAAAGCGTTTTCTCCGATTTTCGTCGTATCGGCAGGCAGCTTGAAGGTGATGGCTTCCGGCGTCCATGCAGCGATCAGCGTAGTGGGCATGGTGATCGGGGTATTCAGATCATAGATCTTTCCGTCCACGTACCAGCCCAGGAAGTTTGCACCCTGCAGCGTGGGCGCAAGCTCGGGGAGGACGTCTCCGCAGGAGAGTCCGCTCACCAGGAAGCCATCGGGATCCGACTCGACAGTGATCGTGCTGTCCGCCGGAGGCGCGAGCACGGCATGCCCGCCGCTGTTGGTGTCAAACCAGATCGTGACCGGTTCGCCTATACCCACAGTTACCTCCGTGTCGGGGCTTGCGTAATGGTTTTCGTCACCGACCATACGAACCAGATAGGTGCCGGGCATGACGTAAACCGTCTCCATGTAGGCAATGGTGTAGCTGCCGTCGTTGCCCTTCTCACGGTATTCCATCTTGCGCGGTGTGAGGCCGGTGATGGCTCCGTCGCCGGAGTCGAGCCAGCTCTCAGCGCGCGTGATCAGTATTGCGGGATCGGGCGCTGTCTGCTGGGCCTTGTCGATGATGACCTGCTTGCTGCCGCCGACGCCGTAAGTCTCCTCCGCGTTTGTCACGTAGTAATATACGGTATGCGTCCCGGCTGTGGCGGGCTGCACCTTGAGCGTGGCGGCGCCCTTGGTCTTAAAGTTTTCCGCTGTCAGCACGTCGGTGGTGCTGTAGTAAGCCGTCGCTCCACTGGGAACAGTAAGCTCAATATTGAAGCCCGTATAGGTGGTCTCGTCGCTGAACACCCCGTATTTGTCCTTCGCGATCACTTCAAAGTCTTCCTGCGTTACGCGGTACTTTCCTTCGCACAGAGTGATCTCATAGTTCGGGTTATCGCCCGTCACGGTCGGGGTAATCTTGTATTCGCCGATCACGTCCTTGTTTGCATCGGTGCTGACTTCAACGCCGTTGAGCGTTTCGCCCTCTACCAGACCGCTGACAGTATAGCTGAGCTCGGCGAGCGCAGAGCCGACCTTCTTGCTCAGATCGACGCCGGAAACCGTCACGGGCTTCTTTCCGATCACGACGTCCACGGACTGATACGCTGTCGCTTCGCTCTCGCCGGTAAGCCTGTAGTACACCTTATAAGTCCCTGCGTTCTTGGCGGAAGGCGGATTCGCGATCCATTCGCCGCTCTCGCCGAGTCTGTATTCCAGAACGCCCTGGTTGGTGCCGCCCGTCGTGATCAGCGTCTGATCCTTGCCGTTATAAACGAGTGCCGGGATAGCGCTCGGCGCTGTGAAGATCTGCGAGGTTATCCTGACAGAGGCGTTCGCATACTGACTGAACAGACCGTCGAGGACCTGGAAGCGGTATACGGCGTTTCCGTCGCTGATCATCGGGAGCTCCGGGCTCGTCAGGACGGTTTCCCCGCCGCCCGCGATTGTGTACCTATGCTTCGGCACGGTACCGTTGCCCTCGTAGGCCAGCAGATAGTACCGGACGCCCTCGGCGTCGGGCTCCCCGGTCTCGGTATTGACGGTCCACTGAACGCTCTCACCACCGGAGCCGTACGTATGGGTCGGCGTAATGCTGATCCCGGTGCAGGGGATATGTGTCCATACATCCCCGGTCTTCATGCCGTTGTACACGTCGGTGAAGCCGGACGTATCGGTCAGTGAACCCACAAAATCATTGTTGGCAGACAACACAACCTTGTTATTCAGCTCACCCATGTTGTTCATCTGGCCGAAGGTATAGACGCCGTCCAGAGCGATGGTGCCGGTGTTGATCATCTGACCGAGATTGTCGATACAGATATCGTAAATGAGATCGCCGTCCGCCGGTGTGGTGAGCTCTCCGGTACGGCCGGTGCCGATGATCTCCACCTGCGCGGTAACAATGCTGCCAGCGTTCGTGAACGTGGCGCCCCGATTGTTGGTAACGTAGATCGAGATCGGATTTTCAAACTGAATGCGCTGTTCCAGGACAAGCGGCGTATAGGTAGCCTGGTACGGGATCACCGCGTCGGTCACGGCGCAGAGATAAAGAGCCCCGCCCGCGGCGTTTTCAAATGTTCCGAAGTTCTCCAGGAAGCCGGGAACCAGAACGATATCGCCGTTGTTGACCAGAGAGGCGCCGGTGACAACGCCGTTGCGGTCGTCGCCGTTGTAGAGCTGGCCCATCTGGACGCCCTGCTGGGTCACGTCGTCCTTCCAGGCGACCTGAATGCCGCAGTGGTAGTCAAAGATGCCCTTGTCCGGATCGTTGGACCGGATTGTGTCATTATAACGTCCGTTGTTCTCAAGCGTGCCCGTGTTGTACAGTCTGCCGTAGCAGAGCAGGGCACCGTTGTTGGTGAGCTTTCCGCCGGGCTTGATGTTCAGCTCCGCGGCCTGCATGTCGCGGATCGCGGGCGCGGCCGGGTCGATGGGCTTGCCCTCGGTGCCCTCGATGGAGATGATGCCGTTGTTGATGATCTCGCCGCCGTCTTCCACGGTAATGACGCCGTAGGTGAGCGCCGGGGCCGTGCTCTCGGAGCCGGGCGCGATGGAGGCGGCGTCATACTCGACCTCCACCTGGCAGGTGTCCGAGATGATCAGGGTGCCGCCCTCCTCAATGGACATTCTGGCGTTGTTGCCCACGGCGAGCTCCGCGCCGGTGGTGTTGAAGCTGTCCATCAGGGTCAGCGTGGCGTTTCGAACCGTGAGGGCCGCGGCGTCTGTCGTTTGATGATTGGCGATTTGAATGTCAAAGCTGTTGACGTCGAAGATGACATGACGGCCGCCGTCCACAAGCAGACCCTCCAGCACGGGAACTTCGCAGATCATCTTGATGGGAGAATTGTTGTAATAAGCCATCGCCTTGCGGAGGGACCAGAATTCCCGCGGGCCGTTGTCGTCGTTCATGATCTCGATTTCCAGGTCGGAGCCCTTCACGACGTAGTTGGTGACCTCAGCGCCCTCGGGCGCCTTGTAATACTTGTCCAGCATCATCTGCGCCAGCGTCGGCTCGTTGGTTCCGGGCGTGTAGGTGTTCACCATGGACTCATAATTCAGCTCAGGGTTATAGTCCTGTGTCTGGTCCACATAGAAACTCAGCTTGACGTCCGCAGTCATGACGTTGGGGTCGGTGCTGCCCGTGTCGGCGCCGGCAACGAGCGTGCCGGAGGACATGAGGATCACGTCAATATAGGGCGTTTGGGTGTCGCTGCCCTCCTTGTCCTTCATGGAAAGTCCACCGCCTGCGACGGAGAAGACGCCCACCTTGTTGCCCAGGGCGTCGGAGAAGGTAGCCCTGCCGGTGTCTTCGGTATAGCCCTCATGGAGCAGGGAGACCATCAGAGCCTTGTTGCCCTCCTGCTTGACATGGAGATAGCTGCCTGTCGGCGCGTCCGCAATCAGATCACTGACGTCGACGCGGATGATGTAATAGCTGCCGTCAAAGCCGGACATTTTGCTGTGCATTGTGCCGTCTACGCCCAACTCCTCAATAATGCTGTAGCGAAAATAGCTGTAAGGAGGGTAAAGCGCGCCGCCGGAAATCGGCGTAAACTCGGTGGGACCGGTCTTCACCTCATAGGGCACCGCGGCGCCCATGATGATGGCCGGGGATTCGATCGTGGGCCAGTCCTCCAGATTCCCCTTTGCAAGACTGGGGATGCCGAGGGTCGCGGCCGTGTCCCCTTTGACTGCGGCGACACGATAAACGCCGGGATAATCGGCATTATCCAAAACCGCATTTCTGGCGTATTCCAGGGCGTGGGAACGCGGTGACAAGAGCGCAAAAGAGGCAGCGATCATAATTATGATCAGGAGTTTTATGAGTCTGTCTGCGCGACTGTGTTGTTTTGCCATAGGATCAGCCCTTTCTTTATTGGTAATTATCCATATGCAGCTATTTTCCTGTCTTTATTTATAACGTATCTGGTATGTTTTTGTCAACGAATTTAGTCTCTGCATCCACAGCGGCGGCCAGTTCCTTGCCGGTGCCGCAGAGAGTGATGCGCCAGGTCTCCATGACGCAGGAGCGGTCGGCGATGGAGAGCGCCATCTCGGCGTTCTGCTCCACCAGCAGGATGCCCGCCGATAAAAGCGATACAGTTCGTCGAAGAGCACCTCGTCTATACGTTGGATCGTCCTTCCTTCCGAAACGATGAAGCTTTTGACCAAATGTAACCGCCCCCGGCGGTTACATATTCGAATCCCGTCAGCGCGAAAAAGCAAGAGCCCCTGCTGGGGGACTCTCGCTTTTTAGAGCCCCATGACCTTGCGGCCTTGTTTTGACGTGGTACGAGTGTTCATAACGGACGCAAAACTCCCGCTTAAACCAACTCGGAGGTCCCCCGTGAGACCTCCGAGTTGGAAAGGAAAAACAACACCAACGGTCGACCGGACGTCGCCTCGCGGCGGCTGGTGACCATATGGTGTTGTTTTGACGTGGCAAATCACGCTAATAATGATACCACTGCACCCCACCTTTAAAGGCGGGGTGCATTTTACTGCTCCCTGGGGTGCATTTTTCAAGGGTTGCACTAGTCAACAAAAATTGGACACGAATAAATAAAGAATTGTAGTTTGAAAATG
>JBGUQD010000091.1:0-11833 GCA_045130755.1 Candidatus Limivicinus sp. | reverse complement strand
ACCAGGTTGCCCTTGTGGATGCGGGCGATGCTCTTGGCAATGACGCACTTGACACCGAGGTACATGGGGTTGATGGCCGCATGCTCACGGGAGGAGCCCTGGCCGTAGTTTTCACCGCCGACGATGATGCTCCGGCCCAGCTCCTTGGCGCGAGCAGCGAAGTCCGGGGCATAGCGGTGGTAGCAGTACTGGCTCATGAGGGGGATGTTGGAGCGCATGGAGGAAAACTCGGCGCTTGCGGGGGTGATGTCGTCGGTGGAGACGTTATCCAGCGTCTTGAGGGAGACCGGCACGTCCAGCACCTGCTCCGGCACATCGGGCACCGGGAGGAACTTGATGTTGGGGCCGCGGGTAATCTCCACCTTCTCGGCTTCCTCGGGCGGCAGCGGCGGGATCAACATGGAGTCGTCCACGATATAGGCGTCCGGCTCATGGATGTTCGCAAGCTCTTTTACGTTCTCGCCGAGGATGTCCTCCGCAGTTGCGAAGGTACCCAGGATGGCGGTGGCGGCGGCGCTTTCGGGGCTCACAAGATAGATCTCCGCCGTTGGGTTGCCCGCGCGGCCCTTGAAGTTGCGGTTCGAGGTGCGCACCGCGACGCCGTTTGTGGGCGGGGTCTGGCCGATGGCGCAGCAGGGGCCGCAGGAAATTTCCAGCAGGCGCACGCCGGCGTCCACCAGCATATCCAGATACCCGTCGCGCAGAAGCTCTTTGTAGGTCTGGCGGGAGGCGATGCCGCAGGTACACTGGACGTTCTCGTTCACATGATGGCCCTTGAAAACCAGGGCGGCCTTGGCTACGTCCGCATAGCTGGTATTGGTGCAGGAGCCGATGAAGACCTGCTGTACAGGCTTCTTCTCCACTTCGTGCAGGGGCTTTACGTTGTCCGGCAGATGCGGGCAGGCCATGAGAGGCTGAAGTTCGGACATGTTGAGCTCGATGACTTCGTCGTACTCCGCGTCCTCGTCCGGCAGCAGCTCCACATAATCCTTTGCGCGGCCCTGAGCGGTGAGGAATTTTTTCACCTGCTCGTCCGCCGGGAAGATGGAGGTGGTGGCGCCCATCTCGGCGCCCATGTTGGCGATGGTGGCGCGCTGGGGAACCTCGAGCGACGCGGCGCCGGGGCCGACATATTCATAGACCTTGCCAAGGCCGCCCTTGACGCTCTCGCGCCGCAGCATCTCGAGGATGACTTCCTTGGCATTGACGCCGGGGCGAAGCTCTCCGGTAAGATTGACCTTGACGATCTTCGGCATTTTAAGCCGCATGGGGACACCCGTCATGGCGGTGGCCACGTCCATGCCGCCCACGCCGATGCAGAGCATACCGATGGAGCCGCCGTGGGGCGTGTGGCTGTCGCCGCCCATGCTGACCTTGCCGGGCACGCCGAAGCGGGCCACATGCACGGTATGGCAAATGCCGTTGCCGGGCCGGGAGACGTAGACGCCGTACTTCTTTGCCACGCTCTGGAGATAGATGTGATCGTCGGGCGTCATGTTGTTGACGTACAGGAGGTTGTGGTCGAGATAGCTGACCGAGCACTCCGTGCGCACACGGGGCAGGCCGATGGCCTCAAAGGCCAGGTAGGTCATGACGGCGTTGATGTCGTGGGTCAGGGTCTGGTCGACCTTGATGAAGATCTCCTCCCCCGGCGTCATACTGCCGGAGACGAAATGCGATTCGAGGATCTTTCTGGTAAGCGATTTGCCCATGATGTTCTCCCTTCTTTATTCTGCGCGAAGCCGGCGGATGGTGTCGATGAGGTAGTCGGTAAACTCTGCGCCGGTGCAGCCGTCCTGCCGCCCGGTGATAACGAGCTTCTTCTCCGTCACGGTGCAGATGTCCATGGCCTTGTCGAGGATGGCCTTGCGGTCGCCGCAGCCGATGTGAGCAAGCATCTCGCCCATGGCGCGGATGAGGCTGCCGGGGTTTGCCCAGGGGCCGCGGCCGGACTGCATGATGCGAAGGCCCGCGCCGTGGATCGCCTCGAAGAGGGCGTAGCGGCTGCCGATGTTGGAGGAGGATGCGGTGCCGAGGCCGCCCTGCATCTCGGCGGCGACGTCGGTGACGATATCGCCGTAGAGGTTCGGCAGCACGATCACATCGATGCCCTGCATGAAGGTCTCGCTTCCGAGCTTTGCGGCCATGGAGTCCACCAGCTCTTCGCGGATCTCGATCTCGGGGTACTCGGCCTCGCCGACGCGGTGGACCGCCTGGAGAAAGTCGCCGTCGACCAGCTTGACTATATTGGCCTTGGTGACGACGGTGACGTTCTTCTTGCCGTTTTTGCGGGCAAAGTCGAAGGCGGCGCGTGCGATACGCTCAGCGCCGGGCTTCGTGCAGACCTTGAAGTCGATGGCAAGCTCGTCTCCCACACGGATGCCGCGGTTGCCGAGGATGTATTCGCCCTCGATATTTTCGCGGAAGAAGGTCCAGTCGATGCCCTTGTCCGGGATACGGATGGGGCGCACGGCGGCGAAGAGCTGGAGTTCTCTTCTCAGCAGGCTGTTGGCGGAGACCAGATTGGGCAGGCCGTCGCCCGCACGCGGGGTGATGAAGGGGCCCTTGACCAGCACGTCACACTCCTTGCAGGCGGCCAGCACCTCGTCAGGCAGGCTCTGCATCTTGGCGACACGGTTTTCGATGGTCATGCCCTCGATAGTGCGAAATTCGATCTTGCCGGAGGCGACTTCGTCCTTGACAAGTTCATTGGCGACGAGCAGGGCGTGCTCCATGAGGACGGGGCCGGTGCCGTCGCCGGGCATGACGCCGACCACGATCTTCTCAAGCTTGGAGAAGTCCTTGGGTTCTGCTTCCTGCTTCATGAGCTCGATGCGGTCAAGCTCGGAATTGAGGCGCTCGGCAAACTCTTCCTGTGCCTTGCGGATGATGCTCTCTCTGTCCATTGTCATTTCCTCCCTGTTGTCAGGTTTTATGTTCCCGGTGTTTCTGGTAACAGTATAATAGAGAAAGCGTGATATGTGAAATACTATTATTTATATCAAGTCAATAAATAAAATCTCATGATGTTGTTGCAACTTGACGAAGTCTGTTTTATACTGGGAGTAACAAAATAGATCTGGAGGGCCGTACCGTGGAATTCCGGCAGATGAAATACATTCTAACGCTCGCCGAGACCCGCAATATGACGCGGGCCGCCGAGAAGCTTTACATCTCGCAGCCCGCGCTGAGTCACTATCTGAAATGTGTGGAGGATGAACTGGGCGCACAGCTCTTTGACCGCTCCACGACTCCTATGTCGCTGACCCATGCGGGGCGCTGCTATGTGGAACGGGCGCGGGCGATCCTGCTGGAAAACGAACAATTAAAGCGTCAGATGCGGGACATCACTCAGCACATGAGCGGCAAGCTCACGATCGGCACCTCGCGGGACAGGGCGTCCTACATGATGCCGCGTATCCTGCCGGAGTTTTCCGCGCTCTATCCCGGCATTGAGCTGGAGGTGTTCACCTCCAGCGGCAAGAAGCTCTTTGAAGAACTGCGGGCAGGCCGTGTGGATATGGTGCTGCTGCCGCTGGCCGGACAGGACGATCTCAAGGGTCTGAGCAGCGAGCTGATCTACTCCGAGGAGCTGGTGCTTGCGGCCAAGGCCGGGAACATCGGCGAAGAGGATCGAGTTTCCGGAAAGAACGCCGTCAAAAGCGGCGCTCTCAGCAACGCGGATTTCTTTCTTCTCTTTCCGGAACACGCCATGCGCAGCTTCTGCAACCGCTGGTTTCGGCATGAGCACATCCGGCCCAGTATCAAGATGGAGTTTTCCAGCAACATCAGCTGTCTGCGCATGGCGGCGACAGGGATGGGCTATACCATCATCCCCTATCTGACGACCCAGCTTGCAAATCCCGGCGCGGCGGTGGAATACTTCTCCCTCGGCCCGGAACCCGAGACGTGGGAGGTGCATATCTTCTACCGCAAGGGCGTATATCTCGGCGAGCCGGAGCTGAAGCTCATTCAGATCGCAAAGGAGCAGTTCGAACACGAGAGCCTGTCATAAAAACGGAAGCCGTACCTTTACACAAGGTCGGCTTCCGTTTCATTATTTCAGATGTGCAAGGACTCGCTCAGCCACATACTTCTCGCCCTCCTGCCACTCATCGTACAGGTTGACAAGAAAACCATGGCGGCTGTTTTCAAAGCAGGTATAAGTCGTGGGCACCCCGGCAGCCTGAAGCTTCCCGGTATAGCGGAGCGCTTCCTCGACGAGGTTGTCCTTCCCCGCGGTGACAATATCCGTCGGCGGCAGGCCGCGCAGCTCCTCTGCGGGTGTGAGGGCCAGGGACACATCGTAGTTTGCGCGCTCCTCGAAGACGCGGTTATAGAAGAAGCCGTAGTACTCGGTGCTCTTGCCGCGCTCATCCAGTTCTTCCCCCTTGAAGTGATCGTTGTAATTATCAGCCGGCAGGTAGCAGAGGATCTGCGCGAGGGGCTTGAGCACCGTCTTTCCGCGCCACAGCACGCCGCCGATCAGGTTGCCGCCCGCGCTCTGTCCGCAGAGGATCACGCGCGCGGGGTCTCCGCCGTATTTTTCACAGAGCTCCGGCAGCTTGTCCAGCAGCGCCTCCAGCTCCTCAAGAGCCGCGGGATAGGGGTACTCCGGGGCCAACACATAGTCCGCATCAAAGATCAGGCAGCCGGTACGCACGGCCATGCGGCGGCAGAAATAGGTGTCGCGCTCTGTGTGCGGCATGGTCCAGCCGCCGCCGTGCACATTGACAAGGACGGGGCGCTTGTCTGCACCGTGCTCCGTCTCCTGTACGACATAGACATGGGAGCTGCCCCACGCGGTTTCAACCCGGATCTCCTCCACCTCGGTCACATCGTCCAGCGTGCGAAACAGGGCCGTCATCTCCGGCGGTACGCGTTTTTCCGCCATGTTACGGGCGCGGATAGCAATGTGCAGAAGTTCCGCTTCGCTTAAGTCGCGGCAGCTTTCGATAAACTCTTTTCGATTCATCGTCAGTTCCTCAAATGTCGTAAACAGACCCGTCGTGGGCGATCTGCGCGGAGATGCTCCTGGCCTTGGCGGGGAAGCGCTCGCAGATATCGTCTACGAGCTCGATGCCGATGCCGGGGCGGTCGGGGATCACAATGTAGCCTGCGTCTTCAACGAAGGCCTCCCTGGTCATTTCGGCTTCGTTGCCCGTGTGATAGAAGGACGGGAACTCCTGGATGGCGAAGTTGGGGATGGCGGCGTCAAGCTGCAGGCAGGCGGCAGTCGACACGGGGCCCAGCGGGTTATGCGGGACGATCTTGCAGTAATTGGCCTCGGCCATGGCGGCGACCTTCTTGGAGGGGGTCAGGCCGCCCAGGGCACACACGTCGGGGCGGACGTATTTGGCCGCGTGCTTCTGGAAGGTGGTCTCAAACTCCTGGATATTGATGAAGCGCTCGCCGGTGGCAACGGGGATATTGGTGCGCGCTGCGACATCCGCCATGGCCTCGGGGCTGTCGGGCGGGATGGGGTCTTCAAGAAACAGCGGACGGTATTCCTCCACGCCCTTGGCGAAAGCAACAGCCTCCATGGGATCCATGCTGCGGTGGCACTCGAGGATCAGGTCGAACTCATCGCCCACGGCCTCGCGCACGGCCTTGACCTTGGCAATGTAATCGGAGACCTTGGCGTTATACACGCTGGAGCGGCGCTCGGCCTGGCTGAGGCGGATGTCGCCGGTGATCATGAGGCGGGCGGCGTCAAAGCCCATCTCTTTAATTTCCAGGCAGCGCTTCGCCATGGTCTCGGGGGTGAACTGGAAGCAGGCTTCGTAGGAGCGCACCTTGTCGCGGCACTTGCCGCCCAGCAGCTCATAGACAGGCACGCCGAGGGCCTTGCCCTTGATGTCCCAGAGGGCAATGTCGATGGCGGACAGGGCGCTCATGAGAATAGAGCCGCGGAAGTACATGCTGCGGTAGAGATAGTTCCAATGGTGCTCGATGCGGAAGGGATCCTGCCCGATGAGGTAGCCTTCCATCTTTTTCAGGATACCCACGCAGCCGTCGAGATAGCCCCAGGCGCCGACCTCGCCGGTGCCGTAGATGCCGGAATCGGTGTGGACCTTGATGAAGAGATACTTGCTTGCCGGTAAAAGCTCAACAGATGTGATTTTCATATGCAGCCTCCCAGTTTTTTATCATTCTTTATAAAGATATTTTATATTTGCCCCTTGTTCTTTTCCTGAAAATAGAATATTATAATTTCAGGCTTTTGTCCAATACATGTTTTTTTCGCATCTGATCAACATTTTTTATCGGATGAATCCGCATATGCACTTTGCATAAAATTTCTTTATAATTTTTGTAGATAATTCCGAATGAAGGAAGGTTCGCATATGCTCTATGAAAAGCTGGACTATGTGATTGCCATTGCCGAGGAGCAGAATCTTACCCGCGCGGCAAAAAAGCTGTACATCTCCCAGCCGACCCTGACCATGTATCTCAACCGACTGGAAGAATCCCTCGGCGTGCAGCTCTTTGACCGTCGGAAAAACCCCGTTCTCCTCACGCCCGCCGGAAAACACTATATTGAAAAAATGCGGGAGATCGCAGAAGCGGAACAGATCCTGCGCGGCGAACTGCGCACCGTATCCGATCCGGCGCGCACCTTCCGCATCGGCAGCGCGCGTGTGCGCGGACACTATTGGCTTCCGCCACTGCTGCGGCTGTTGTCTGAGCGGCATCCGGAGACCTTCTTCACAGTCTCTCTCGGTGCCGAAAAGCAGCTGCAAAAGCTCCTTGGAAAGGATTCCATCGATGTGGCGATCGGTTCTCTGGCCGACATTCCGGAGAGTGATATTCCGCTTGTTTACGAGGATGTGGCGCTGGAAAGGACCCTGCTGGTCGCGCACAGGAAATACGGGCTGCTTCCGCCGGAAGAACGTGAACGAAACAGCCCCGAGCGCCCTTACCTCCTGGACCCGGCGGTGCTCCAGGCCCTGCCCTTTATCACGCCTTCTTCTGCCAACGGCATGTATCTGAACTTTCAGAAGATGATCACGCAGTATAACATCAAGCCCGGCCATACACTGGTGATCGACATGATGACAACAGGCCTTCAAATGGCCGTTCAGGGGCTGGGTGTGCAGCTGATCTCCGCCGGCATTTTGTGTTCCCTTACACCGGAGGAGCGGCAGGAACTGGACTACTGTCTGCTGCCGGATTTCCCTGTAACGCGCAAGTGCTCCGTTGTCTGGCGGGAGGATACCGATCAGATGCCGCTTATTGAAGAAGCCATACAGCTTCTCCGGGAAAACGTGCTGCCGCAGATGATTTATACGGAGGTAATCAACAATGGATCAGAACAGTAAATACGCAGGTCTCATCATGTCAGAGCTCAAATATGAGCCGGACATGGCCCCGGACTTCCGGGAAATCTACCGCCGCTTTGCCGAGCGCGTTCTGTGGATTGACGGAAATCTTGTCCCGGGAGCTTTTCAGATGAATGTCTCCTGGTACAAGGAGATTCCGGCGCTCGATCCGATTTTTGCCGAGCACAGCCATGATTCCGCCGAGATCATCGGCTTCTTCGGTTCCGACCCGGAGGATCCGCACGAGCTCCACGGCGAGGTGCATGTCATCCTTGACGGCGAGGAACACATATTGACGCGTTCCTCCCTTGTCTTTCTGCCGCCGAAACTGCCTCATGCGATCCGCATCCTGCGCGTGAACAGGCCGATTTTCCATTTCTCCGTGGTCACGGAAAGTGAGTATAACGGCAGCGCCTATCAGAAGTAAAATAGAGCCGCACAGATCGTGCGGCTCTATTCATGTTTATCAGATATCCAGCGCGGCGTGGTGGCCCTGATAAGTGGCCTTGGTGATGGTGCCGACGGCGTTGGCGTCGCCGATCACGCGCACCCAGGGCGCGCAGTCGTAGAGCTCCTCGGCAACATTCCAGCGGGGACGCTGGCCGAGGGCGCAGATGATCGTTGTGCCGGGGACAAGCACCTTCTCGCCTTCCTTGGTCTGGCACCAGATACCCTCTTTGGTGACCTCAAGGCCCTTATACCCGGTGTGTACGGTGCAGAGCTTGTTGAGCTTCTCCAGCAGCAGCGGACGCTGACGGATGACGGAGTCGAGCGCCACATCGTCGCGCATTTCGACGAGGTGGACCTTTCTGCCCTCCATGCCCATGTGAATGGCGCACTCCACGCCGGAGATGCCGCCGCCGAAGACAACCACGGAATCGGTGACGGGCTTTTCGTGCTTGTACTGGTCGTTGACCAGAATCACGTTCTCGCCGTCCAGACCCGGGATCGGCGGGCGCAGCGGGGAGGAACCGGCGGCGATGATGATGGCATCGGGCTTGTAGGCCTCGGCAAATTTTTTCGTGACCTCCTGCCCGGTGACGATCTTGGCGCCGGCACGCTCAGCCAGGAGCCTGTAGGTCTCGCCGAGCTTAAACATCTCCTGCTTGAAGGGCAGCACTTCCTCGCTCTTGAGGATGCCGCCGACGCGGTCCTCCTTTTCGCAGAGCAGAACATCATGACCTCTGCGCGCTGCGGTGTAGGCGGCGTACAGGCCGCCGGGGCCGCCGCCCGCAATAAGGACGCGCTTCTTCACGGGTGCCGGGGTGATCTCCATGCCCTCGTCCTCGCGGCCGATGATGGGATTGATGGCGCAGCGGCGCGTACCGGTGGCGGCGCGCTCGGACATGCAGACAAAGCAGCGCATGCAGTGGACGATCTCCTCGTCCCGGTTCTCCATGACCTTCTGGGGCAGGAAGGGATCGGCCAGAAGCTGACGGCCCATCTCCACGATGTCCGCCTTGCCGGAGGCGATGATCTCCTCCATCTGCTCGGGGTCGGTCAGGCCGCCGATGGTGGCGACGGGGACGGAGACGTGCTTCTTGATCTCAGCCGCGAGATAGACGTTTCTGCCGTGATCCTCGAACATGCTGGGGTGGGTGATGCCGAAGGTGCGCTGATAGGTGCCCGCAGTGACATGGAGAATGTCCACATAGGGCTCAAGGATCTTCGCGATCCGCACGCCCTCGTCCAGGTCATAGCCCTCGGGCACAAACTCCGCACCGGACAGACGAAGCTCGATCGGGAAGCCGGGGCCAACGGCGGCACGAACGGATTTCAGCACCTCAACAGCGAGGCGGCAGCGGTTCTCGGTGGAACCGCCGTACTCATCCGTGCGGTGGTTGAACATGGGAGACAGGAACTGGTTGAGAAGCCAGCCGTGGCCCGCGTGAACCATAACCATCTCAAAGCCCGCCCGCTTGCATAGTCCCGCCACATGGCCGTAGGCCGCGACGATCTCGGCGATCATCTCTTTGCTCATCGCCTTGTAGGGGACGCCGTCGGCACGCACGCCGTCGTCGGCGCTCCACTGGTTCAGACCGTGGGATTTGTTCTTGTCGGTCATATAAGTGCCGGCGAACATGCCGGAGTGGGAAAGCTCAATGCTGGGGATGGCGCCGTGTCTGCGGATAGCGTCGGCAGTGTAGGTGGCCTTGGGGAGGGAGTTTAAGATGCTCTCATCGAGGCGGTAGGCGTGGCTGCCGTCGCTGGGATGGACCATCAGCTCCGAGACGGTGACAGCCGCGCAGCCGCCCTTGGCGCGGTATTCATAGAAAGCCTGGGACTTGGGGCCGATGCAGCCGTCAAGCTCGATGTCGGTGCCGCCCATGGGCGTGGAGAACATGCGGTTGCGGTACCAGACGTTGCCAATGCGGATCGGCTTGCAGAGGTGGGGGTACTTGCGTTCCATAGCGTCTTCCTCCTGTTTCAGAAACCGCCCCTGTGCTCAGACAGGGGCGGTCGTTATGATTTTATGGTTTTTTGATGCGATCAGAGAACGGGCATGATGGTCATGATCCAGCCGACGGAGATGACGCAGCCGATGATGGCGAAGAGCCAGCCACCCTTGAACAGATCCTTCTGGTCGTATCCGCCGTACTCCATCATGTAGGGGACGGCAGCGGTGGCCATCGGGGTCATGAACGCGGTCAGGGCGCCCGCCTGGATCAGGATGATGAGGCCGCGGGGGTCACCGCCGATCTGGTAGCAGGTGGCAATCGCGATGGGGATGAAGATCAGCATCGCGCCGCGGTTGGACATGAACTGAGTGAGGACAAAGGGAACTGCAAAGAAGATGAAGCCAACGATATAGTTGTTGTTGACCTTCTCCACGACCTTGGCGATGCCGCCGCCGATCCAGTCACCGGCGCCGGTGCCGGACAGAGCGCCCGCCATGGCAAGCGCGCCGACAATCAGGAGCAGCATGCTCAGGGGGATGGCCTTTCCGGCCTCTTTCGGCTTGAGAACACCGCAGATAACCATGAGGACAGCGCCGATCAGGCAGATCTGCCAGATAGCAAGAGATTTCAGAACATTGGCCTGGAGCATGAGGGCGACAGCAGTGCCGAAGAAGATCACGATGCCGGCGATCTCGGAGAAGGCGGGCAGAGCCTTCTTCTCGGCGGTCTTGTGCACTTCGCTCTCAGCGGTCTTGACGGAGGGCTGATCCGGGGAGAAGCGGGGCATGACAAAGGCGCAGTAGACCACGCAGAAAATCAGCATGGGAAGACGGGCCTTCATGGGATCAAAGAAATTCACGACGGGCATGGTGCCGGTGAAGTTCTCAAGCTTGTCATAGTAAGCGGTGATGTAGCCGTTGAGCTCGGCCGCCTGGGTGGCGCCGGTGCCGATGGGCAGGGTGCAGCAGGTGGCGATGGCAACAATGCAGAGGGGCAGCGCGATCTTGGACTTGGAGATGCCCATGGAGTCGGCGGAGGCCATGCAGAGGGGAGCCACGATGCCGAAGACGACGACAGGGCTCTGCACCATCTGGCTCAGGAGCATGGCGAGGATGCAGTACATCAGCAGCACCTTGGACAGGCTGCCCTTCGCGATCTTGGAGATGCCGTTTGCGAGGTTCGTGCAGAACTGGGTCTTGTTGAAGCCGGCGGCAACAACGCTCATGGCGCCGATCATGATGACGTTGTTGTTCGAGAAGTACGCGAGGGCGTCCTTTGCGGTGAGGCAGCCGGTGAGGGCCAGCGCGGAGATGGAGGTCATTGCCACGGTAGCAAGGCTCCACACGCCGGTCATGTAGCCGGCACAGGTGAGGACGAAGATCACCAGGCAGATAATGAGTTGCGTAGACATGGTTTTCCTTTTCCTTTCTCTTCTTTATTTTACTGTTCTTCATTCAGAAGAACAAGTCTCCCGGGTTTTGCTGTGCTCAGTTTATCATGCGATTACTTATTACTCAAATTCTAAATATTCATTGTTCCATGCCATAAGGGAATAACTTTACTGATCGCAGATGGAACCGTCCAGATTCAGGCGCGTCATGACCTTATGAGGGCGGAAGGGGAACTTTTCCTCCAGGTCGGGAATGACGTCGATGCCGATGCCGGGCTCCTCCGGAACGGGAAGATAGCCGTCCTTCATCTCGGGGATGTGGTCGACCATATCGCACTGGCGGAGCTTCACGCCGCTGCCGGTCAGATGGTCGGCGGTAGAGGCGGCGAAGGGATTGGGGTACTCGGTGATGGCGATGTTGTCGGTAGCCGCGACGAACTGCAGCACGGCGTTGGTCATGACGGGGCTGCAGGGGTTATGCGGCACCAGGCTCTTGTGGTGAGCTTCCGCCACGGCAGCGATTTTTTTCGCGCCGGTAAAACCGCCGCATACGCCAAGAGAGGCGCGCACATAGCTGCATGCTCCGCGCTCAAGCAGCATCTCAAACTCATGATAAGTGTTGATACGCTCGCCGGTGGCAATGGGGATGCGGCACTGGGCAGCGACTCGGCCCATCTCGTCGAAATTGTCCGGGCGGATGGGGTCTTCAAGGAACATGGGGT
>JBGUQD010000090.1:0-23386 GCA_045130755.1 Candidatus Limivicinus sp. | reverse complement strand
ATAATGATCATCGCATAGCGAAATCAATCAAGGATTCGATTGATTTCGCCGCCAAACGACAAGTTTGGCGGCGAATGATTCAAAAATCATTCGCGCGGTGCTTATTGCAATGAATATATGGCGCCGCAGCCATACAGCGGCGCTGAGCAGCAAAGCTGCTCAGTGGAACGCTTTACGGCGTTTCGCCATCATATAGTCATTATCATACTACAGCGGACGGATTTTGCAAAGACCTGAATTTCTATGCGCCCTGTTTCCCGCACCAGGCGGCGATGCGCCCCAGCAGCTCAAGATCGACCTTGCCGTAGGGCATCTGGATGGCGCCCTTGCTGTGCTTGTAGCCTTTCTCGTCCAGCTCCGGGGTGAAGAACTCCACGGCCTCCGGCCCCGGGTAGATGCCGACGTGCTTCTTCTGTGCGGCAAAGTGGATAAGATTATACCTGCGCCGCCAGGTCGGCATCTGCCAGCTCAGGCGTTCCTCCGCCTCGCCGATGTTCAGACGGATCGTATGGCACACTTCCTGCAGAATGGGCTGCACCGCTTCGTCCTGCGCAAGGATGTATTCGTCGATCGTCATCTCTCATGCTCCTTTCCCGGTCACCACAAATCCAGCGAGCTGTCCAGATAGAGCTCCTCCCGGACCTTGAGCCGGTATTCCGGCTTTGTCAGATAGTAAAGCAAAAATTCCAGAACGACGGCGCTGCCGAGGCTCCGCCCCTCAATTTTGAACTGCGTAAAGCCGTTCGGCAGATAGGTGTTTCGGATATCTTCAATGCCGATAAAGGCGGGACTTTCCATCGCGTCGGAAAATCGATAGCCCCTCGCCGCCGAGGGCGAGCTGCAGATATGATCCGGACAGCTCTCACCGAGATTTTTCCTGCTCACGTTCTCGTAACATGCCTTCCTGTCAGGACAGCCGATCCGGCAGCATTCGTTGCACAGAAACTCGACCTTCCGCTTTTCGGCCTCACTCAGGGTGTTCAGAGAGTCAAAGGCTTTGTTCAGCCGGAAATCCGGCACCACAAAGCGAAACTCCGGGCGGTCAAGTTCTGCCTTGAGCTGGCGAAAGTCCGTCAGCACCTTTGTCGTCGAGGATATAAAATACAAGCCCGGATATCTTTCCAGAAGGTAATCGAGCAGCAGGTCAGAGCAGAGGATCACCCCGTTTTGTACCTCTCCGCTCTTTTCAAAAAGGGCGCACAGGCGGTTGCACTTCCGGTCGGAAAGATGCTCGGGCCTCAGCAGGGAATTGCTGAAGGTGAGGCGGGCGGAGATCCCGTACTCCCGCATGAGCGCCGCCGCTTCCTCCGGCCGGTCCTCGCCGAAGCCGACGCGCCCTCCGCCCCACAGACAGTCGGCAGGCGCACCGTAAACGGAGCCGATGCTGCACCAGTCGTAGAACCAGTCCCGATGCCCGTAAAACAGCGGCAGAAAAGCGCTGTACAATTCGTAAAATTCAAATAAGCCGGGAAGATGATAGCTTGCCTTCATGCTTCACCTCTCTGTGGGAGAGACCTTTCATGGAAGTCATTATACTGACATACCCCGCTGCCCGTCAAGAGCCGGCCGGTTTGAAAACAGACCGGAGACCGGGATGCAAAAGTATCCGGTCTCCGGTCTTCCTGTTTATGCCGACAGATAATCCCGCACGTTCAGACTCTCTTCCGTGCGCATCTCCTCGGGCGTGATGCCGGGCACGAACTCGGTTACATACGTGTCTCCCGTGGCCCGGTCAATATAATAACGGACCAGCGCACCCGTATACGAGCGGAACAGAACCACGACCTGGCTTGCATCGCTGGAAGCAAGCTCCCAGTAGGTCGAAAACTCCTCGGTGTCTGCGAAATTGGCCAGATCGGGGTTAACGGCGATGCAGTAATTCCGGATCGCGGCCAGCGCCTGCTCGTCCGAAAGCGTTCCGCTGCTGCTCCTGTCGATCAGCTTCAGCGTTTGCAGCAGATAAGAAAAGCGGTGTCCAAAGCCCTCAGATTCGACGACAAAGCTGTGCGTTGAAGCGACGATGCAGCCTTCGGACGCGGGGATGATATACACCGCCTGGATCTGGTCAGCCATATTGTTGGTGCCCTTGATCACAGACGCTTCGATATAGATGCAGGTGCCGGTTTGATCGAACTCGCGGGGGTCAGTGATGATGTCGTACTCTTTGGAAAATGCCTCACTCACAAAGGCGGTGACGGTCTCTGCGTCCTCCGCAGTGTACATCAGCTCCATATAATTTTCGGGATTGGCGGGGTCATCCCAGACAGAAACGAAGCGCTCCCGGTCCGGGGTACTCTGACGGGCAAAGGCCTCGTAATCGTAGTCCATCTCAAACCCGAGATCTTCTCTGCGGATATGCTCGTAGTGGACAGTTTCCTCCATACCCTCGAGTATAATGACCGTCTCAAAGCGCTCACCGTCCTGCCTGACGGGCTCGCTCATGGGCGTGGGGGCCACAGGAGGGGCGGTCGGTACAGGGGCCTCTGTCGGGACTGGAACCGCTGCTGTGACCTCAGGTGCGGGAGCGGGCGCCACGCTTTCAGCGGGAACTGCCTTTTTGCAGCCGGTCAGCGAGAGCATGAGCGCTGAAAGAATTGCCAATGTAATGACGGACTTTTTCATGTCGTCCTCCAAATATCTGATATATGGGGATTATAATGACTATATGATGGCGAAACGCCGTAAGGCGTTCCGCCGAGCAGCTTTGCCGCTCAGCGCCGCTGCATGGCTGCGGCGCCATATATTCATTACAATGAGCATCGCGCGAATGATTTTTGAATCATTCGCCGCCAAACTTGTCGTTTGGCGGCGAAATCAACCGAATCCTTGATTGATTTCGCTATGCGATGATCATTATAGCCCCAATAGCAGGGAATAGCAAGCATAATGAATCCGTTTGCGGATCGCGGCTTTGCGCTGAGCGGGCTGCAGTATTGCTGTAGCCTGCTGCTGCAATCTTTCAGCGGTGGGCTTTTGCAAGCTTCCGTGCCTTGAGATCCTGGGGACGGATTGGGTCGAGAACCCGCATGACACGCACATACAGGAGCAGGAGCACGCCGTCGGCAAAGAGCCAGGCGGCAGGATTGGCACAGCAGACGGCGGTGAAGCCGAGGCTGCCCACAAGGCCAAAGGAAACCAGGGCGCGGGCAATCAGCTCGGACACGCCCGCCATCATGGCCTGTTTGGAATAGCCCATGCCCTGAAGGCCGTTGCGGAAGATGAAGATCACCGCCAGCAGCGGATAAAACGCGCTTTGGATGACCAGGTACTTCTGCACATCCCGCAGGATCATGACCTCACCGGGGCTGACAAACAGCGTCGCCATGCTGCGGCCGGCGCTGTAGTTAAACACAAAGGCCAGTGAGCAGTAAATCATGGCTGCGGCTGTCGTGCTCCATATACCGCGGCGGATACGGCTGTACTGCCCCGCACCCAGGTTCTGACCGCAGTAGGTAGCCATGGCGATGCCGCAGGTTTCCAGCGGAGCGGCAACTACATTGTGCACCTTTGACGCGGCGGAGACAACTGCCACAGCCTGCGCACCCAGCCCGTTGACCGCGCTCTGCAGAATGATGGATCCCACGGCTGTGATGGCAAACTGCAGACCCATGGGCACACCGATGGCGGCCATATAGCAGATTCGTTTCCAATCGGGCTTTATGTCATCATGATGCAGTTTCAGCATCGGGAGCTTCTTTGCCATGTAAATAAGGCATGCAGTACCGGAGGCCAGCTGCGAAAGAACGGTGGCCCAGGCCGCGCCCTCCACACCGAAGTGCAGATATTTCATGAACAGAATGTCAAGGATCACGTTCACGACCACCGCCGCGATCAGAAAGTGCAGCGGTGTACGGCTGTCACCCAGAGAGCGCAGTACGGCAGAGCTCAGATTGTAAAGCATCGTTGCACCCACGCCCATGAAGACGATGAAGATGTAGCGGTATGCGTCGTCAAAAATCTCTGCCGGAGTATTCATCAAGCCAAGCAGATCGTCGGTCCAGAAAAAGCAGATCAGGCAAATGATCGCCGTGATGCCGCATCCCAGCCAAACAAGCTGCGCCGTACGGCGGCGGACACTCTCCAGATCTCCGGCACCGAAGCTCTGGGCAATTGGGATAGCAAGGCCGGAACAGCTGCCTGTGGCAAAGCCCAGGATCAGAAAGCTCAATGCGCCCGTGGCGCCGACCGCTGCAAAAGCGTTCAGGCCGAGGATGCGGCCGACCAGGATACTGTCGGCCAGATTATAAAACTGCTGAAACAGGTTCCCAATCAGAAGCGGCACGCAAAATCTCAGGATGCTCTTCAGCGGCGAACCCGTGGTCATGTCTCTTGTCATTTTCATTCAACCTTTCAAAGCTGAGGATTGGGGCATACAAAGGGGAAGTGCTGCCCCCAGCTTTTGAGCCATCATTTTAGTCTTTTGTTTTGAAAATGCAAGAGGCAAACTGACCAAAAACTTGTGCATAACGTACAAGAACCAATTGCGATTTTTGTAGCAGTTCACTAAAAATCTGCATATTCTTGCCGGTCACGGAGCCCACTGCTGCATCGAACACCCTGCACAAGTGCGTACTTGCCCACAACCAGCAGGTCCGCGCGCCGTAAAGCGTCTGCAAAAATTCCCTTCAAAAAGACGAATAAGAAGGCAGACTTCTCAGCCCGCTTGCTTATCCGGCTCGGCATCTTATATTCCTTAAATTTCTTTTCCCATTTTGTATGCCAGATCAAGCGCGGGGTGCGCCGTGTTTTCTCCTGCTTCGGTGACACCGCCCATGAATACGGTCCCGGCGAGCTTTGCGCGCTCAAAGCATTCGATCCAGCCCTCAACGCCGCTCACGGCCCGCTGCGGAACGTACTCCTCTTCCTCGGCGGCGGATGTCAGCAGGTAGACATCGCGGAAGGCATAATCGCTGGGGAAGAGCGGGTTGAGGCGGTCAAGCAGCGTCTTGAGCTGTCCGGACATCTCATAATAATAAATCGGCGTGGCAAAGACCAGCACGTCGGCATTCAGCGCCTTCTGACAAATCACGTCTGCGTCATCGTGGATTACGCAGCGCTGTTTCTCCTGACATACAAAGCAGCCGCGGCAGAAGTTCACGGTTTTGCCGCGCAGGGAGATCAATTCCGCTTCATGTCCCGCCTCCTGCGCGCCCCGGGCGAAAGCCTTTGCCAGCGCTTCGGAGTTGCTGTTCATGCGGGGGCTTGCCGATACGATCAAAACTTTTTTCATGTGTTCCTCCTGTCATTTCGTGGTCAGTGTAATAATAACGTCGCCGCTTCCCAGCAGCTCACTCAGCTCCGACACAGACTTGTCCGCGATTTTTCCGAGCCGGGTATAAGCCCATGAATTTGAGCCGTAGAAGACTACAAGCTGGTTCCCGGAATAGAGAACAATATCGCCGGCCTGGGTTGTCGTCTGGCTGTCCTCACGGGGCAGGCTCTTGCCGATGGAGCCGACCTGCTCAAACCCGCCGTACATGGACATCTGAATGATGAGGCCGTCCCGCGCGAGCTCCTTCAGCGCCGCAGCCGATTCGTTGTCTTCCCAGACAACTTCGACATCGGTCTCGCCGATCTTCATTTGCATCGTTTCCGTTTCCTCACTTTCGGTTTTGTTTTCCTGCGGCTGTTCTGCTGCAGACGCTTCTGCCGCGGGGGTCATCGCGGGAGACTGCTGCGGCTCAGGCACGGCGGCTTCCGTCCCCTGTACACTGCCGCAGCCGATGCAGAGCACCGCAATGATGATAATAATCAAAGAGAGTATTGGCTTCACGGGTGATTCATCCTTTCGCTGTTATACAACATCAGTACCAATCGTGTTTTTCGCCTCGATCCAGGGCGGCTATGGCCTCCATCTCCGCCTCTGACAGCTCGAAGCCGAACAGGTCCAGGTTTTCTTTGATATGCTCCGGATTGCCCGAACCCGGGATCACCACGATGCCGCGCTGCAGATCCCAGCGCAAAATCACCTGCGCGGCGGATACCCCATGTGCGTTCGCAATGGCGCAGATGGTGTCGTCATGCAGCAGCGCAGCCGTATATCCGCGCCCGCCGAGGGGATACCAGCATTGGACGACGATGCCCTTTTCCTGAATAAACGGCACGACGTCCGTCTCCTGATAATAGGGGTGGATCTCATTCTGCACCAGTGCGGGCATGATCGAAACTTGAGGCAGAAACGAGGTCAGTTCTTTTACGTACCAGTTGGAGAGGCCCAGAGAGCGGATTTTTCCCGCCTCCACATAGCGCTCCATGGCTTTGTAGGCCTTCACATCATCCGTGCCCGGATGGTGCAGCAGCATCATATCGATATAAGCGATATCCAGCTTCTGCAGCGCCATGTCAATGGCCGCCTCCGGATCGTGAAACTGGTTGGGGTAAATCTTCGTGATCACGAAGATTTCTTCTCTGCCTATTCCATACTCCGCCATTGCCTGGCGCACGCCCTCGCCGACAGCGTCTTCGTTTCCGTACATATATGCCGTGTCAATCAGGCGCCCGCCGTTCGCCAACAGCGTCTTAACGGAATTGACGCAGGTATCATAATCCA
This sequence comes from Candidatus Limivicinus sp., assembly GCA_045130755.1. Lineage (GTDB taxonomy): Bacteria > Bacillota > Clostridia > Oscillospirales > Oscillospiraceae > Limivicinus. The sequence continues at coordinate 16,836 of JBGUQD010000090.1, read as the reverse complement.
GCGCATAAGTGCCGAGCCCGAGGATCGGCATCTCATAGCCGCTGTTGAGCAGCACGGTTCTCGTTTCAAAATCAAACTTCCCGATCATGTCTTCTCCTTCGTCCTCTTCCGCAAAAACCGCAGCGGCAGCAGTCTCTGCACTGTCAGCCTGTGCTGCCTCTGCCTGCCTTGCTGCGCCGCAGAAATCGAGGCAGAGCATTAGCAGTACGGCGGACAGGATCCTGCGCGTGATTTGTTTTCCCTTCATGCTCCGCCTCCTTTTTCTTAACGCAGATACTCGGCAAAAAAGCTCTGAAGCTTGTCAAAGGGAATGGCGCCCCTGCCGCCGCCGTCATAGAGATCGGTATGGCTTGCACCGGGGATAATGAGCAGTTCCTTGTTGCCGGTATACTTGCTGCCCTTCACCATATCGGCATAGGCGTCCCTGCCGAAATAGCAGGAGTGCGCTGCATCGCCATGCATCACCAGAACTGCAGAGCGGATTTCGCTGCTGTATTGCAGGATGGGCTGATTGAGGAAGCTCTCGCAGCCGATCACGTTCCAGCCGCCGTTAGAATTAAGGGAACGGGGATGGTAACCGCGCGGGGTCTTGTAGTAATCGTAGTAGTCCTTCACAAAATACGGTGCGTCTTCCGGCAGAGGATCGACCACGCCGCCACCCAGCTTGTATTCGCCGCTTTTCAGGTCATCCAGACGTTGTTCACACATAGCCGCTCTTTTTTGATAGCGGGCTTCTTCACTGTCCTCAGAATCGAAGTAGCCCTTTGCGTTGACGCGGGTCATGTCGTACATGGTGGAGGCGACCGTCGCCTTCACGCGGGTGTCCAACGCCGCGGTATTCAGCGCCATACCGCCCCAGCCACAAATGCCGATGATGCCGATGCGGTCGGGATCGACCTGATCGCACAGGGAGAGAAAATCCACCGCGGCCATAAAATCCTCGGTATTGATATCAGGGGATGCCATGTAACGCACGTTGCCTCCGCTCTCACCGGTGAAGGAGGGGTCAAAGGCCAGCGTCACAAAGCCTCGCTCTGCCATCGTCTGGGCATAGAGGCCGGAGCACTGCTCCTTGACCGCGCCAAACGGGCCGGAAACAGCAATTGCGGGGAGCCTGCCCTCTGCGCCTTTGGGAATATACAGGTCTGCAGCAAGCGTGATGCCGTAGCGGTTGATGAACGTGACCTTGCTGTGGCCGACTTTATCGCTCTTGGGGAAAGTCTTGTCCCATTCCTGTGTGAGTTTCAGTTCTTCGAATTTCATTCTGCCTTCTCCTTTACCTGCTTTTCGTTTCACGGATCAGCCTGTCCAGCTTGTCCAATTGTCTCTGTTTTTCGTGGATCTCTTCCAAAGCATCACAGCGGCAGGAACGCAGGCAGCGGATCAGGTCCTCAGCGCTGCCGTTTTGATAAAAGTGCTCTGCGCGCCGGACTGTCGTTTCGCTGCAGCCTGCGTCAGTCATGCACTCTCTCATGCTTGCCCAGTCGACCATATTGCTGTCCTCCCGCATTTCTTGCATATAGAGAATACCATATTGCAAAGCGGCGCGCTAATAGTTATAATGAATATCATGATATTCCAAATATGCATATCCAGGGAGGACACCATGGAAATACGCACGCTTCGCTACTTTCTCGCGGTTGCCCGGGAGGAGAACATGTCCCGCGCGGCCGAACAGCTTCATGTGACGCAGCCCACCCTGTCAAAGGCGCTGAAAGCGCTGGAGGATGAGCTCGGGAAAAAGCTGTTTACCAGGCACAGCTTCAGCATTGCCCTCACGGAAGAGGGCGAGCTTCTCCGCAGCCGTGCGGAAGACCTCCTTTCTATGGCGGACAAGATCGAACAGGAGTTTTCGTCCCTGGATGACATCACCGGAGGCGACATTTACTTCGGCCTTGCGGAGTCCTATCAGATCCGCTATCTTGCCAGAGAGGTTCATGCGTTCAAAAAACTGTATCCTGATCTGCGCTATCATATCACAAGCGGGGATACGGAACAGGTTACGGAAAAGCTGGACAAGGGCCTGCTGGATTTCGCCGTGATCTGTGAGGCGCCGGACGAGAAAAAGTACCGCTATGTCCTGTTTCCGGAATCGGATTATTTCGGCGCTGTTTTTTCTCCGGATTCCCCGCTTGCCCAAAAGGAGCAGATCACTGCAGAGGATCTTGTCGGGCTGCCCTTGTTCACCTCTGAACAGAGCTGGGAGAACGATATCCGCCCTTGGGCGAAGGAGACCTTTTCCGCACTGCGGCTGGAGGGCTCCTTCCGCCTTGCCTTCAACGGCTCCCTGTTTGCCAGGGAGGGACTGGGCGTCCTGCTGACGCTGAACAATCTGATCGACACTTCGCCGGAGAACGGTCTGATGTTTCGCCCCCTGTACCCGCCTCTTGAGATGAAGATGTATCTGATCTGGAATAAATACCAGAGCTTCACCCCGATTGCGGAACGCTTCTTAAAGCAGATCAAGACCGCCTTCGCCGGGAACGGATGATCCGCCCGCGGGCAAAATGGAATCAAAAGCGAACAGGCATGTCGTCCGGCTGCTGCGGATGACATGCCTGCCTGTTTGCCCTGGAAATAAAATCAAAAAGTGCAGCACTGTGATGCTTCTGTGACGGTTGGGATGCTATGCTGTGCCCGTACTTGAGGGAAAGAAATGAACTCCGGTACAGGAAAAAGAACAACCATCGAGAAAACAAATATAATGAAAAAAGATAAGGAGATTATAAAAATGAAGAACATGGAAAATATGAACGCACTCAACGATATGGAAATGGAAACGGTCACCGGCGGCATCATGCCGATCTTTACTCTTGGTCCGGCCTACGAACCTACCACCAAAGAGGAACCGCACGACGGCGGCGCGACCTATACCTGGTAAAAGAAAACACAACACAGAATCCGGTTAAATGTCCGGTAACGACACCGTCTTACAGGCCGTGATAAAATGAGATCACAAGGCCTGTAAGACTTTTTATATTGGCTATAAACGAAGAGAGGCTTACGCCCCAATGAAGCGAAGCCGCTCCACCGAGCTGCCGCGCCCATTATCATTTCTTCATCAGCCCCGCAGGGGGCGACTTCATTAAAAAAAGCACGCCGAAGCGTGCTTTTTTCATGCGTTCCCCGCAGGGGAAGATCACTTCACCGTGATCGCAGTTACATGCGGCTGGGGGCCTTCGTACCAGTACAGGAAGCCCTCGACATCAACGGTATCGCCGACCTTGAGGTTCTTCACGGCTTCGTAAACTTCGCTGCCCGGGACCGTCAGATAGCGGCGCACAACAAAGGTATACACGGCATCGCCGATCTGCAGATCAAAATAGAGGTCGCAGTTGCCGTCTTCACCCGAGTTATCAAAGTTGTAGAAGAAGGCCGCTCCGTCACCCTTGTCGGCAACCACGGCATCCGAGACCTTGATGGCCTGGTTGATGTGCGAGGCAAGCTCGTCCGTACCCAGCATACCCGTAATGTCCAAAGGTTCGGCGATAAAGCTGTCACCTTCCACAAAGCTGAAGCTGCCGTCGACAACCTCGACCTCGCCGGACCATTCGCCCTTGTATCCCTGGAAGGCGATCTTCTGGCCGGGAACCAGCTTTTCATAGTCCGCTTCCGGACAGGCAACATCGTACAGGAAATAGGCGCCGTCTTTGTCGGCCGCGTAGATGGAGGTCTTGTCTTCCCACCAGGTGAGCTTGGCCTGGACATAGGCTTCGGCGTTGACAGGGCTGTCGACTGCGGCGGCGGCATAGTCGGCATAGCTCATCAGTTCGGCAGGGGCTTCAGCAGAGGGAGCTTCTGCAGCGGGAGCTTCCGTGGCAGCAGGAGCCTCCGTGGCAGCGGGTGCCGCGGATTCGGCCGTGGGGGCAGGCGTCGCAGCGGGTGCCGCGGGCTGTCCGCAGGCGGTCAGTGTAAAGAACATGGCGAGGGCAAGAATAAGGGCAAGATGCTTTTTCATCGTGATCCTCCTTCATAAGGATGTGTTGTGCTTTTTATTATAGTCGCCGTTCGCGTAAAATCAAGGGTTATCAGTCGATTTTCGTTTTTTCCGCCGTTTGACGGCTTCGATGAGGAAAAACAGCGCGATCAGAACCCAGGCCGCGGCAAGGGAGGAGAGCAGTACCACTGCGGTCTTTGGCAGAGGCCCGAGCTCAGACGGCCCGCCCGCACCGGCGGCACTGATCTGATCCAGGCGGTAGAGGGAATTGATATTGGAAAACAGCTTCTGCATGTAGGCATCGTCCACGGTCTGTTTGCGTCGGACGGACTTGGTGACCTCTTCGATCATCTGGCCGGCGGCATCCCGCAGCGAGGCCGAGCCGTTGAAAACCGGCGTGGTAAAGGTGTTGGCGGTGTTCTCAAGCAGAAGCTTCGTCGCCGCGATTTTGACGTCGTAATGCACGGCGTTGTCTTCTCCTGCCCGGGAAAGATAATCCTGATATTCCTCACTCTGCTGTGCCTTTGCGGTGACAGGGACATAGCCCTCGGTCTCGGCATAGGCGATCTGAACGTCGTTTGTCAGCAGAAACTGCGTGAACAGCCACGAGGCCAGGACAATCTGGGGATCCGCTTTGTTGAAGATACACAGCGACGGCCCCTGCGAGATCATGACAGGATTCTCAGGGTCGAGCTGAGGAATGGGCCGCACGGCGGTCTCAAAGGGCACCAGCTTGTCAGGCGCGATGTCGATGAGCGGGGCATCGCTGCCCATCCAGGTAGCGCCGGCCGTGGAGTCCACCGCAAAGAGGCATTGACCGGCGTTGAGGAAGTTTGCCGGGTAGGACGAGATTTTGAAAGTAGAGAAGGCCCCCTTTCCCACATGTCCGGCAATGGTGTCCAGAAAGGCTTCGGTGTCGTCGCTGAAAATCCGGATGTCTCCGCTCGGGGTGGAATAGCCTGCGCCCTTCTGCCGGAGATACTGGATCATCATATTGTCGGTGGACTTGTAGAGAAACGGTATCATGACCTTCTGTCCGTTTACCGGGTAGTTTCCCTCCGCGTCCTTTCGGGCGGCAAGGTCGGAGACCTCCCACACAAAGTCCCAGGTCAGGATATCCGGCAGCTCATAGCCCAGCTTTTCCAGCATGGTCTTGTTGATGTAGCAGGCTTCGGTCGAGCGCATGTAGGGGACGGCATAGCTGATCCCGCCGATCCGGCACTCGGCCATGAATTCCGGAATCAGCTCGTCGGCAAGAGGCCCGTCATAGCGCAGCTCTTTCCCGCCAAAGCCGAAGTTCGGGTCTGAGAAAAGATCATCCAGCGGCACGACTACATCCGCGCCGGTCATATAGGTGGCAATGTGGTCGGGATAAGTAATGCAGACATTCGGCGTGGTGTCGGTGGCGATGTTGGTGATGACATCGTTGTAGATTTTGCCGTAGTCTGTATACAGGCGCAGGTTTACTTTGATGTTGGGGTACAGGGTTTCAAAATCGCGGATGGCCTTCTGATAAATGGCAGTCTGGGTTTTGTTGGTATCGTTCTTGGCCCAGAAGCTGATTTCATACGGGAGGGAGCTGTCAAAGCTTCCCGGCACGGCAAAGGCGATACGCGCTTTTGAGCCGTGGCAGCCGCAGAGAGGCAGCAGCATCACCAGGCACAGCAGCACGGCGGAGAGGCGTTTTTTCATCCCTTAGTCCCTCCTCTTGACACGCCGGCCATGATCTTTTTTCGAAAGATCAAAAACAGGATGATCAGCGGTACCGAGATGACCACCACAGCGGCCATCATCGCGGGGATATTCTCGCGCCCGAAACCGTTTTCTCGAATCTCCTGAATGCCGTTGGAAACCAGAAAACGGGTCTCATCATCGGTGATCAGGCGGGGCCAGACATAGCTGTTCCAGCACTCGATAACCTTCAGAATCACAATGGTGACCACGGTGGGCTGGGAAATGGGCAGCATGACCTTGAACAGGTACTTGAGATCCGAGGTGCCGTCCACTTTGGCGGCCTTGTACAGCTCCTCCGGGATCTGTTCAAAATTCTCCTTCAGCAGGTAGATGTAGAAGACCGAGGTGACCGAAGGCAGGATCAGGCCCCAGAAGGTGTTGCGCATGCCCCAGTTGGTGATGGTTACAAAGTTTGTGATGACCACGAGTTCCGCCGGGATCATCATCAGGGACAGAAACAGCCCGAAGACCAGGTCCCGCCCCGGAAAGTCCAGCCGCGCGAAGGCATAGGCGGCAAAGATGATGACGACCATCATGATGGCCGTGGTGGCAAGGGTAAAGATGACGGTGTTGGTGAAGTAACGCGCCAGATTCACGGTTGTGAAGGCGTCCACATAGTTCTGCAGCGTGGGGGAAAGCGTAAAGAAGCTGGGGATATACTCGGCGTTGTAGGCGCTGTAGCTTTTGACCGAGGTAAGCAGCATCCAGTAAAACGGGAAGAGAACGATCAGCGCCCAGAGGCCCAGCAGCGTATAGGTAATGGCTTTGCGGACGATGCTGCGGCGTTTTAAGCGCAGCGATTCTTTTTCGTAATCCATCTCGCCACCCCCTTCAGAACGTCGTGCTCTTGCGGCTGATCATGAGGTTGATGACCGTGATGGTCAGCACAATGGCAAAGAGGATCAGTGCCGCCGCAGAGGCATAGGAGGGATAGCCGCCGCTGTCCCCGTAGAGCATGTCATAAACATAGCCGACAATGGTATTCATTCCTGCGGCGTTCAGGTTGGTGCCGAAAATGGCGACCTCATCGCTGTAGGCCTTAAAGGCGCCGATGAAGCCCGTGATCACCAGATAGAAGACCATGGACGCGATCATGGGCAGGGTGATGCGGGTGAAGATCCGCAGGGGCGGCGTACCGTCGACCCTGGCGGCGTTGTAGTAATCCTGCGGCACGGAGGCCAGGGCCGAGGTGAGAATCAGAATCTTGAAGGGCATTACTACCCAGACCGTGTAGATGCACATGACCAGGATCTTGGCCCAGTAGGGCCCGTCGATGAAATCCACCGACTGCCCGCCGAAGAAATGAATCAGCAGATTGATCAGGCCGTCGGAATACGGCGTCTTTTTAAACAGGATCATGAACACCATGCCGACCGCCAGGGTGTTGGTCACGTAGGGCAGAAAGAACACGGTCTGAAAGAGATCGCGCAGGCGCCGGATGGAATTGAGCCCCAGTGAGATCAGCAGCGCGAGGCCTGTTGAAACCGGCACGGTAATGATGACCAGAATAAAGGTGTTCTTTACCGCCTGCAGAAAATAGGGATCATGCAGCACATAGGAATAGTTGTAGAGCCCTGTGCCCCAGAAGGTCTGGGAGGCAGAGTTGTAACCCTCCTCGAAGGAGTAAACAAAAACGTCGATGAGCGGGTAGACCATGAACACGCTCAGAAACGCGATGGCCGGCAGCAGATACAGCCAGGCTTTCCAGTTCTTTTTCTGCATGCTTGCCTCCAGTCAGACAGCGGAAAAGGGGATGCGCTCACCCGTTCCGGCATCAAAAAGATACGTCTTGAAGGGCTTGAGGCGAAAGCGCACGCTGCCCGATTTCACTTGCGGCGTCTCCTCGGAGGGGATGATCGAGCGGATCGTCGTGCTGATCGCGGCGGGATGCGTGGAAACCACGCTGTGGTCGCGGCCCATGACCTCAACAGCCTGCAGGGCGCAGCACAGGGGTCCGTCCTCCTGCAGCACGAAGCCCTCAGGGCGAATGCCGACCGTGAGCTTTTCCCGGTCTGGGCAGTCGACGTTCAGAACCGCGTCCTGTCCGATGTACAGCTTGCCGTTTTCCACTCTTCCCTCAAAGAGATTGATCTGCGGCGTGCCCAGAAATGTTGCAACGAAGAGATTGCAGGGCTCGTCATAGACGAACTGCGGCTTTCCGATCTGATGCACGAAACCGTCTTTCATCACGATGATGAGGTCGGAGATGCTCATGGCCTCTTCCTGGTCGTGCGTGACAAAAATGGTGGTGACGCCGGTTTCACGCTGAATACGGCGAATCTCCTCCCTCGTCTGGAGGCGGAGCCGGGCATCCAGGTTGCTGAGCGGTTCGTCCAGCAGCAGTACCCGGGGCGTCTTGACCAGGGCGCGGGCGATGGCAACGCGCTGCTGCTGCCCGCCGGAGAGCTCCGAGGGCCTGCGGTCCAGCAGCATGTCGATCTGCACCAGGCGGGCCGCCTCTTCGGCGCGCCTGCGCATATCCTCCTTTGAGGGCCTGGCTTCCCCCTTCAGATTCTGGAGCGGGAAGAGAATATTCTGCAGGACGGTCATATGCGGGTACAGTGCATAGTTCTGGAACACCAGACCCACACCGCGGCTTTCGGGGGGAAGATGGGTCACGTCGTCCTCACCGAAGAATATTCTGCCCTCCGTGGGAGTCTCCAGGCCGCAGATCAGATTGAGCGTGGTGCTCTTTCCGCAGCCGGAAGGCCCGAGCAGGCCGATGAGCTGCCCATCGGGGATTTCAAAAGTGAAATCGTTGACGGCAATCACGTCCTCGCCCTTTTTGCTGCGGCTGGGAAACTTCTTGGTCAGATGATCCAATACAACTTTCATGGCAGTATCCCTTTTCCAATCGTCAGATTCAAGTCCGTAGCCAAGATCATGAATATGGCCTTTTCTCATTTGTCGGTCTGTCTTCTTCAAAACAACCAAAAAGATTATATCTGAAAAGCGCTTCCTTTTCAATATCGGAGTCACATTCTATAACACTGTACGATCCAGGTACTGCTGTGACGAAACGGATGGACGTTATCGCATGTCCGCATTGCCGATACTTTGGGGAAGCGGGGCCGGACTCATCGGTATCCTGCAAAAACATCTTGACAAGTGACCTTTCGTTCACTATAATGAGTGAACGAAAGGTCACTAAATCACATCCATGGAGTATATGCCAATGCCAAGAGAAATGGATCCGAATAAAACGACCCGAGCCGCAGCCTTTGCTCTCTGGATGAAGGCACCGAACCCGATGGTCACGTTTCTCAAAACGCTGGACGTGACGAATCTGATCAGGCTGGGCAAGCGGCGGCATTTGAAATTCAATATGCTGCTGGATTACTGCATCGGCAGAGCTGCCGCACCCGTCAGGGAGTTTTATCTCCTCCCTGTGGGCGACACGCTGATGCAGTATGACACGCTTGCAGTGAACACGATCGTGAAAAATCGCGCCGGGGAGCTCAGCTCCTGTGATATTCTGTTTTCGGCTGATCTTGAGACCTTTAACCGCGAATATCTGGCGTATACCTCACAGACGGCGGAGAACTGTCAGGACCGGGATCTGTCCGCCGACTGTATGGTGATCGGCACTTCTGCTGTTGTGGAAACGGAACTTGACGGAGCCGTCGGCATGAACAGCGGGATCTATAACAATCCCTTCCTGATCTGGGGTCGATACAGAAAGAAGCTCTTTCGATATGTCCTGCCGATTTCTTTCCAATTTCACCATACCCAGATGGATGGAGCGCATGCGGGCAGATTTCTGGAAAATCTGCAGGACGAAATCAACAAATTAAGGCAGGTGTTATAAAAATGAAACAGGAATTGATTGGCGGACTTGTTCTGTGTCTGATCGGACTGGGCTTGCTGTTCGTATCGCCCGTCACATTATGGACACTCACAGAAAAGTGGAAAACAGAGGGGGGCGAACAGCCCTCTCAAAAATATGTTGTATTGATTCGAATCCTCGGTGCAGTTTTTGCTGTCGCCGGAGGCGTGCTTGCTGTAAGCGGGTTCTGAAAAAGTAAGGTGGATCGTAATGAAGAGAATGGTTTTCCCTGCTTCCATGGCCCTCCTCTGGGGCATCGTGTTTTCGCAGGCCATGCACAGCGTCACACTGGGCGTCTGCATGGGGCTGCTCATGGGGATCGCTTTCGGACTGTTTGATTCAGACCGGGGAGGAAATGAAGATGAATAAAAACAATTCAAAATCAAAATGGATGATGCTTGCGGCGCTGCTGATGTTTGTCGGAGCGACGTTCCAGATCGTAAATGACCATTATTTCCTGGGCGTAATCTATTTTGCCGCCGCAGTGAGTTTTTCCTGTTCCGCAGAAGTATATCGAAAAAGAGAGAGGGAAGAAAAAAAGAAAGAGGCGGATGACAAATGAAAATTCTTGTACTGAACGGAAGTCCCAAACGGGAGCAAAGCGACACCATGCACATCACCCGCGCCTTTCTGGATGGGATGAACGAAGCGGCATGTCAGGACAGCCATATCATCCATGTGATCGACAGGCACATCGAATACTGCACCGGCTGTTTTTCCTGCATGCGAAACGGCGGAACCTGCGTCCATGATGACGATATGCGGGAGATCCTGGAGGAGATCCTGGCAAGCGACCTGCTGATCTGGAGCTTTCCGCTATACTGTTACGGGATGCCGGCGCCGCTGAAAGCCCTGCTGGATCGCACGCTTCCCCTCAGCAGCATGGCGATGCAGAAGGTCGGCGACCGATACGAGCATGTCGAACAGGCAGACTTCTCACATCTCCGCTATCTGATGATCTGCGGCTGCGGCTTCCCCAACAGCAGACACAACTTTGAGCCTGCCGCCGCGCAGTTTAAATTCTGTTTTCCCGGCAGCCATACCATCATCACCGTCCCGGAAAGTCCCATGTTCAGCGCGCCGGAGGCGGCCATCGTCACGGAACCGCGCCTGGCGCTTGTCCGGCAGGCGGGAAAGCAATACGCTGGGACAGGCGAGATCGACGCGGCGTTGCTGGCTGAAATCGGCTCCCCCATGATTCCGGAGGAGCAGTATGCTGCGATCGTAAACGGAGGAATGTAAAAAGGAAAAATGCGAACGTTATGGAAGCACTGCGAAAAGAATGATCTGGGAAAAGGAGAAAATACAGAATGAACGTCAATTATGAAAAGAAAGAGGCCATGACCTTTATAGGTTACCATACCGAGATCCTGCCTGAAGAGGGTTACCAGAAATGCCCGGAGTTCTGGGATAGGGAATACGCCGCAAAATACGCTCGGCTCTGGCAGACGATGCAGCCGGAGACTGACGTGGAGAAAGCTATCCTTGACAACAGGATCGGGATGTTTGCGATTTGTGCGGACGCCGAAAACGGTTTCGAGTACTGGATTGCCGGTCTGTATCAGGGCGGCGCGGTTCCGGAGGGGCTGGAGCTGTACGCTTTCCCGGAAAGCGAATGGGCTGTCTTCACAACGAAAGGACCCATTCCGGAGTCCCTGCAAACGCTGAACACAGCCGTATGGCGGAAGTGGTTCCCGACCGAGGGGCAGAAGTACAACGCGAACGGTACTGCGACACTGGAGGTCTATTCCGCCGGGAACCCGCAGTCACCGGACTATGAGTGCGGCATCTGGGTACCGGTCAACACAAAACAATATGAATATATCGCATATTGCGGCCTGAATTGTGAGGCGTGTGAGGCCCGTCTCGCGACCGTGAATGACGACGACGCGCTGCGGGAAAAGGTCGCCGGACTCTGGTCGGAGCTGAACGGTGTGGAGATCACGCCGGAGATGATCAACTGTGTCGGATGCAGGGTTGAGGGCGTGAAAACACCTTACTGCGAATCGCTGTGTCCGATCCGCCAGTGCGTGATGGGGAGAGACGTGGAGACCTGCGGGAACTGCGGCGAAATGGAAACCTGTGAAAAACTGGGGGCGATCACCGGGAACAACGCCGATGCTTTGAGACGCCTGAAAACAGATGCATGAACAGAAGGAAGGACCGGAATGCACTATCATAAAATCATTATGCTGAAAGACGGCAGACCCTGCGTCCTCCGAAACGGAACGGAACAGGACGGTCAGGCACTCCTGGACAACTTTATCCTGACGCACGCGCAGACCGACTTCCTGATCGATTATCCGGATGAGATCACGATGACGGTGGAGCAGGAGATGCAGTTTTTGAAAGAAAAGGCCGAGAGCGAGAATGAAATTCAGATTCTCGCGGAGGCAGGAGGAAGCGTCGTTGGATCGGCCGGAATCTGGTGTATCAGAAATAAAGAAAAAATAAGACACCGCGCCGGGTTTGGCATCAGTGTCGATGAGGCTTACTGGAGCCTTGGTATCGGGCGTGCGCTGGCGGAGGCCTGTATCGAATGTGCCGGAGCAGCAGGCTACAAGCAGCTTGAGCTGGACGTTCTTGCCGATAATGAAAAGGCAGTTGCTTTGTACAGGAGCCTGGGATTTGTTGATTACGGCAGAAATCCACGCGGGATAAACTTACGTACAAGCGGATATCATGAGCTTGTACTCATGCGGCTGGAACTGGACTGACACGTCGGCGGACAGGGTTCGATGGAGGACAAATTGGCAGATCGCAAGCGATTACGGAGGATAACCTGTTTTGAAGGTATGAAAGACGCGGTATTATACATTCACGGCAAAGGCGGCAGTGCGGCAGAGTGTGAACATTACAGACCGCTGTTCCCCGACAGCGCGGTATTTGGACTGGACTATCAGACCTTTACCCCTTGGGAAACCCGTGCGGAGATTCACGCAGCGGTGGAAGAACTCAAAGCGGAGCACAAGAGCATCATCCTGATTGCCAACAGTATCGGCGCATTCTTCAGCATGAATGCCGGCATTGACGCAATGATTCAAAAGGCATATTTCATTTCTCCCATTGTCAATATGGAGAAGCTGATTTGTGACATGATGGCCTGGGCCAGGGTCACAGAGGCGGAGCTGAAATTGAAAGGCGTTGTTCACACAGCCTTTGGGGAGGACCTGTCCTGGGAATATCTCCGCTATGTACGGACTCACCCCATCGACTGGACGGTGCCGACGCAGATCCTATATGGAAGCCGTGACAACCTGACTGCGCTTGAAACCATCAGCGACTTTGCGGAAAAGCACAATGCTTTGCTCACCGTAATGGAAAACGGCGAGCACTGGTTCCACACGGAGGAACAGATACGGTTTCTGGACGAATGGATACTGAGAGAAAGCGTCGATAAAGCGGAATAATAAGATGCTGTGTCAGCTCCGCAATTGACATCGCCCGGCAAAGAGAATATACTGTCTGCGATATCGGACACTGTGTTCGAGGAGGGCGATTTGCTTGGAAACAGCAGGATCAGAGCTTCGGGACAGAATTACAGAGGCAGCCGTGCGCTGCTTCCGGACAAAGGGCTATGACGAGGTTTCCGTCAATGACATCTGCCGGGAGGCGAACGTCGCGCGCTCGACCTTTTACCGAGTCTTTTCCAACAAGAAAGATGTGATCCGCTACCTGTTCGAGCATACGGACACCAACTCGATCGTCAGCATTGAGGAATTGCTTGCCGCACCGAATGATTTTGAGCGCATGTGGGTGATCGGCGAACGCTATATTGCACTGTGCCGGAGGTTGGGCGCGTCCTTCTGCGCGGCCATGATGAAGCTGACGCTCGACGGCGAGATCGACATGCTCCACCTCGCCCACTCGGTCGACGCCTGGTTTATCCGCCTGACGCGCAACTGTCAGCAGACCGGCATCATCCGCAGCCAGGAGCCGCCGGAGCTTCTGGGGCCGCTCTTCGTCGATCTGGAGTATCAGGCAATCTATACCTGGTGCAGCCGCAAGGGGAAATACCCGCTGCGGGCCATGGCACGGCGGCAGGCGGAAATGGCCGCGGATCTGGCGCCGGAATACCGCTGGAGCGCCGAGCGGCTGCGCGGCGCGGACGAAGTGCGGCTATGAGACAAAAGAAGCGGAACTGTCCCGCACACCGGGACGGCTCCGCTTTTTTGTTGTAAAATGCGAAACGTCGTTTTTGTGAGTTTTTGAGAATCGCCCGTCAGGTGCTTGACGGGCGATTTTTCCTTTGAAAAAATGGGAACAGCTCACAAAGGAACAGGAGGAATGCGTATGAGCGAATGGAAAAAGACATGGTGCAATCTCTGTGCCGTGACCTGCGGATTGGAGATGGAGGTTGAAAACAACCGCATCATCAACGTCCGTCCGGATCCCTCAAGTCCGCGCTCCAACGGCTATTGCTGCCGCAAGGGACGCAGCGCCAAATACTTTACCGAAAACCGCGACCGTCTGCTCTATCCGAAAAAACGGGTAGGGAACCATTATGAGCGCATCAGCTGGGAGCAGGCCTACCGCGAGATCGCAGAAAAAGCCCGCGCCATCGTGGACAAGCACGGTCCGCGTTCCGCCGCTTTTCTGGGCGGCGGCACTTACTCCATTACCACGCCCGCCGCGACCGGCCTGCCGCTGCTGAAAGCCATCGGATCGCAGTACGATTTCAATCCTGTAGGTGTGGAGTTCATGGGCGACTGGTGGAGCCATGGCCGTATCTTCGGCTATCAGTTCCATTTCCTGGAGCCGGACGACGAGAACAACGAAGCCATCGTCTACTGGGGCAGCAACGCCTATGTCGCGCACCAGATGCCGAACGCCAAACGCACGATCCGCAGCTTTTCACAGGATCCCGACAAAATGGTCATCGTTGTGGACCCGCGCCTGTCGGAGACAGCCCGTATGGCCGACCTGCACATAATGCCCGCTCTCGGCTCCGACTCGCTTTATCTGCGCGCGCTGATCGCTGTCATTCTCGAGAAGGGCTGGCAGCATCAGGAGTATATCAACAAGTATACCAGAGATTATGCGCTGATCCTTCCATGGTTCAAAGGCTTTGACATCGATGCTGCGCTGGAGGTATGCCAGGTCTCCCGCGAGCAAACGGAGAAATTTGCCCGCATCCTGACGACAAAGAAATGGGGCATGCACCGGGATCTGGGTATCTTCTTCGGACGGCACTCTACCACCAGCAGTTATCTCTGCCTGCTCCTTGCGATCATTTGCGGCGTGGCCCTGGTGAAAGGCGGCTGCGTGATGCCGGAGCGTGTGCTGTATCTGGATAACTCTGACGAACTCGACCCCAAAACCTGGCGTACGCCGGTAACAAACCGTTTCCCGGTAGCAAGCGTCTACCCCGAGGGCGTTTTCCCGGACGAGGTGCTGGGCGACAATGAAGACCGCATCCGGCTGGCTTTCAGCGTGCTCACGAATCCCGCGCGCAGCTATCCCGACTCCCAGCGCATGGAGGAAGCGCTTCAAAAGCTGGAACTCTTTGTGGCGGTAGACTGCGTGGAGACCGAAACCACCATGCTTGCAGACTATGTTCTGCCCAGTATGAGCGCATACGAGGCCGACGGCGATTTTGACATGTTCACGCTGAACTATCCCGAAGTCGTGTTTGGCTGCCGCCGCCGGATTCTGGAGCCCTTCGGCGAAGCGAAGGACGACGCCACAATCTTTGCAGAGCTGACCCAGGCCATGGGCTATCTGCCCCAGCTGCCGAAGTCGCTCTATGACGCAGCGGAAGAAGCCGTGCGTACCGGCGACCGTCTGAAATATTTCATGAAGGTCGTCATGTGGATCGGCAAGGGCGGAATGAAGTACTTTGACCAGGCGGCGACGATCATCTGCCTCACCCTCGGCAAGGCCATGGGCAGCGGCGGACGCGCCATGAACTGGGCTGTGCTGATGACGAGCCCGGTGTTCAAAAGCGCCTTCCCCGCCGTGCAGGCCAATACAAAACTGCATCCCGTTATGTCCAGACTCCCGGTGTTCAAGGATTGGTGCCTTGCGGACGCAGCCTTTGAGAAAGTGATTGCCCACCCCGAAGGCGCGGTCATCGGTATGGCGGACGAGGAACACATGATGGAAAAGCACGTCGTCCACAAGGACAAGAAGATGCATCTCTGGTGTCAGGAGATCGAGGACTATCTCTATGCCTATATCACGCCGGAGCACGAGAAGGCAGATCTGGCGCTGAAGGACGGAAACAACATGATCCTCTCCTCCGGCCGGCGCGACGAGGGCGGCGTGAACAATGCCATGCGCAATCCGGGAACCAATCGCTTCCGCAAAATGTATACCCTCTGGATGAATCCGGAGGACGGCGAGCGGCTGAATATTGCCGACGGCGAGACGGTGAAGCTTTCCACCAACCGCGGTTCCATTGAGATCCCGGTGGAATACACCTGGCGTGCGGCCCACGGCTACTGCCTGATGCCGCACTATTTTGGCCTGCACTATCAGGGAAAAGTGCGAGGTATGCACGCAAACTACCTGATCGACGGCAGCGATCTTGATCCTCTCACGGGCAATTCCCACTGGCGGCACACGCCTTGCCGGGTGGAAAAACTGGAAAGGAGCGTGTGATATGATTTCTTATGAAAACGTCATTCAGAAAGCCCTGGCCGAAGGCGGCCTGCTGGACGCCCTGCTCGCCCTGCAGAACGCAGAGGGCTATGTGAGCGAGGACGCGCTCAAGGCGCTGGCAAAGCACGCGAAGGTCAGCCCAGCGGAGCTCTATGACGCGGCGAGCTTCTATTCCATGCTCCGTTTCACGCCGCCCGCCAAAACGGAGATCCGTGTCTGCCGCGGCACCGCCTGTCACAGCGCGGACAACGCAGCCGTGGCGGCGGCGCTGGAAGAGGCGACGGGACTGAAAATGGGCGAGAGCAATGAGAGCTTCAGCCTGGACTTCGTCGAATGCCTCGGCCAGTGTCAGAGCGCGCCGAATCTGCTCATCAACGGAAAGCTCTTTCAGAACGTGGATGCCGACAGCATCCCGACCCTGCTGGGAGGTGAGCATTGATGGAGGAAGTACGCATTGCCCTGCGAAACGTGGGGAAGATCCGCCCCGATTCCATCGAGGATTATCTCGCCTGCGGCGGCTATGAGGCGCTGAAAAAGGCCCGCACCTTAGACAGGGGAGAGCTGATCACAACGATCGAGGAAACCTCCCGTCTGCGCGGGCGCGGCGGCGCGGCCTTCTCCACCGGTAAAAAGTGGAGCAGCGCCTGTGCGAGCAAGGAAGAGACCAGGTACATCGTCTGCAACGCCGACGAGGGCGAGCCGGGCACCTACAAGGACCGCGTCATCATGGAGGGCG
>JBGUQD010000089.1:0-4580 GCA_045130755.1 Candidatus Limivicinus sp. | reverse complement strand
GTGTTTATGGTCGATGGTGACAGAGCTCCTGGAGATCTGTGGTGCGGTTGGGATACTATCGCGCCTTCTGGTGTATCCGCTTCGGATTCTCTTCCCACATGGCAGCCGTGATGCGGATACCCTGTCGGCGCTGGCGGAAAACGCGGGAGCAAATCTCCTGGGACTCGGCAATGCGGCTACCCCCGCCGGGATCCGGGCCGCATGCGGCCTGATGCGCCTTCATGCGCAGACGGAACTTAACACACTTGTGGTGCTCAACACCGCATCTATCCAGCTTGTTCCCGCCGCAGCGGCGACCCTGCGTGCCTCCTTTGGGAGTGTCACGCCTTTTGACATCATGCCCGCAGTCTGGCTCACCAGCATCTTTTCCCTGTCTGTGGGTCTGGCAGTTAATCGACTCCTTAACGGGGGAGCGGCATGAGGGCACTCGGACAGATGCTGGCGCCGTTGCTGATAGCCGCGGCATCCCTTGCCGCATTTCTGCGCGGCGCGGATGTGTATAAAGCGATGACGACAGGCGCGCGAAAGGGCTTGAAAACAGCGTGGGGCATTCTGCCCGCCCTGCTGGCAGTCTTTCCAGCGATACGCCTGCTGGAAGCTTCCGGCCTGCCGGAGTTGCTGGGCGGCTCGCTGGAACCTGTATTTCGTCTGCTCGGCGTACCGGAAGAGACGGGCCTTTTCATGCTGCTGCGGCCTCTCTCGGGCAGCGCTGCTCTTGCTGCTGCATCTGAGCTTATACAGCGCCATGGACCGGATTCTCTGATTGGGCGCACCGCTGCGGTGATGCTCGGCTCAAGCGAGACAAGTTTCTATGTCATTGCGGTCTACTTCTCTGCTGCCGGGGCAAAGGATAACGGACGTGCGCTTCCGGCAGCCCTTTGCGCAGACCTGGCCTGTTTTCTCGGCGCGGCATGGATCTGCCGCTTGCTTTGGGGCTGAAATCAGAACCAGAAATCCACTTCAAAAGCACAGGGAAGACTCGGCTTCCCGGACTCCGGAACATATTTTTCAGGTCCATCGGAAACACCTCCCTACAGACGTGCGGGTTATTGTACCGGCCTTGTGCAACAAAAATGGGAATAATTGAAAAAACCAACAACAATATATCCTTTAATATTATTATACATGCTGCTGCCTATCCTGTCAAAGAAAAGTGACAAAACTTTATCTTGACACGAGCACTTTAATGTGCTAATATGCTAAATCGTTAAGAGGCTTACACCGCTGAAGACTATTTTGCCATAGAAGGAGAAACGATTATGAAAAAGACAATAGGATTTGTATTGACGCTCGTCCTGATGTTTGCCCTGTTTGCCCCCGCCGCATCTGCCGCAGACAAGACCTTTGTCATGGGCATTGACCCCGAGTATCCGCCCTTCAGCTATCTGGGCGACGACGGTGAGTACACCGGCTTTGATGTGGAGGTCTGCAAGGCCGTGTGTGACTACCTCGGCTGGGATATGAAGATCTTCGGTGTCAACTGGGACGAGAAGCTTGTCCAGCTCGACTCCTTTGAGTGTGACTGTGTATGGTCCGGCATGACCATTCTGGACAGCATGAAGGAAGCGGGCTATGTGATTTCCGAGCCCTACTACGACAATACGCAGGTTCTGGTCGTAAAGGCTGACAGCGGCTTCACATCCTCCAAGGATTTAGCCGGCAAGATCGTAGCGGTGCAGCTCGGCACTTCCGGCGAGAGCCTGCTCAACGGCGACCTCAAGGATCTGGCCGATACCTTTGACTCCGTCCTCACCTGCGACAGCTTCCTCAAGTGCTTTACCGAACTGCAGGGCGGTGCGGTTGATGCGGTGTTTGTCGATATGCCTGTCGCGGCAAGCTATGTTGCCAAGCACGACGGTCTCAGCATCATTGACGAGAATCTCGGCGCCGAGCAGTACGGCATCGCCTTCCGCTCCGGTGATGCAGAGCTCTGCAAAGCCGTTGACGACGCTGTGCAGGCACTGGTCGAAAACGGCACCTACGCCAAGATCGCCGAGAAGGAAGAGTACGCCGATATCGTCAACAATCTCCTCTTCCTCAACAAAGAGTAATCTCCGGCTGAAAGCCAAACAGTATTTTACTTACCCGAAAGCGCGGGCAACCGCGCTTTCGGGCAATTCTTGCTTCCTGATTCCATAGAAAAAAAGAGGGCTTCCCGATGTCACTGATGACCATGATCGTGAAGATGAGCGAAGGCCTGGGCAAAACCTGTGCCATCTTCTTCCTGACCTTGCTGTTTTCCCTGCCGCTGGGCATGATCGTTGCGCTGCTGCGCATGAGCAAACTCAAGATCGTCTCCGCAGTCACACGCTTCATCATCACTGTTCTGCGCGGCACACCGCTGATGCTCCAGCTGCTTGCTGTTACGTACGGACCGTACTATCTCTTCGGTGCCACGGTCGCGCGCAACAAGCTGATTCCTGTTGTCATCGCCTTTGCCATCAACTATGCCGCGTACTTTGCCGAAATCTACCGCGGCGGCATTGAGTCCATCCCCGTTGGCCAATATGAAGCGGCCGAGGTGTTGGGCTACACAAAGACACAGACATTCATGCGCATCATCCTGCCTCAGGTCATCAAGCGCATCATGCCCAGCATCACAAATGAAGTGGTCACCCTGGTCAAGGATACCTCCATGGCCTTCACGGTGTCCTATCAGGAAATGTTCACCATCGGCAAACAGATCGCAAACTCCCAGACCAGCTTCACCCCCTTCGTTGTCGCCGGTGTATTCTATTATGTTTTTAACGTGATCGTAGACTACGCGATGGGCCGCGTGGAAAAACGGCTGGACTATTACAGATGAGAGGGCACAGAAATGGCAGACGATAAAAACACACCCAGTATCCTGAGCATCCGGAGTCTGGAGAAATCCTTCGGCTCTCTGAATGTGCTCAAGGACATCTCCCTGTCGGTGGAGCGGGGCAATGTTGTCTCTATCATCGGACCCTCCGGCTCCGGCAAATCCACGCTTCTGCGCTGCGCCTCCTTCCTCGAGCATGCCGACGGCGGCGATATCCTCTATGACGGGCAGTATGCTCTGAAAAACGGAGTCTACGCCTCCAAGGCGGACCTCAACCGTTTTCGTACCCGCTTCGGCCTGGTGTTCCAGAACTTCCAGCTCTTCCCGCACTATTCGGTCCTGCGCAACGTTTCCGAGGCGCCTATCCTCCACGGTGAGAATAAGACAGAGGTACATGATCGGGCCATGGAGCTTCTTAAAAAGATGGGGCTTGATGGCAAGGAAAATGCATATCCCTATCAGCTCTCCGGCGGTCAGCAGCAGCGTGTGGCCATCGCCCGCGCTCTGTGCATGCGGCCCGAGATCCTGTTCTTTGACGAGCCCACTTCCGCGCTTGACCCTGAGCTCACGGGGGAGGTCCTGAAGGTAATCCGCCA
Organism: Candidatus Limivicinus sp.; assembly: GCA_045130755.1. Taxonomy (GTDB): domain Bacteria; phylum Bacillota; class Clostridia; order Oscillospirales; family Oscillospiraceae; genus Limivicinus. The sequence goes on along the minus strand of JBGUQD010000089.1, from coordinate 1,181 downwards.
GCTTGCCGAGGAAAAGATGACCATGGTGGTCGTCACGCACGAGATGCCTTTTGCCAAGGCGGTCAGCAACCGCGTGATCTTCATGGCCGACGGTGTGATCGTGGAGCAGGGCGATCCGCGTGAGGTGTTTGACAATCCTAAGGAAGAACGCACGCGCCAGTTCCTGCGCGTGTTCGAACGCTGAGTTATGGAGATCTGCTACAGCATTCTCGACCCCACCGGCAACATCACAGCCCTCGTGGAGAGCCCGGTTGAGCGTGCACAGTATCAGACGGCGGCCGCCGTAATCATGCGCCTGCACCCTGAGGTGGAGCAGGTGGGGTTTCTTCTTCCTATTGGGATGGACGGGCTGCCTGCGCTCCAAATGGCGGGCGGCGAGTTTTGCGGCAATGCCACCATGTGTGCCGCGGCGCTGCTCAGACTCCGCGGCCTGAGCGGAGACAGAGTCAGCCTTCATGTCTCCGGCGCGGCACAGCCGCTTGAAGTGTGCCTGCACCAGACGGGCGACGGCGCTTTCTCCGCCGAACTGCAGATGCCGCAGGCACGGGAGATCACGGAACGGGAGTTTGCCTTCGAAAACCTTCGGGGAACTTTGCCCCTTGTATGCATGGAGGGCATCTCTCATATCGTGATCGAAAGCGGTTCCGCTTTCTTCAAGCTGCTGGACAACCGCCCGCAGGCAGAGCAGGCTGTGCGCAGCTTCTGTGCAAAACTTGGGGCGGACGGCCTGGGGCTTCTGTTCCTGGAAGGGGAGGGGAGTGAGCGCCGCATGACGCCGCTGGTGTATATCCCCGGCAGCGGTACGGTGTTCTGGGAAAACTCCTGTGCCAGCGGCAGCGCGGCGGCAGGTATGTATCTCGCGAATACCGGGATTGCCTCCGGCGAGTTCAATATGCTCCAGCCGGGCGGCATCCTGACCATTACAAGTAATGCGCATACCGGCGAGACACGTCTTCGCGGCAGTGTACACCTTGAGGCATCCTATAAAGTACAATTCTAAGTGCCCGCGGAAACCTTTTTGGGATTTTGTGAGAAAAAATTTCAGAAAGCTGTTGACACGCGGGCCTTTATTATGGTATTATCTCAAAGCTGATGGGACGACGTGCGGGTGTAGTTCAATGGTAGAACACCAGCCTTCCAAGCTGGATACGTGGGTTCGATTCCCATCACCCGCTCCAGCG
>JBGUQD010000088.1:0-10755 GCA_045130755.1 Candidatus Limivicinus sp. | reverse complement strand
GAAGATATTACCCCATCATTCAAGTCCTTTAATAATTGGGAATTCTCCTCTGAAACCGCTTTGTCAAAGGCTCGTTTAATTCTATGTAATTCATCATCGAGTTTGTCTCTTGTAAGGTTGGGCTTAATACGCGCTATTTCGTCGGGCATATACTTAAGCAAATGGCGAAACTGAGGAGCTTCATTTGTGACATATGAATTTATCCGCTTCATTTTATTCTCTGTGATAGGTGCAAGATAATCCGAAAGAAACTCTGATATATTCAGTGTAACGGATTTCATAATCTGCTCCATAGAAATAACACCTGTTACAGTTTCGCTATAGCCGTTTTCGGGAATACTAAAAGACAACCGGTTCATGTCTACAGTGTCATCAAAGTATTTACCCGTCAGCACGCCAATATACCAAAACCCAGCTTTATCAAAAATTTCTCGATCAAGGTCGGTGATATATTTATCTAAATCTTTTGTTTCTACTAAACGATTATTTGCACAAAGGTAGAGTTTATTCCCATTAATTGTTGATTCTTCGGCTTTTACATGAAGAAGCTCAAATAACTCTTCACCTACTTTTATTGTTGCCTTGTTTTCTTCTGAGTGAATTTTATCTTGGAAAATAGAATTCAAGTTGTAGCTCTCATCACTGTCAATAAGATCAATTGTGGGACAATCATCTGAAATAAAATAGACAAGGCAATGCTGAATAATACGCATTGCGATTGTATTACTACGCTTTGGTAAACTAATCGAATACGGCTTCATACAGTTTAGTAAACGCACAATCGTCCGATTATCCTCCAAATGGTCGCAGTTTGACAAGAGATCATCAATACCAGAAGCATCAGGCGTGAATTCAAATTCGCGCTTTACAAACACGCCATTATCTGTATAACAACTTTCAATCTCAGCTTTTTCATAAGCAATAAGCCATGAGAATCGGCCAACACCTTTTCCTCCGAGCGTAGCTTTGTATGTTGAGTCAGATTCCATGAACGACGTGAAGTTTGGTTCATCAAAACCAACACCATTATCTTCGATCTCAAATGACTGGATAGGAGGAAGATCCACCACATCTCCCATGGAGATTTGGTCTTCTCGGAGTATTCTTATGACAATTCTTCCCTTGAAAACCTCTCCCTTGTTCTTTCGCTCTTGAATAGCATGTATTGAGTTGACTACTGCCTCAAATAATGGTACAAGTGGTTGGTTCTTCGGTAAATTGAAGTTTTTTAATCTTCCGCGTATATTGATGGAGAAATTTCGCATTTTTAATTCTCCTTTAGTTAGGGTTTACTGAAAAACGAGAACGAAGCGGTTGAAGGCAAAGAAACGCAAAAGCCAGAGCGCCAGACGATGGGCGACGTTCATGGCTATGATGCTGAGAGCAGCCTCGGTTTTCGCAGTTTCATCCAATTTGGACATGATGAGATCCAGACCCCAGCGACGCTTGGCGTTTCCGTTTCTGCCTTCGACGGCATTGCGCTCACAGGAATCACGGTAGAGCTGTCCCTGAATCTTCTCATCCGTGGAATCGGCCTTCCTTCGACCGAGTGGAGGGCCTGAAAGGCGGATGTCGTGGGCCTTGCAGAAAGTGCGGTTTTCGCGGGTCTGGTAAATCCTATCGGCCAGGATGGCTTCGGGGTAGCAGCCAAATTTTCGCCTGTAATCTTCTGCTACATCAATCAGTTCCTTGCCCTCATTGAAACTGTTCCAACTGGTCTTTTCCAAGTAGGTGAAGCCGTCAACCACAGATAAATGCAGCTTCTGTCCAAATTCCGTAGGGTTGGGACGTTTTCCCCGATTGATGGGGCGTACATGAGGCTGCTGCAAGCTGACGATCCGATCCTCGCATTTGTGCGTTCCGTTTTCATGCATTTCCTTCTGCTGTGCGTAGACCTTTGGAATAACATCCAGACGATCCTTTAACCAATAAGGGTAGAGCTTCTCATGCTCCGGAACCTGTGCTTCATACTTCTTTAGCTGCGCTGTTGCCAACTTAATATAGCGAAGCTGCTCCGAGATTGCTTTCCTGCACTTCGCTTTTGTCCATTTCTTGCATTTTGCCAGAGCAAGATAGGCTTTTCGAGCTTTCTTCGCAGAGTACGGCAGCTTATGTCCCTTGTGCGGCAATTTGTCCCAGAGAATGTCAATGGCGGTTTCCAGATGCTCGCGGGATTTGTTCAATAGATCAATGTCTGTGGGATATTTGATGTCAGCGGGCGCAACAGTCGCGTCCATCAGCAATTTGCCGCGGTTCTGCTTCTGCCGTTTCCGCTTCTTCCTGGACGTATTCTTATTAGGCCTGCCTGCCTGAGATTGCTTTTCCTCGTGCGACGCTCCCGATGGTGGATCATTGCTGTCGTCATCATCTTTCTGTTCTTCCTCGGGGCGCTTTCCGGTACAGATGTACTCATTGATCTTTGCCAATTCCTCGAAGGGGAAACGCTTACGGAAATGTACCATCATGGAGGCGTCGAACAGCGGCTCGTCCCGGAATTCCTTCAGGCCGAGGAAGTACTGAATGTATGGATTCTCGGCAATCGCCGTGACAGTCTCTTCATCCGTCAGATGCTCTTGCTGCTTCACATAGATCGCACCATACGCGATCCGCGCCGGAAATGCTACGCGCCCGATTTCCTGATTCATGCTCCGCAGATACACTTCTTCAATGTAACTCCATGGCATGATCTCGGCAGCCTTGACCCAACGGTTGTCCTTTTTCAGCTTTCCTCCGAATGGAAGGAAAAACTCCTCTATACCAAGCTGATCGGAATCATCTTTGTAGTACATAAGGCACCCCATATTCCAGACTTTTGCTGTTACTTAGCCAGTTTTGCTTGCCTTTATTATACTACATTTCCTCTGCTTTTGGTATATTTTACTTCAATTTCTAAGCCATTCATGCGTTGTTAATTGATCTTATTTCACTATTCACGCGTTTTTCAGTAAACTCTAGTTATTAACTGAAATCATTTTATCACATTAGTGTGAAATAGCAAGAGATTATGCGAAATTATAATGCGTTTCACGGTGAAACGCATTTTGCGGATTGTCCACATTGCTCTTATTAAACGCGATTTATGAAAAGAGGGAGGTTTGTCCACAATTTTTTTGAACAAGCCTCCCTCTTGAATTGTCATATTAGCTTTTTCGATGGCGTTGCTTATTTCGATTAAGGTTATACATTATTTCTACACGCCCTGGTATTCAGGTGTTTTCGACTTGTGTACATTTTTCCGCCACTCATAGAGTGATTAATCACACACTTTTATACTGAGTGGTGTGTTGTAGCACACATTTTTTCGATTTTTAGGGTAAAAATAAGCATTTTGCCATCATTATTATATGATTTTCCGGGATATTTAATGCTTTTTTCTTTGACTGTGTTCTGCTAACACCCAAGCTTAGGTCATGAGGATCACCTTATCCGCGTATTTCCCGTGGGCAGCGTAGTCGTGTGCGGTGTAGAGAAGGCCCTCCTGACCGGCGCTCTCCTTGGGGGCGATGGCGGTGGAGACCGGGCAGCCCAGGGGATGAAGCAGTTCGGCCGCACGTTTTACAAACTGACTGTAGCTGTCGCGGTCAAAGGGATAGATGTACTCAAAGTTGATGTTCAGGCCGTAGTAGTCCTTTGCGCGGATGAGGGAGACGATATTGTCAAACAGCCGCGCCTGCACGCCTTCGTCGGTGAGTACCGTGTGGGCAAGGTCGGAGGAAAAGCCGCCCGTCCCGCCGAGGTTCGTGATGGTCAGAAGCGGCGCGGTCTGGCCCGTGTACGCCGCTTTGATCAGCCGCTCGTCCGCGATGAGGTGCAGCTCCCCCTCGGCGGTGACGCTGTGGGAGAAGGGGCAGAGCGTGGTAAAGTACGGCATGGTCTCCGTCAGCACCGCCGCAGGCACCGTGGGGTAGACATAGGCGTTGACCTCGATCTGCTCGCGCACGTCCTCGGCGGGGCCGGGGACCACCAGGCTCTGCCCGATCACGAGGCGCGAGGGGTCCGCGATCTGGTTGAGGCGTACAAGTTCTTCCGCCGTGGTTTGGAAGCGCCGGGCGAGGGCATAGAGACTGTCCCCCGCTTTGACAATGTAGATCTGCATAAGCAAGAAAACTCCTTTCCGGAAACAGGCTGGTATCAGTCTATTCCGGAAAGGAGCAGGGGTTGCATTACAGCTCGTACTTTACCCAGTGCAGGACATTACTGATGCCCTCGCCCTCGGTGACGGGCGTGGAAGAAGTCTCATCGCTTGTCTCTGTGCGGGTGTAAGTGAAGAGTTTTTGATAGTCGATATAGCTGTTTTGAAGAACATCGAACCGGAACCACCAGCAGCTGCCGTCCTCCGGACCGCCGCGTTCCCATTTCACATAGTTATGGCCTGAAACATATTCGATATAGCTGTTTTCGTAAGCCTTAAAATTGTTGTATTCCCGTCCGTCTTCCACGCAGTAATGGTCGTTGATGAGCTTGTTTTCGGATGTGCCCCAATACCATGTCCAGTGCCAGTATATATAACTCTTTACCGTGCTCTCAGATACTGTACGTTTTGTTGTGGCTGTTTCCAAAGGCTCTAATGCGCTTTTCGCGTAAGCATTGTACAGGCTGTGCCCAGTATCGAATCCGTCCGGATAGTTTGCGTAAACATGCGTCCCGGCATCGGTCTGCTGCCATTCATAGCCGGTGCACGTCCAGCCTTCCATGGACGATTCATTGGAGGTCATCGTCTCTGTCGTGGATCGTTTGTAGGTCCACTTCTCGTCCGTCACCGTCGCGCCGAGAGGCAACTCGTTGGCAGGGATCCAGTCATCGCTGAGCAGAATACAGCGTATGCCGCGCGTCTGCGCAAGGGTAGCTGCAGCGCTGCCGGGGTAACAGTAGATCGTGAGATTCGGGCAGTTATCAAAGGCGTCCTCTTCAATACGTGTTACACCGGAGGGGATGAGGATGTAGAGCAGCTGTTCGTTATCTGCAAACGCCTTAGATCCGACCACCCCGCAGCCTGACGGGATTGTCACCGCCGTCACGCCGCAATTCGCAAAGGCCTCCTCCCCGATCTCATACAGCGAGTCAGGCACACGCAGCATTGCGCTTAGGTCGATCGTGCGGACAGTCACCGTGCACGCTGCCGACGGGTACTCCGCGACGCTGACGGCAAGGGTGCCCGTGCCGGGGGCCGTTGCAGTCACGCTCTGCCCGCTCACTGTGAGCGTGCCGTCCGCCGTGGCCGTGAGAGTATAGTTCAGCACACCGTCGTGGGTGAGCTCCACAAAGTCCGCGAGCTCGCAGGTATCGCCGACAAGCATGCTCCTGTCGCGCGCACGCAGACTCGGCGGATTCGTAATCTCCCACAGCGCGTAAAACGTCGTATTGTCATACGTTGTAAAGCGGTCGCCCGCCTGATACTGTGCTGCTGCGGCGTCAGGATTGCTCGTCCAGCCGAGGAAGGTGTACCCGTCTCGCGTCGGTGCAGGCAAGGTGATCGGATCGGAAACCAGAGTGCTGCTCCACTGAGCATACAAAACAACATTCTCGTCGTTTCTGTAAACCGCTCCGGCGCTGTAGCCTGTACCGCTGCCGTCGGCTGCCGTGTTCCAGTTTGTGAAAGAGAATAGTCTCACAAATGTTATGATGGTCGAAGCCGGGCTGATTGTTCCGCCTCTCGCATCAAAGGTCACGGTACAGCCGCCGTCGTTAACAGCTTGGCGGATTGGAACCGTATCGGAAAGGATCAGCTCAGCGCCGCGCTCTTTCACCTGAGATTCCGGCACACTGCCGCCGCCGTTCGCATCATAGCTGACAGTAAAGCGCTGTTTTAAAACGTTCCAGCCGACCCAGGCGCTCTCCAGGGAACGGCCGTTCTTCAACAGCACAAAGCAGCAACTGTAATACCCCTCATAGGGAAAGGCCGTCTCATATTGAGCCTGGAAAAGCTGCCCTTCCCAATACAGATAGGTATTGCCTCCGATCGGAGTATGATAGATTTTCAGGACACAGCTGTCATAATTCGCTATATTTGCGTTCAGGCTGATCACAGCCGGCTCGTTGATTTCATAGACACCGTTCATTCCCTTGTCGATGGAAGCCCTCAACGCCTCCACCGTAAACTCCACAGAGCCGGACAGCATACGGTCAGAGCTGTACACCGCCGTGACATAGGCTTTGTATCTCCCATCGGCCAGGCTTTTGCTGAACGACAGGTTTTTCCCGACGTTTTCGCCTTCCAGCGTCTCCAGAGTATCCAGATTCAGAAAATAGATATAGTAACTCTGCGCCCCAACATCGTTCCAGGAGACGGTCACCCCATTCTCCGAAACCGAGGCGGCAACCGTTGGAGCTACGTATTCTGTCGGCGGAAAATCCGGGCGGATAATTTTGGTAAAAGAATATAATCCGCTGCTTTCTCTTATTTTGCCGCCGCAATGAGTTGGGTTCCCGTTGTGATCGGCATCCCCGTTGTAATCAATATAAGTGAAATAATTGGGATAGACATCCAGAATAATACCGATATGTCCGACTCTCGTGTTTTTCCATAACACAATATCGCCCGGCATGGGAAGCATGGAATTATCATACATGGGCCAGCCTTGCTGAATTGACGCCTTATCACCCGCATATGCCCCATTGTTGTATATGTTGTCTATAATATTATTCGGACACCCCAGCCCGGATACGGGATGCCCCAGATATGCATAGTACAGTCCGGCAAGGTCCATACATTCCAGCGTATCGGGCGAAGTGTAGTACTTGATGCTTGTATCTTTTTTGTCTCTTGCCCATTGGACGGCTTCCGCCCTTGTATGTCCGTTCGTTGTAGCCTCAGCGCTTGGCAGAAATGCAGCAAAAAGCACCGTGAGAAACACGCCGATCATCAGATACTTCACGTGTTTCCAAACCCAGCCGGAGAAAGCCTGCTCCAAGCTTTTTCCCATTGTCTCCTGTCCCCCATCTTTTTGTAGTCATCAAGTGAAGATATGCTTCGCGCGCCAACTCTGTTCTTATGCCCGCCAGACATCAGAATCAAATCTGCGAATCTGATGTTATTTGATTTACATAATAACATTATATCACGTCATTTTCATAAATGCAACTGAAAATCAGCCCTTGCAGCGGCAACGGCTCTCTTTGGCGGGGCCTCATATTATTTTTCTCATATTATTTTTATGTTAACAGACTCTGAATATTTATCGGCAAGGTTTGCACCCGGACTTGCGCTGTGCTATAATGAATCAGTATTGTATTTACAGGGAGGCTCTTATGGATTTGACCACAATCCCCGAACGCAAAGAAATCCCGGTGGAATACACCTGGGATCTGACCGATATATTCCCCGACGATGAGGCCTGGGCAGCCGAGCGCACAGCGCTTCTGGAGATGCCCGCGAAAATGGAGACCTTCGCCGGGACTCTGGGCGAGAAGCCGGGGCGGCTGCTCGACTGGCTCAAGCTCTCGGATGAGCTGGGTGTGCGCATCGAAAAACTCATGGGCTACGCAAGCTGCAAGGGCGACCAGGACACTGCCGACGGCTTTTATCAGGACATGCGCAGCAAGGCCATCGCCTGCTATGTCGCCATCGCAGGGGCAAGCGCCTTCGCCACGCCCGAGATCCTCGCGATCCCGGATGAGATGCTCGACCGCTTTTATGCCGAGTGCCCGGCGCTGGAAACCTACCGCCGCAGCCTGACGCGCATCCGCCGCATGAAGGAGCATATCCTCTCCCCCGCTGAAGAGCGTCTGCTTGCCGCGGCGGGCGAGATGTCCGAGGCGCCGGACTCCATCGCCTCGGCCCTGCGAAACGCCGACCTCCGCTTTGCCGACGCGATCGACAGCGAGGGCAAAGCCCATCCCCTCTCGGCCGGGACTTTCGGCCCGCTCATGGAAAGCAGCGACCGCGCCTTGAGAAAGAACGCGTTTGACAACTGCTATGAGAAATACGGCGAGTTTAAGAACACCGTCGCCGCGACGCTCGACGCCCAGTTCAAGCAGCTGAAATTCTTCTCCGAGGCCCGGCACTATTCCACCACCCTCGCCGCCGCCCTGGACGCAACCGAGGTGCCGGAGAGCGTGTACCTCAACCTCATCGAGGCCGTACACCGGAATCTCGACAAGATGTACCGCTATGTGGCGCTGCGCAGGAAACTGCTGGGTGTTGACGAGCTGCACATGTACGACGTGTACACCCCTGTGGTGAAGGACGCCGCGGTGAAGATCCCCTACGAGGAGGCCAAGGCCACCGTGCTGGATGCCCTGTCTGTCATGGGCGAGGACTATACTGCACTTTTGAAGGAGGGCTTTTCCTCCCGCTGGATCGACGTATATGAAAACCGCGGCAAGCGCTCGGGCGCTTATTCCTCCGGCTCGTCCCGCCCGCACCCCTACGTTCTCCTGAATCACAAGGACACGCTGGACAGCATGTTCACCATCGCCCATGAGATGGGCCATGCCCTGCACAGCTGGTACTCCTGCCACAATCAGCCGGTGAACACCTCCGACTATGTGATCTTCGTGGCCGAGGTGGCCTCCACCTGCAACGAGATCCTGCTCATGCGCCATCTGCTGGGCAGAACCGCCGACACGAAGGAGCGCGCCTACCTCATCAATCACTTCCTCGACCAGTTCAAGGGCACTATTTACCGTCAGACCATGTTCGCCGAGTTCGAGCTGGAGATGGGCCGCATGATCGAGGCGGGCCAGTCCCTGACAGCGGACGCCCTGTGCGAAAAGTACCTTGCGCTCAACAAGCTCTACTTCGGCCTCGATATGGTCAGCGATGAGGCCATCGCCCTCGAGTGGGCGCGCATCCCGCACTTCTTCTATAACTACTATGTCTATCAGTACGCCACCGGCTTCTCCGCTGCGGCCGCCCTGGCCGAGCGCATCCTTACCCTCGGGGACGAGGCGGTGAAGGATTACAAGCGTTTCCTCTCCGGCGGCTGCAGCACCGACCCCATCTCCCTTTTGAAGATTGCCGGGGTCGACATGTCCACACCCGAACCCGTCAACGCCGCACTCAGGCTCTTCGGCGAGCTTGTGGAGGAACTGGATGGGCTGAAGATAAATTAACCATACACACATAGGAGGGATACATATGAGCCATTTAAGTAAACTGAGCGCCATGCCGCCGGTCGGTCTGGTAGTAATCGTCGCGATCGTGAGCCTGTTTGTGCTGGCGCTGCTGGTGCTGTTCATCACCTGCGCCCGCTACAGCAGACTTGCCTCCCTGGTGGGCAATCTCAAGCGTGAAAACGCCTTTCTGCGCTTTGTGGTCAACGACTATGCCGACGCCTACAAGCACCACGGCAGGGACGTCAACACCCCCGCCATCATCGCAAACGGCGTGAGCACCAAACTCGGCGGGAGTTTATTGTGCGAGCGGTTTTTGAACAATGCCGTATCGCTGTTCGTGACGCTGGGCCTGTTCGGCACATTCCTCGGCCTGTCGCTTTCGGTAAGCTCGCTGACGGAGCTTTTAGGCTCCAATACGTCCGAGTGGCTGAACGTGCTCGACAGCGTGGGCGGCGGCCTCATGTCCGCCCTCAGCGGCATGGGCGTTGCGTTCTACACCTCCCTCGTGGGTGTGGCCTGCTCCATCCTGCTGACCGTGCTGCGCTCGATTTTCAGCGTACAGGGCGCACGCGAGAAGCTGGAGACCCGCCTTGAGCTGTGGCTTGACCACGACGTGGCCCCCACCCTGCCCACCGACGCACCCAAGGACGACGCGGAGCTCGTGCACCAGCTTGTGCTGGCCCTCGACCGCAGCACCGACAACATGAGCCAGATCCTCACCGACGCCACCGAGGATCTCAAGTCCGCCATCAGCATGAGCCGGGCTCCCATCGCCGCCATGAACAAGACCGTGGAGAACTTCAACGGCGGCGTGCGCGACTTCTCCGAGTTCAACTACAACCTGCGCGGCACCGTGGAACGCATGGACGTCACCGTGCGCGATCTGGTCAGCGGCCTCAGGGAGATCACGCGCATCCTTGAAAGGAGCAGTCGCTCATGAGACGCGCCGGATATTCCCCCCGCACGGTGGAAAGCGGCGGCGAACAGGGCTTCTGGCCCTCTTACGCCGATATGATGAGCGCGGTGGCGCTGATTCTGTTCTTCCTCATGCTGTTAAGCTACATACAAAACCTCATCACCGGCAACAACCTCCGCAATACCGAGGATCTGCTCGCAACCACCAAGGCGCAGGTGGAAGAGGCGCTGGAAGAATACCGCAAGGCCAAGGCCGACCTTGCTCTCATGATGGAGCAGTATAACCTGGCCCAGCAGGATCTGCAGAGCCTGACCGACGATCTCAACCGGAAGCAGGACGAGCTGGAACTCTACGCCATTCAGATCAACCAGCAGACCGACGCCATCCGCGATCAGCAGAAACTCATAGAGGATCAGAAGGCTTACCTCGCGGCGGCGAACAACGAGATCGTCACGCTGCGCAGCCAGATGACCACGGTCGCGGCGCTGCGGCTGTCGGTGCTCAAGCAGATCACGGACAGCCTTGTGGACATCATCGGCGACGCCTCCAAGGTCTCCATCGGCGACAACGGCAACATCATCCTCTCGGAGGGTGTGTTCTTCGATCTCGGCTCTTCGAACCTGAAGCCCGAGAGCGTGACCGTCCTCAACGGCCTGATCGACGCCTTCTCCGCTTTTCTCAGTGATTCCAACACGCTCCAGTATCTGGACTCGATCGTCATTGCCGGTCATACCGACTCCACCGGCACCGATGCGGACAACCGTCTGCTCTCCACGGACCGC
>JBGUQD010000087.1:0-27097 GCA_045130755.1 Candidatus Limivicinus sp. | reverse complement strand
CAGATCAAAGAGCGTCGCCCCGACATCCTCTGCATCGCCGGTGAGTCCCACGAAGACCTGCCCGAGATCGGCTCCGCTGCTGACCTCGTCTGCAACAACGACTTCGTCGCCCGCGGCTACCTGATGATCCGCACCGCGCACGAGATGGGCTGCAACACCTTCGTTCACATCTCCTTCCCCCGCCACATGTCCTACGAGACCATGAGCCGCCGCGTGGCCATCATGAAGGCCGCCTGCGAGGAGTTCGGCATGCAGTTCGTGCTTGAGACCGCTCCCGACCCCACCACCGATGTCGGTGTTGCCGGCGCTCAGGCCTACATCCTTGAGAAGGCTCCCGAATGGATCGAGAAGTACGGCAAGGATTCCGCTTTCTTCTGCACCAACGACGCTCACACCGAGCCTCTGCTCAAGCAGCTGCTTGCCTACGGCGGATGCTTCGTCGAGGCTGACCTGCCCTCTCCCACCATGGGCTACCCCGGCGCCCTGGGCATCGACCTGACCGCTGAGGCTGGCGACTATGCCAAGATCCTCGCCAAGGTCGAGCAGGCTATCGTTGAAAAGGGCGGCGAGGGCCGCTTCGGCACCTGGGCTTACTCCTACGGCTACACCGTGTCCGCCGGTCTTGCCCAGCATGCTCTGAACGTCATCAAGGGCGAGAGCGAGCTGCTTGACATCGACGACATCGCCAAGGCCTACGAGGTCTTCTCCCCCGGCGCTGAGTGGAACGGCTCCAACTACACCAATGCGGAGACCGGCGTGAAGGCTGAGAACACCTTCCTCGTGTACCAGGATACCTACATCATGGGCAACCCGGGTCACTACATGGGCTCTACCTCTGTTGAGGTTCCCGAGAAGTACTTCACCGTCAAGTAATTCTTTTCCCGGCATTTTTTCAGCATCATAAAAGGGGAGGGAGTTTCCGCTCCCTCCCCTCATCGTTTACATAGGTGGGTAAGAAAAATGGCAAATGCAAATACTCCTTTGTTGGAGATGCGCAACATCAAAAAGGACTTCTTTGGCAACCAGGTGCTGACAGACATCAACCTCACCCTGGCTGAGGGCGAAGTGCTTGGCCTGTGCGGCGAAAACGGTGCGGGCAAGTCCACGCTCATGAAGATCCTCTTCGGCATGGATGTGATCCGTGAGACTGGCGGTTATGAGGGCGATATCCTCATAAACGGCGAGAAGGTGACGTTCAACACGCCCTTTGACGCGCTGGCCGCCGGCATCGGCATGGTACACCAGGAGTTTTCCCTGATCCCCGGCTTCACAGCCACGGAGAATATCCTGCTCAACCGCGAGCCGAAAAAGAAGAATATTGTCTCGGAGATCTTCGGAGACAGACTCGACACTCTGAATTATAATGAAATGACCGGCCGTGCGGAAACCGCCATCGACAAGATGGGCTTCCATATCGACAAGGACATGGTCATCAGTGACATGCCCGTCGGTCACAAGCAGTTTACCGAGATTGCGCGCGAGCTCAGCAAGGATCAGCTCAAGCTCCTGATCCTGGACGAGCCGACGGCCGTTTTGACCGAGAAAGAGGCCGATGCCCTGCTCGCCTCGATCCGCTCCATGTCGGAGAAAGGCATCGCAGTCATCTTCATCACGCACAGACTGCATGAGATCCTGTCGGTGTGCGACAAGGTCGTGGTCATGCGCGACGGCTACGTCGTTTCGGATGTTCCGGCGGCGAGCACCAATGTCAGTGAGATTTCTAAATGGATGGTGGGCCGCAGCGTTGCGACTGCCGCCAAAGCAGATATACGCGATCATTCTGATGCAAAGACCATCATGTCCATCAAGCGCCTCTGGGTCGACATGCCCGGCGAGACCGTGCGCGACGTGAGCCTGGACGTGAAGGAGGGCGAAATCCTGGGCATCGGCGGCCTCGCCGGTCAGGGCAAGCTCGGCATCCCCAATGGCATCATGGGCCTCTATGAGGCGGGCGGCACCATCGAGTTTGACGGAAAGCAGATCCCCCTCAACAGTCCCCGCAAGTGCCTGGATTCCTCTTTGGCCTTCGTGTCGGAGGATCGGCGCGGCGTGGGCCTGCTGCTCGACGAGACACTGGAGTGGAACGTGGCCTTCCCGGCCATGCAGGTGCAGAACAAGTTTTTGAAAGACTATCTCGGCGGCCTTATCAAGTGGCGCGACGAGAAGGCCATCCGCGAGGTGACCGAGCGCTACATCGACGAGCTCGCCATCAAGTGCACCGGCTCCAAGCAGAAGGCGAAAGAGCTGTCCGGCGGCAACCAGCAGAAGATCTGCCTTGCCAAGGCTTTTGCGCTCGAACCGAAATTCCTCTTCGTCTCCGAGCCTACCCGCGGCATCGACGTGGGCGCCAAGGCACTGGTGCTCGAGGCGCTGCGGCAGTTCAACCGCGAAAGCGGCGTCACCGTGGTCATGATCTCCTCCGAACTTGAGGAGCTTCGATCCATCTGCGACCGCATCGCCATTGTGTCCGGCGGCAAGATCGCAGGCATCCTTCCGGCGACTGACCCGTCGGAGGACTTTGGCATGCTGATGGTCAGCATGGTAAAGTGAGGAGGGCAGCATGAACGAAACATTAGACAGAACCAATCTGACAATAGGCGACCGGCTGCATATCTTTGCGAAAAACTTCGGCCTGCCGAGACTCATTATTGCAGCCTTCCTGCTGCTCCTGTTTATCGCGGCGCCCTTCGTAGGCGCGGATTTCTGGACCCAGATCAGCAACACCATCAACCGCTTCAGCTGGAATGCCATCATGGTGCTGGCCATGGTGCCGATGATCCACTCCGGCTGCGGCCTCAACTTTGGCCTGCCCCTCGGCATCATCTCCGGTCTTTTGGGCGCGACCCTTTCCATCGAGTTTGGCTTTACCGGCCCCCTGAGCTTCCTGATGGCTATTCTGATCGCGACGCCCTTCGCTGTGGTCCTCGGCACGCTCTACGGCTGGCTTCTCAACAAGATCAAGGGCGGCGAGATGATGATCGCCACTTATGTGGGATTTTCTTCCGTGTCCTTCATGTGCATGATGTGGCTGCTGCTGCCGTACCACAGCCCGACGATGGTCTGGGGCTTTGCGGGCAAGGGCCTGCGTACCACCATCTCTCTCGAGGGCTTTTATGACAAGGTGCTGGCGGGCTTTCTGCAGCTCAACATCGGCAATCTCTCCATCCCCACCGGTACGCTCCTGTTCTTCGCGGTTCTCGCCTTTGGCATGTGGGCATTCCTGCACACCAAGACCGGCACCGCCATGACCGCCGTCGGCTCCAACCCCACCTTTGCAAGAGCTGCCGGTGTCAATGTCGATAAGATGCGTATGCTGTCCGTCATCCTCTCCACCTGGCTTGCCGCCATCGGTATCCTGGTGTATGAGCAGGGCTTCGGGTTCATCCAGCTCTACATGGCGCCGTTTTACATGGCGCTGCCCGCGGTGTCCGCCATCCTCATCGGCGGCGCCACCGTCAACAAGGCCACCATCGCAAATGTCGTCATCGGCACCTTCCTCTTCCAGGGAATTGTCACCATGACCCCGACGGTCATGAACAACATGATCCACATGGACATGAGCGAGGTCATTCGCGTTGTGGCTTCCCAGGGCATGATTCTCTACGCACTGACCAGAAAAACGGAGGCGACGAAATGAAAAAAGAGAATAAAGTTCTGTCCTTCCTCCGTGACAACACCGTTCCGATCATGTTCGTCATCATCTGCGCGGTCTGCATCCCTATCTCCGGCTTCTCCTTCAGCTATCTGCTCAATGAGATCGTCACCCGTATGGGGCGCAATATCTTCCTGATCCTCGCCCTGCTGATCCCCATCATGTCCGGCATGGGCCTGAACTTCGGCATGACCCTCGGCGCCATGGCAGGCGAGATCGCCCTGATCCTGGTCTCTGACTGGCAGATCTGGGGCATCCCCGGCGTGGTGCTCGCGATGATCCTCTCGATTCCCATCTCCATCCTTCTAGGCGCCTTCTGCGGCAAGATCCTCAACATGGCCAAGGGCCGCGAGATGATCACCTCCTACATCATCAGCTTCTTCATGAACGGCATCTATCAGCTGATCGTGCTGTACATGATGGGCTCCATCATCCCCATCAAGCATTTCTCCGTCAAGCTGCCCCGCGGCTACGGCATCCGCAATACCGTGTCCCTGCTGAACATGCGCCAGTGCCTGGATAACCTGCTGGCCGTGCGTGTGAGCGGAGTGAAGATTCCGGTGCTGACCTTTATCATCATCGGTCTGCTGTGCCTGTTCATCGTGTGGTTCAGAAAGACCAAGCTGGGTCAGGATATGCGCGCAGTGGGCCAGGATATGAATGTCGCCCGTGACGCCGGCATCAATGTCGAGCGCACCCGCATCATCTCCATCGTCATGTCCACCGTGCTCGCGGGCTTCGGCATGGTCATCTACCTGCAGAACATGGGCAATATCGCCACTTACAGCTCCCACTCACAGATCGGCATGTTCTGCATCGCGGCGCTGCTGGTCGGCGGTGCCAGCGTTGACAAGGCATCCATCGGCAACGTCTTCCTCGGCGTAGTGCTGTTCCACACCATGTTCATCGTGGCCCCCAAGGCAGGCGCCATGATTACCGGCGACTCCATGATCGGCGAATACTTCCGCGTGTTCGTGTCCTACGCGGTTATCACCCTGGCCCTCATCATGTACGAGACCAAGAAGCGCAAGCACAAGAGCGCAGCTGCCCAGCAACTCCAGGCGGCGCAGAATGAGGAGGCGGCAAAATGAATAAGAGACGTCTGTTCTTCCGCCTCGGCGCCATCGCTTTGCTGGTTGTGATCGCCGCCTGCATGATGGTCATCGGCCGCGGCCACACCGTGTATGTGGATAACAAGAGCCTCGACTACAACGGCGAGACCTATAAGCCCTATTACCGCGCCACGGTCTATGTAAACGGCGAGCGTCTGTCCAAGCTCCAGCCCAAGGAGCGTACCAGCGCCACCAACATCGGCCAGAGCTTCTCCATGACCCTTGAACTCATCAAGGAAAAGGGCCAGGACGCCGAGACCGTTGACATTTCCCTCAAGCTGCCCTACAATATGGACGGCATCATCGTCAACATCCCCGGCTACATGGCGGGTCTGCCCGAAGAGGCGTGGATGACGGAGTTCGTTTCCGCCCCGACGGAAGCCGAGATGCAGGACGAGGAAATTCCCACCGAGGAGGAAGATGTCCTCGCGGGTGCGGAGTTCTGAAGCATCACAAAATCATTACATCCCATGCCCCGGCATGGGATGTTTTTTAAGGAGGATACCATGGCAAAGTTGGAGGGCCTCAAGCCCGAAAAGGTTTTTGAATTCTTTGAAATGTTGTGCTCCGTGCCCCACGGCTCGGGCAACACCAAACAGGTCAGCGACCTGTGTGTAAAGTTTGCCAAGGAGCGAGGACTGAAGTATAAGCAGGACGAGCATAACAATGTCATCATCTGGAAGGAAGCAAGCCCCGGCTATGAAACCGCCGAGCCCCTGATCTTCCAGGGCCACATCGACATGGTCTGCGCCTTTGAGCCCGACTGCGGCATCGACATGAAGCGGGACGGCCTCAATCTCGTTGTGGACGGGGACTGGGTCAAAGCGTACAAGACCAGCCTCGGCGCCGACAACGGCATCGGCGTTGCCATCGCGATGGCGCTGCTGGACGACGAAAACCTGCAGCATCCCCGACTCGAAGCGCTCTTCACCACCGATGAGGAGACTGGCATGTTCGGCGCACTGGGCGCGGATCTGTCCGTGCTCGAGGGCAGAAATCTCATCAACCTCGACTCCGAAGAAGAGGGCTATCTGACCGTCAGCTGCGCCGGCGGCGTGCGGGCCGACTGCCTGTTCCCCGCCGACTGGGAGACCGTACCCGAAGGGGTGTGTTTCTATGAGATCGTGATCGACGGGCTCAAGGGCGGGCACTCCGGCGCGGAGATCGACAAGGGCCGCGCAAGCGCCACTCAGCTCATGGGCCGTTTCCTGTACCGTGCGGAGAAGGAAACCGGGCTGCGTGTCGCATCCATGGCGGGCGGCACCTTCACCAATGTGATCCCGCTTTACTGCCGATCTGTCGTCGCTGTCCCCACGGATAAGGCAGGGGCGTTTGAGGCGCTGTGCGCATCCGACGAGGCCATGTTCCAAAATGAGTACCTGACGCCTGACCCCGGCCTTCGCATGAAGACCGCACCCGCCGCTGCCGCTGAGCGAGTGTTTTCAGCTGAGAGAACAAAGGCCCTGCTCAACATGATGCTGCTGGCCCCCTACGGCGTGCAGGCCATGAGCATGGACATCCCGGGCCTTGTGCAGACCTCTCTGAACCTCGGCGTGATCGAGACGAAGGAGGAGGGCATCGGCCTGTATTTCAGCCTCCGTTCCTCCATCCAGAGCCAGAAAGACATGCTTGCCGAGCGCCTGGAAGCCCTGTGCAGTCTCTTTGGCGCGGCGTTCAACACCCATGACCCCTATCCCGCCTGGGCCTTTAAGAAGGAATCCCGCCTGCGGGATGCCATGTCCCGGGCCTGCGCCGCGGTCTACGGCAAGGAGCCCGGAATCACCGCCACCCACGGCGGTCTCGAGTGCGGCCTGTTCATGGAAAAGCGCCCGGACTTCGACTGCGTCTCCCTCGGCCCGGATCTGCGCGAGGTCCACTCGGTCCGCGAGAGACTCAGCATCTCCTCCACCGAGAGACTGTACGAGGTCATGAAAATCTTCGTGGAGAACTGGAAATAAAAATCGTTTAACAGCCCCGGAGTGATCCGGGGCTGTTCGCATATAATCTGCTTCAGAGTACTACTATATATGGAGAGGGGAGGGATGGCATGCAGCGCAGGAATCTGGGGCTGAGTCTTGTGGCAGTGCTGCTGACCGCGTGTCTGTATTATCGCGGCGGGTTTGTGCTGCTGCCTATCGCTGCGCTGCCGATCCTCACCCATGAGCTTTCCCACATCCTCGCCCTGCGTCTGCTGGGGCAGCGCATCACCGGCTTCTCCCTGGATACCCGCGGGCTCTGTATTCGCTATGACGGGTCCTGTACCCCGGCGGGCCATATCCTGGCGGCGCTGGCCGGACCCTTCGGCGGCGCAGCCTATGCGCTTGTGGGGCTCACCGGCGTTGACTGGCTGGAACAGAGCGCGGGGTTGAGCCTGCTGATGACGGCATTCAACCTTTTGCCGCTGAAGCCGCTGGACGGGGGACAGGTGTTTTATCAATTGTGCGTGCTGACCCTCGGCGAGATACGCGGTGAAGAGCTCTGCCGAGCGGTGAGCACAGTGTTGCTGGCGCTGCTGCTAACAGGCGGGGTGCTGCTTGCCGTCTGGAAAAAGAGCACTGCGCCCCTCGCTGCCGCAATCTGGCTGCTGCTTTCCCGGAATGAGGAGGAAACACTTGTAAAATGCGGGAAAATCATTTAGAATAGCGCTAATCTCTATACAGGAGAAGATTATGGATAAAAGACTGGAACGCATTTTGCCCAAAGTTCAGAAGCCTGCGCGCTACACGGGCGGCGAGTATAATCAGATCATCAAGCACAAGGAGAAGGTCGAACTGCGTGTGGCCTTCTGTTTCCCCGACACTTACGAAATCGGCATGTCGAACCTCGGCATGAGTATCCTCTACCACACCATGAACAGCCTTCCTTATGTCTGGTGTGAGCGGGTGTTTGCCCCCTGGGGAGACATGTACGACGAGATGAAGAAGGCGGGTCTGCCCCTCTACGCTCTCGAGAGCGGGGACAGCCTCGACAGGTTCGACGCGCTGGCCTTTTCCATCGGCTATGAGATGGCCTACACAACGGTGCTGGACATGATGGATCAGGCGGGTTTGTCCCTGCACAGCGCCGACCGCACAGAGTTGCTGCCCCTGGTATTTGCGGGCGGCTCCGCCTGTGTCAACGCAGAACCCATGGCGGATTTTGTGGACCTCTTTGTCATTGGCGAAGGTGAGGAGATGAACAACGAACTGCTGGAGCTTCTCCACACCGCGAAGCTGGAAAACTGGTCCAAGCGCGATTTCCTGCGGAAGGCCGCGCAGATCGGCGGCGTGTACGTGCCTTCCCTCTATGATATTGCCTACAACGACGACGGGACTGTGGCCTCCATCACTGCTAAGGACGGTGCACCGGAGAAGGTTACCAAGCGCATCGTCATAGACCTTGACACCGCGCCCTATCCTGTAAATCCCATCGTCCCATCTACCGAGGTGGTGCACGACCGGGTTAATCTCGAACTGTTTCGCGGCTGCGTGCGCGGCTGCCGCTTCTGCCAGGCGGGTTACATCTACCGCCCCATCCGGGCCAAGAAATACGAAACGCTTGTCCGACAGGGCATCGAAGCCCTGAAAAACACCGGGCATGAGGACGTGACGCTCCTCTCGCTCTCCACCAGCGACTATCGCCCCCTGCCCCAGCTTTGCGACGGGCTGCTGGATTACTGCGAGAGCCGCAGCATCGGCCTGTCGCTGCCCTCCCTGAGGGCGGACAACTTCTCAATGGAGATCATGGAAAAGCTCCAGAAGGTGCGCAAGAGCGGCCTGACCTTCGCCGTTGAGGGCGGCAGCCAGCGCCTCAGGGATGCGATCAACAAAAACGTCACCGAGGAGGATCTGCTGCACACCTGTGCCATCGCTTTTGCCGGCGGCTGGAACTCGGTCAAGCTCTATTACATGCTGGGCCTGCCCACCGAGACGGACGAGGACATCGTTGGCATCGCGGACATGGCGGGCAGAATCCTGCACTGCTGGCGGGAAAACGCGAAGAACAAAAATCGCGGCGTGAAGATTACGGTTTCCACCTCCTGCTTTATCCCCAAGCCCCACAGCCCCTTCCAGTGGGAGCCTCAAATCACGAAGGAAGAATATCTCAGGAGAGTCAATCTCCTGCGCGCCAGCATCAATTCCCGCAATGTGGTCTACAACTGGCACGACGCGGACACCAGCGTCGTCGAAGCTGTCCTCTCCCGCGGTGACCGGCGCCTGGGCCCGGTGCTGGAGGAGGTCTGGCGAAATGGAGGCAGGCTTGAGGCCTGGACGGATTATTTCAGCTTTAAGCGTTGGATGGATGCTATGGACCGGCACGGCCTCTCCGTGAGCTTCTATGCCGAGCGGGAGCGGGATGTGAACGAGATTCTGCCCTGGGACATGATCGACGTCGGCGTGCGGAAAGATCACCTCAAGCGCGAGCGGGAAAAGTGCTACAGCTCCACGCTCTCACCCGACTGCCGCCATCAGTGCTCGGCCTGCGGGGCGCTTAGACTCATGGAAGGGGGCAAGTGCGATGGATAAGTTCAGACTTCGTTTTGAAAAGACCGGGCGCGCGGCCTATATCTCCCATCTCGACCTGATGCACACCATGCAGCGGGCCTTTTCCCGCGCGGGATACGAGCTCAAGTATTCCGAGGGCTTCAACCCCCACCCGCAGATCTCCATCGCCCTGCCTCTGTCGGTGGGTGTGGCGAGTCACTGCGAGATCATGGACTTCCGCCTCAAGGGGGACGCTGATCTCACAGAGCTGCCCGCTCGCCTGACCGCCGTGATGCCGGAGGGCATCAAAGTTACCGAATGCTATGAGCAGATCAATAAGGTCGCGCTGCTGAAATTCCTGGAGATCGAGGGCAGCTTTGAATACGACACGCGGGATACCGCTGAAATGGCGAAAGCCCTGACGGATTTTTACGCGCGGGAGTCCATCGTCATCACCAAGAAGACCAAGCGCGGCGTGGGCGAGAGCGATATCCGCCCCGCCATCCGGGACATTGCGTTCACGGCAGGGGAGGGGGAAGTAAAACTCCATGCCCTTATCTCCGCACAGGAGCCGACTCTGAATCCTGCGCTCCTGGCCGATGCCCTGCGGCAACTGAAACCGGACATCGCCCCGGACTTCGAAAAATTTGTTCGGATCGAGAATTATCTGGAGAACATGGAGATTTTCCGGTAAATAATACTTGCATTGTGCCAAAAAGTATGGTAAACTACCATAGCTTGTGCAGGTAGGCTGCACAGCCACGAGAAAGGCGGTCCGCTGTCAAGGCTTTTGTCCCTCTGATAAGAACGTCTATATGAAGGAAGGATCACATAATGGATCTGGTTAAAATTCTCTCCGAGCAGTTCACCAAGAAGGAACTGCCCGAAATGAACGTGGGCGATACCGTCCGTGTTCTCGTCCGTGTCAAGGAAGGCAACCGTGAGCGCACCCAGGCTTTCGAGGGCACCATCATTGCCAAGAAGCATGGCGGCATCAATGAGACCATCACCGTCCGCCGCATCTCCTACGGTGTCGGCTGCGAGAAGGTCTTCCCCGTGCACTCTCCCTCCATCGTCTCTGTCACCACCGTCCGCAAGGGCAAGGTCCGCAGAGCAAAGCTGTACTACCTGCGTGATCGCGTGGGCAAGGCTGCGAAGGTCAAGGAGCGCCTGTAATTTACACAAAGCAGAAGGCATCTTCCGGCTGGAAGATGCCTTTTTGCGTTACAATGCGGGAGAGCGCTTTGATGTGAGAAAATAAGCATTACGTAAACTAATATATGTTAATTAAATTACGTGAATAATATTATGTAATAAAGACGCGAAAACAAAACTACATAATACGAATATGTAAACAGAATTATGAATACTGAATTATGTAAACTACATCGGAGGGCGTGCCGGTGAGCAAAAAGACGAAACATATCCTGACGGCTGTTCTGGTGTTGCTTTTGCTGGCTCTGGGCGGGCTTGTGGGATGGCGGCTATGGAAGGATAAGCAATACGACAAGGCCCTGCAAACGGCCCTGGAGTACCGGGAGGCCGGACGCTATCAGGAGGCGCGTGATCTCTATCTCTCTCTCAATCTCCGGGCGGAGGCCGACGAATGCGAAGCCCTGCGCGTTCAGCAGGAGAAGGAAAGTGCCTATGCTGCTGCCGAGGCTTTGCTTGATTCCGGCAGCTACCTCGATGCTAAGGAAGCCTTCCTTGCTCTCGGGGAGTTTGAAGACGCTGCCTTGCGCGCACAGGAATGCGATTACCGCCGTGCAGAGGACTATGCAAAAAGCGACCGCCTTTCCGAGGCGATTTCCCTGCTTGGTACAATGAACGACTACCCCGGCGCGGAAGAGCTCATGAACACCTGCCGCGAAACGCTCTACGACCGGGCCCTGGAAGCGACCTATGCCTGCAGGCTGGATGAGGCTGTGCAGCGCTGGAACGAACTGGGAGACTATCGCGACAGCCTGAAGATCAAGCAGCGCTGCCTGGACAGGATCGTCACCATGGCTGAGGGCACCGACGAGCCGGTGAACTATTCCGAGTACGCGGGTACCGATCTCGGTAAGGGCATCCTGTACTATCACCGCCTGGGGCTTATTTATGTGCCCAAGAACGCAGGGCCAGAGACCGGCTGCATGATCTTCTATCCCGGCGGCTACGACGAGGCCCTTGCCAACAACTACCTCAGCGAATATGTCTATGCCCCGGACCCGCCCAACGCCATTATGCTTCTCTGCTATGCCAACGGCTACGGCCATGTGGCGGATAAGGTGGAGGATTCGTACCGGGCTCTCGAGCAGGCGGCCATTGAAAGCAATGTTTTCTTGCATGATCTGGTTCTCTGCGGGGCCAGTATGGGGGCCTATACCGCCTGCCAGGGCGCGGCGATCCTGTATGAAAACCACGGCCTGGCCGCCAAAATGGTCATGACCTTCGATGCCGGTATGCACTGGGAGGTGGAGAGCCACGTCATGACGCCAGAGCAGTGCGACATTACAGCCCGGGCGGGTACGCGCTTTTATCTGCTGGAGTTCGGCGGCGTGGGTATGAACAAGCGTGCCATCGAGCTCATGGTCGTACACGGCAACGATGTTACCATCGTGGAGTGCGCCGGCGGCGGGCACTACGGCATCATCACCGACGCCATCGAGTACGGCATGATCGACTGGGCCCTCGGCCGCGGGGAACGCCCGGTGAACAGCAACTACAAGTATTATCCGCTGGATCGCAATTCGACGTATCCCTTTGGGGTGGGGTGAACAAAAACAGCGCCGCACGAAACGTGCGGCGCTGTCTGCGTCTTATCGTATCAGATTCTCTTCCACTTGGCGCCGTGGGGAATGTCGGTGACTTCTATCCCGGCGGCTTTGAGCTCGTCGCGTATGCGGTCGGCCTCGGCAAAGTTCTTGGCTTTCTTCGCGTCCTGGCGGGCCATGATCTTTGCCTCTACCTCGGCATCACTCTCGCCGGACTCGGAGACGATGGTGAACTGGCCTGCCGCGACCTGCTGGCGCTTGAGCTCCTCGCGTTTCACAGCGGCCTTTTCAAGCAGACTCAGACCCAGCACGGTGTCAAATGCGCCGATAGCCTTGAGCTTGGTTGCGTCGTTGGTATTGGCCTTGAGAACATCGTACAGCGCTGTGACTGCAAGAGAAGAATTGAGGTCGTTGTCCATGGCGGCGCGGAACTTCCCGTCAAGCTCGTTAAAGGCTGTCTCGTCGATTTCCCCATCCTCGGGCTTGAGGGCCGCGATGCGGGCGATGAGCTTGTTGTACGCGCCCTGGGCGTTGTCGAGGTTCTCCCAGGTGAACACCAGACTCTTGCGGTAGTGGCTCTGCAGGCAGAAGAAGCGGTAGGCGAGAGGATCATAGCCCTTCTGCTCGAGCAGGGAGACGGTCAGGAACTCACCGCTGGACTTGCTCATTTTACCGGAAGTGGTGTTCAAGTGGAGAACATGCATCCAATATTTCACCCATGGATGGCCAAGATAGGCCTCAGATTGGGCAATTTCGTTGGTATGGTGGGGAAAAGCGTTGTCAATGCCGCCGCAGTGGATGTCGATATTTTCACCCAGATGCTTCATGGAGATGCCGGAGCACTCGATGTGCCAGCCGGGATAGCCTACGCCCCAGGGGGAATCCCACTTGAGGGCCTGATCCTCAAATTTGGATTTGGTGAACCACAGCACAAAGTCGTTCTTGTTGCGCTTGTTGGTATCTTCCTCGACGCCCTCACGCACGCCGACGTTCAGATCCTCTTCCTTGAAGTCATTGAAGATATAGTAGCGCTCAAGCTTCGAGGTGTCAAAGTACACATTGCCGCCGGCAAAGTAGGCGTAGCCCGTGTCCATGAGCCTGGTGATGATCTTGATGTAATCGTCGATGCAGTGCGTCGCGGGCTCGACCACGTCGGGGGTTTTGATATTGAGCTTTGCACAGTCGTCAAAGAAAGCATCGGTGTAATACTGCGCGATCTCCATGACGGACTTGTGCTCACGCTTTGCGCCCTTGAGCATCTTGTCCTCGCCCTCATCGGCATCGGAGGTCAGGTGGCCCACGTCGGTGATGTTCATGACGCGCTTGACATTATAACCCGCATAGCGCAGGTACTTCTCCAGAATATCCTCCATGATGTAGGAGCGGAGGTTACCGATGTGTGCAAAGTGGTAGACCGTGGGGCCGCAGGTGTACATCTTGACGAGGCTGGGGTCGTTGGGAACAAACTCTTCCCGTTTACGCGAAGCAGAATTGTACAGGATCATAGAACTTTACTCCTTTTGTGTACAGG
This sequence comes from Candidatus Limivicinus sp., assembly GCA_045130755.1. GTDB lineage: Bacteria > Bacillota > Clostridia > Oscillospirales > Oscillospiraceae > Limivicinus. The sequence goes on along the minus strand of JBGUQD010000087.1, from coordinate 13,583 downwards.
ATAGAAAAACCAGTAATTCAAAATCGAAGCACCGGCTCTGATTTCGGAAGGAAGAAGGAGGGAGCGGTGCGAGCGTCTTCTGACGTCAATCTACATCTTTAAAAACGTCTTTATTTTTCCAAAAGTACTCAACGCCGGAATAGACGGTTGTTATCAGAATGACAGCGGAGACGAAGATGTTCAGCCACTCAAACTGCGTGAACACCAGAACAAAACAGAGGCCGATCATCGTGCAGGTGGTCTTGATCTTGCCGGACCAGGCGGCGGCGATGACGTGCTGACGTTCGGCGGCGATAAGGCGCAGGCCGGACACCGCAAATTCCCGGAACAAAACCACGGCCACGACCCAGCCGGGCATCTGTCCCTTCTCCACCAGAAAGCACATGGCCGACAGCACCAGCATCTTGTCTGCCAGCGGGTCCATGAACTTGCCGAAGTTGGAGACCTGGTTATAGTGCCGGGCGATGTAGCCATCCAGCAGGTCCGAAAGGCTTGCAATGATGAAAACGACAGTAGCGGCGATGCGGTAATCGAGGTAACAGAGAACCAGGAACACGGGGATCAGCGCCACGCGGACCATGGTGATCTTGTTGGCGGTGGTGTTCATGCCCAATCCTCCTCCATATGCCCGTAAAGCATGCCGTCCTCAGTCTCGTCGATGGTCACACGCTGGATCTCGCCCTCGCGGCCGAAGCCCTCGTAAAAGACCTGGCCGTCGATATCGGGGGAATCGGCGTAACATCGGCCATACCAGCTCCGGCTCTCCTCATCGAAGCCCTCGCACAGCACGTCGATGGTTTTGCCCACGAAGCCCTGACAAAAGTCTTCCATGATGGGCGCCTGCAGTTCGAGGATCAAGTCTGCGCGGCGCTGTGCCTCCTCGAAATCCACATGTTCCATCTGCGCTGCGGGGGTCCCTTCCTCGGGAGAGAAGGGGAAGACACCGACGCGCTCGATCCGCGCTTCTTTCAAGAACTCGCACAGCTCTTCAAATTCGGCATCATTCTCACCGGGGAGACCCGCAATCAGACTGGTACGCAGAACCAGACCGGGCACACGCTCGCGCAGCACTTTAAACAATTTCCGGATGTCAGCGCCCGTGCCGCGGCGGTTCATACTCTTTAAGATATTATCATTGATATGCTGGATGGGGATATCCAGATACTTGACGATTTTGGGATTGTTTGCAATTTCGTTGATGAGCTCATCGTCGAACTGATCAACATACAGGTAGTGAAGCCGCAGCCACTCGATGCCCTCAATCTCCGAGAGTTTCCGGCAAAGCTCCGCCAGGCAGCGCTTTCCGTACAGATCGGTGCCGTAGCGGGTGATATCCTGAGCAATGACGATGAGCTCTCTGACTCCGTGAGCGGCCAGATCCCGCGCTTCCTCAAGGATATTCTCCATGCTGCGCGAGCGGTAGCGTCCCCGGATATAGGGGATGGCGCAAAAGGCGCAGAAGTTGTTGCAGCCCTCGGCAATGCGAAGATACGCCCAGCCCGGCCCGGTGGTGACTACACGCGGGATCTCATCCACCGGCGCGCTCTGATCGGCAAAGAGGCTGAGGCTGCGCCGCTCCAGAACGGCGTTTGCGGCAAAGACAATGTCCTTAAAATTGCTGATGCCGAGCACAGCGTCGATTTCCGGCAGCTCCTGCAAGATCGTGTCCTTGTAGCGTTCCGACAGACAGCCGGTTACGATGATGCCGCCGAGTTTTCCGGATTTCTTAAGCTCTGCCATTTCGAGGATGTTGTCGATGGCCTCGCTCTTCGCGGCGTCGATGAAGCCGCAGGTATTTACGATCACAAGGTCGGCTCCATCCGGCTCAGGAACCAGTGTGAAGCCCGCCTCGCTCATCAGATAAAGCATCTGCTCGCTGTTGACCAGATTCTTGGCACAGCCCAGCGAGATCATTGCGAAAGTTTTTTCCATAACTTATTCCTCGTACTCGAACGACGCCCGCGCCCGCTCCAGCGCCTCGCGGATCTCATCCCCGGAGAAGCCCCGGCGGTAGAGCGAAGCACTGAGCTTTCGCACCGCGTCCCGGTCGCCGGGATCGCGGAGCTTTGACGCGACCAGACGGTCGAGCTTTGACGTATCCACCGGCATCTCACCCAACGCGTCGTCCCACAGCTCACGGGACACCCCGCGGCGCATAAGCTCCTGACGCAGACGGCCTTCACCGTAACCCTTGGCCGCGTAGTGGCGCACGATGGCAGCGGCGTAGCGCTCCTCGTCGATGAGCCCGCGCTCCAAAACCCACTGCACGCAGTAGTCCGCTGTTTCCTCGTCCGCACCCTTGTCGTGCAGCTTTCTGGAAAGTTCCTTTGCTGACATCTGCCGCTGGGACACCAGTTCCAGCGCCTTCTCGCGCATGAGCGCCCGGCGTGAGTTTCGGATGAGGGCTTCCATCTCCCGATCGTCCAGCTCCTTACCGGAAAAAAGACGGAGCTCTGTCACCACGCCGAGGGTGGATTTGACGTCTGTTTCATCCTCAAAGAGGACCGTCACATGTTCGGCCGTTACCTGTTTCAGGGATGTAATGCGCATAAACAGGAATCAGTCCTCTTCAAAGTCCGCTGCGCTCACATCGAGAGCGGGAGCGGGGGCGGCAGCGCGGCCGGAGGCCTGGGCGGCCTTCATGGCCTGGGGACTCATAAGTTTGTGGGCATTGTCGCGGATCTCCTGTTCGATCTTGTCGCAGACCTCTGGATTGTCAGCCAGGTACTGCTTGACGCCGTCGCGGCCCTGAATGCGGTTGCCGTCCACGGTGAACCACGCGCCTGCCTTGTCGATGATCTCCAGCTTCACGCCGAGATCCACGATCTCACCGATCTTGGAGATGCCTTCGCCGTACATGATGTCGAATTCCGCCTCACGGAAGGGAGGCGCTACCTTGTTCTTGACAACCTTGGCGCGGGTGCGGTTGCCGACCATTTCGCCGTTGACTTTGAGGGTCTCAATGCGCCGCACGTCAATGCGGACGCTGGCGTAATACTTGAGGGCCAGGCCGCCGGGCGTGGTCTCGGGGTTGCCGTACATAACGCCGATTTTCTGGCGCAGCTGGTTGATAAAGATGACGGTGCAGTTATTCTTCGCTATGGCGCCCGCGAGGCGGCGCATGGCCTGGCTCATGAGACGGGCGAGTGCGCCGACCACGGTGTCGCCGACCTCGCCTTCAAGCTCAACGCGGGGAATCAGAGCGGCAACAGAGTCGACCACCACCACATCCACGGCGCCGGAGCGCACCAGGGACTCGGCAATATCCAGGGCCTGCTCGCCGGTGTCCGGCTGGGAGATCAGGAGGCTGTCGATATCTACACCGAGAGCGCGGGCATAGGCAGGCTCGAGCGCGTGCTCCACGTCAATATAGGCAGCGTCGCCGCCGGCCTTCTGGGCGGAGGCTACCGCATGCAGGGCAAGGGTGGTTTTGCCGCTGGCCTCGGGGCCGTAGATCTCGATGATGCGGCCCTTGGGGATGCCGCCGATGCCGAGGGCCAGGTCCAGCGCCAGAGAGCCGGTTGACAGCGCCTCAACGTTTACGGAGATATCGTCGCCCAAGCGCATGATGGTGCCTTTGCCGTAGTCCTTTTCAATCTTGGCGATGGCGGTTTCCAGCGCCTTTTTTCTGTCGACATTGGTCGGCGCGACGATTGCGGGAACCTTTTTCTTTTCAGCCATTGTATTTCTCCAATCTGCCATGTTTTCAGGCAAGTAATGATGTACGCAGTTTGGAATAAAGTTAGGGGTTTGGAGTTAATGGTGTCCTGCTCGTGAAGAGATTATAAAACTCCACACTGTTTTACATTCTCCCGACTACCGCTCTCAGCACGTCTCTCGTGTCCTTGTGGATCGAACAGGAGGCAAAGCCTGCCGCCATGAGCATGTCGGCAACGGTGTCGGCCTGGCCCTCGCCGACCTCGAAGATCAGCAGGCCCTGTGGGCGCAGAAGGGATTTCCAGTGCTTGATGATGCCCTTGTAAAAGCGCAGCCCGTCCTTGCCGCCGTCAAGGGCCCACAAGGGCTCGTAATCGCGCACCGAGCGATCGAGGGTCGGGATCTCATCGCTCTGGATGTACGGCGGGTTGGACACGATGAGGTCGAAACTTCCGATCCCCAGCGGGGGAGAGGAGAGAGCGTCGGCCTGCATGCAGATGGCACGCGTGGTCAGGCGGTTGAGATTCACGTTCTGGCGACAGACCTCGAGGGCGCTTGCGCTCAAATCCACAGCGACCAGCTTGGTTGCGGGCAGCTCGTGTCCGATGGCGCAGGTGATGCAGCCGCTTCCGCAGCAGAGATCCAGCACGCGTGCGTCCATCTTCCAGCCCGTCAGTGCCTCCTTGGAGAGGTCGACCAGCAGCTCCGTGTCGGCACGTGGGATGAGCACGTCCTTTGTCACCTTCATCGGCAGACCGTAAAACTCCCAGTCTCCCGTGATGTAAGCCACCGGCTCACCCTTGAGCCGGCGCGCGGTGTATTCCTGAACCAGTTCTTCCACTTTATCGGTGGTGTAGAGACTCAGATCCCGCAGAAGCTGCTGCACGCTCTTGCCGGCGGCACTTGCCACCAGCACCCGCGCCTCAAGGGCGTAGGCTTTGATCTCAGCGCGCTTCAAGGTGTTGCGGGTGTTGATGTACAGTTCGTTATACGTTTTCAAAAACGATCAGCTCCCCCAGGCGTCGCTGCCCTGTTGGTCCGGAATGACAAGCTCGATGGCGCGGATGGCGCACTCAATCATGCTGTCGTCCGGCTCATTGGTTGTGATGCGCTGCAGCCACTTGCCCGGCGCAGAGAGAGCGGTGGACAGCCAGTTGTCGTGCAGGCCGCACCAGCGGTTGATTTCATAGCTGATGCCCACGACCACGGGCAGGAGCAGCAGGTGGAAGCCCATACGGGCAAAGGTGTTCTGTACGCGCACGACCGAGTTTACCAGGATGCTGACCACCACCACGACCAGGAGAAAGCTGGTGCCGCAGCGGGGGTGGAAGCGGGACTCGGGGCGGACGTTTTCGACTGTGAGCTCCTTGCCGTGCTCATAGCAGAAAATGGTCTTGTGCTCGGCGCCGTGGTAGGAAAAAAGGCGCTTGACGTCCGGGGTGAAGGTGACGAGCTTCATGTAGGCAAGCAAAATCACCACGCGGGTCAGGCCCTCGGAGATGTTTCGCACGAAAAGGCTTTCAGTCAGGGGTTTCACGAGGCTCACGATCAGGGCAGGCAGGAAGATGAACAGGAACAGGCTCAGGGCGATGCCGAGTACCACCGCTACACCGATGATGATGTTTTTGGCCTTCTCTTCGGAAAAGTGGTTGTTGATCCACTGGTCGATCTTGTCGGGCTCGCCCTGTTCCTCGAGGGGAACGAGGCTGGCCGAGTAGGTCAGGGCCTGCATGCCGTTGATCATGGAGCTGAGAAAAATGGCGCAGCCGCGGATGAGCGGCCAGCCGAGGATCGGGTAGCGATCCTTGATGAACTTGAGGTCTTCGACCTTTTCCACAAGCCCGTCAGCCGTGCGGCAGACGATGGCCTGCTTCTTCGGTCCGCGCATCAGGATGCCTTCGATGAGGGCCTGACCGCCGATGGATGTCTTAAAACTGCAGGAACCGGGATTTTTCAATGTGCATTCTCCTCTGTATATGCGATAAAGGCATTTTATTTGCCGGGTGCGTTGAGCTTTGCGCCGATGGGCAGCTTCACCGTCACCTGACATCCGCCCTCCTTGCCGGGGGCATTGTCGATCTCAAGGGTGCCTCCGTGGCGGGTGACGATCTCGTCGCAGACAGCGAGGCCGATGCCGGTGCCGCGGTTTTTCGAGCTGCCCTTGTAGAATTTTTCCTTGACGTGAGGAAGCTCGGCCTCGGGGATGCCGTGGCCGTAGTCGCGCACGCGGATGCGCACGGAACCTTCCTCCTGCTTGAGGTCGACGTCGATGCGTCCGCCGTCACCGCCATGCTTCATGGCGTTGTCGAGCAGGTTCAGGAACACCTGCTTGAGTCTCTCGGAGTCACCGGGGATGAGCGGAATTTCGTTCTTCGGGCCGCGATAGTTGACCTTCATGCCGCCCTGCTTCATGAGTTCCCCATAAGTAAAGAGCGCATCTTCCAGCTCAGCCGCGATGTCGATCAGCTCAATCTGCAGATTGAAGCGGCCGTCCTGGATGCGAGTAAACTCCAGCAGTTCCTTGACCATGTTGGTCAGGCGCTCGGCCTCCTTGGAGATGATCTGAATGCCGCGAAGGGAATCGCCCTGCACCGCGGGATCGTAGGCAATGGTCTCGGCCCAGCCGGTGATGGCGGTCAGCGGGGTGCGCAGCTCATGGGAGACCTGGGAGATAAACTCCGTTCTGGTCTTCTCAGCCAACGCCGTCTTCTCGGAGATACTGTTGATCTCCTCGGCAAGGTAGCCGATTTCGTCTGGTTCAAATTCCTCGGTCTTGATGCCGTAGCTGCCGGAGGCGATGCGCTTTGCAAAATCGCGCAGCTTGTCAAGCGGTGCCGCCACGCAGTACCAGAACCAGACATTGACCGCCAGCACATAGACACAAACGGCGATATAGATGGCGGTGGCCCAGCTCATGAGCCCGTGGGTCGAGGCCCAGGTGCCCATCAGCAGCAGTGCCAGCGCCGCAATGCTCGACAGCAAAAGCTGTGTTCGTAAGTTGCCAAACATGTAGTTACTTCCTAAATTGAGTTTGGAGTCTGGAGCTTGGAGTTTGGAGCTTGGAGTTGTTGTGTTTTATACAAAACCTTGAAAGCGTACGCTGCGCGTTACTATTGGCGGAGCCGCTCCTTAACTCCACACTCCAAACTCAAAACTCCACTTTTTCTCAGTATCCCCACTTATACCCGTAGCCCCACACGGTGGTGAGGTATTCCGGCTCGGTCGGGTCGTTTTCAATCTTGATGCGAAGGCGGCGGATGTTCACATCCACGGTCTTGAGTTCGCCGGTGAAATCGCTGCCCCAGACGGCAGAGAGGATATCCTCGCGGCTCATGGCCTTGCCGGGGTTTTCCATGAAGAGCTTGATGAGCATATACTCGATCTGCGTGAGCTTGAGACGCTGCCCGTCCTTTTCAAGCGTGCGGTTGCGGGTGTTGAGCAGGAAGGGACCGCTGACGATCTCGGTGGAGGACTTCTCCGCCTCGTCCACCCCAAGACGGCGGATGAGCGCGTCGACACGGGCAGTAAGCTCGGCGGGGGAGAAGGGCTTGGTGACATAGTCGTCCGCCCCGGTCATGAGCCCGGTAACCTTGTCGATCTCCTGGTTCTTTGCTGTGAGCATGATGATGCCCATTTTGGAGCCGGAGGCGCGAATACGGCGGCAGACCTCAAAGCCGTCGATATCCGGCAGCATCACGTCCAGCAGCGCAAGACAGATGTCGGGATTGACCTTCCATTTCTCCAGAGCCTCTTCGCCGGTGCCGGCTTCGATGGGCTCAAAGCCGCTGCGGCGCAGATTGATGACCACAAAGCTGCGAATATTGGACTCGTCCTCCAAAACCAGTATTTTTTTCATCTCGCGTGTCCCCTTTTATATAGAAAGTAGAAGTATTCATAGTCATGGTGATTGCAATATACTCTCTAATTATAACATGACTCTAACAAAAATAATAGACAAAGTTTCAGAAAATTGTATTTATTTTTGCATGCAATGTGCAAAAGGTTACATAACACCGTGGAATCCGGCGTATTTTTCATTGATTCTTTTCCAAAAAGCTGGTAGAATGCGCCTATGAAGAATGAAAGAAATCTGGTACTGGGCATCCTGGCCCATGTGGACGCGGGCAAGACAACCCTGTCCGAGGCGATGCTGTACCTCGCCGGAAAACTGAAAAAGCTGGGAAGGGTCGATCATCGCGACAGCTTCCTGGATACCCATGCGCTTGAGCGCCAGCGCGGTATCACCATCTTCTCCAAGCAGGCCGTCCTGCCGCTGGGAGAGGGGAGCCTGACACTGCTTGACACCCCGGGCCACGTGGATTTTTCTGCCGAGGCCGAACGCACCCTGCGCGTGCTCGACTGCGCGGTGCTGGTCATCTCGGGAACCGACGGCGTTCAGGCCCACACCGAAACGCTGTGGAAGCTTTTGGAGCGCTATCATGTACCAACGTTCCTCTTTGTCACCAAGATGGATCTGCCCGGCCACGGGAGAGACGCACTGATACAGGAACTGAATGCACGGCTTTCCGAGCATTGTATCGACTTCGGCACTTCTGAGCGGGACGACAGCATTGCCATGTGTGACGAGGGCGCCATGGAGGAATACCTGGAACACGGTGCCATCGGGGATAATAAACTGCGCAGCCTGATCGCTGCCCGACGCCTCTTCCCGTGTTTTTTCGGCTCGGGACTCAAGACCGACGGCGTGGACGAGTTTCTGGATGCGCTGGAGCGCTATGCTCCACAGCCGGATTACGGCCCGGATTTCAGCGCTCGGGTCTATAAGATCTCTCGCGACAGTCAGGGCAACCGCCTGACCTGGCTCAAGGTCACGGGCGGGACGCTCAGGGTGCGCACACTTTTGAAATATACGGACGCGGACGGCGAGCCGATCGAAGAAAAGATCAGCCAGCTTCGCGTTTACTCCGGTATAAAGTTCGACACTGCGGAGGAAATCAGGGCGGGCTGGGTCTGCGCCGCTCTGGGCCTCAGCGCCACACGCCCGGGTCAGGGACTTGGCGCTTCGACCGATGCGGAGAGCCCCATCCTGGAACCGGTGATGAGCTACCGCCTGCGACTGGATAAGGGGACGGACCCCATGCTCCTGCTGCCGAAGCTCATGCAGCTTGATCAGGAGGACCCGCAGCTTCACGTGGTGTGGAACGCGGCGGCAAAGGAGATCAGCGTCCAGCTCATGGGCAGGATCCAGGCGGAGATTTTTAAGAGCATCGTCAAGGATCGCTTTGATATCGAGATCGAACTCGACACCGGGCGTATTTTATACCGCGAAACGATCAAAAATACCGTGGAGGGCGTGGGCCACTTTGAACCCCTGCGCCACTATGCCGAGGTGCATCTGCTGCTCGAGCCCCTGCCGCCCGGCAGCGGACTGAGCTTTGACAGCATCGTCCCTGAGGATGTGCTGGACCGCAACTGGCAGCGTCTGATCCTGACGCATTTGGCCGAGAAGCAGCACAAAGGCGTCCTGACCGGATCGCCCATCACCGACATGCGCATCACTCTGGCAGCGGGCCGCGCCCACTTAAAGCACACCGAGGGCGGGGACTTCCGCCAGGCTACCTACCGCGCCGTGCGGCAGGGCCTCATGCAGGCCGAGAGCGTGCTGCTTGAGCCGTGGTACAGCTTCGTGCTGGAAGTGCCCGCCGAGCAGATCGGCCGGGCCATCACCGATATCCGCGCCATGAACGGAGATTTCTCGTCGCCGGAGGAACAGGGGGAGTACCTGCGTCTCGAAGGAGCGGGCCCCGCTGCAAAGCTGAATAACTATATGGAAGAACTGCTGGCCTGGTCTCATGGACGCGGCCGCCTGAGTCTCACCCCCTGCGGCTATCGCCCCTGTACGGAGCAGAAGCGCATTGTGGAGGAAATTGGCTATGAGCCGGAGCGGGACGAAGATAACCCCGCCGACTCCGTTTTCTGCGCCCACGGGGCGGGCATGAACGTAAACTGGCGGCAGGCGCCGGAATATATGCACCTGGAAAGTGTGCTCAAGCCCAAGCGGGAAGAGACCGTCCCGCAGCTCATGCAGCGCTGGCGCAGTCTCAGCATCGACGATCGGGAGCTGGAGGCCATCATGGAGCGGGAGTTCGGACCCATCCGCCGCCCGGAATACCGGGCCCGGCAGGTCAATGCCGCTGTAACCGAGGTCTCACAGATCTCAAGCAGGAAAGAGCATATCATCGTCGACGGCTACAACCTCATCTTCGCCTGGGATGAATTGAAGGCCTTGGCGCGTGACCGCCTGGATCTTGCACGCGAACGGCTGATGGACATTCTCTCCGGCTACGCTGGCTTTACTGGTGCCAAGCTGGTGCTGGTATTTGATGGCTTCCGTACGCCGGGCAACCCCGGTTCCCATACAGAATACCATAACATCTCCGTTGCCTTCACGAAAGATGGGGAGACAGCCGACGCTTACATCGAACGCATTGTCGACGAGATCGGCAAAAACTATGCCGTGCGCGTCGTGACCAGCGACAACCTCATTCGCTTGTCAGCCCTGCGCTCCGGCGTGCTCAGATGCTCGTCCGGGGAGTTTAGGGGCGAGGTGGAATGGGTGCTGAGCCAGATCGACGAAGTACTCAGGAAGACAAACTTCAACGCACATCAAACGAGGCTGCAGGATGGACAACGAAGAGATACTTAAAAGGGCCGAGGACCTGGCGAGACGCTGCGAAGGCCGCGGCGTACCGACGAACACTGGCTTTCTCACCCCCGCCGAGCGCTATGCCCTGGAGCATGACCACGCGCTGCGGGAGGCAAACATGGTCTTTCACGGCGGACACCCGGACGCCGAGCGCACCATGGCTTTCTTTCTGCCCGACTGGATGGAGCCGGACGCGCTGGACATTTCCGAACACATCCGCGCCATCCGCCTGACCGCCGCCTTCGGAGAACCGGGACACCGGGACTATATGGGCGCGATCCTCGGTATGGGTGTCGGGCGCGAATGGGTCGGCGATATTCTGGTAGAAGGCCACGAGGCAATAGCGTTATGTCAACCGAGTGTTCTGAGCCATCTGCTCAGTATTGACAAGGTGGGGCGCTATGGAGTCAAGGCGGTTGAGATACCGCTTGACGAGATCCCGGCGCGGGAGAAGAAGACGGAGGAGCGCCGCTTCACGGTCATGAGCCCGAGGCTTGACGCGGTGGCGGCGGGGCTGTTTCATCTTTCCCGTACGGAATGCTCCCGCCAGATCGCGATGGGCGCCCTGAGCCTCAATTACGCCGAGTGTTTCAAACCGGATGCCGCGGTCAGGGAGGGCGACGTGCTCACCTTGCGGGGCACAGGCAAGGGGCGCATCCGCGAGATCGGCGGCAGCTCCCGCAAAGGGAGATTGTTCGTTACGGCGGAGCTGTATAAATAGGAGAACACATATGAGAGCATATAAACGTCTTTTGCGCTATGCGGCGATCGACACGCAAAGCGATGAGAACGCCGAAAAGACGCCCAGCACGGAGAAGCAGAACGCTTTTTCGTGGCTGCTGCACTTTGAACTGCAGGATCTGGGGATGAAGCGCGTTCACACCGACCCCTGCGCTTATACCTATGCCTTTCTGCCGGCGAGCCCCGGGTGGGAGGATGAGCCTGTGATCGGCCTCATTGCCCATATCGACACCGCTCCGGACTTTTCCGGTACCGCCGTCAAGCCCCAGCTTCACTTTGACTATGACGGCGGGGACATCGTCCTCGGTACTTCCGGCCGGGTGCTGAGCCCGAAAGATTTCCCAGATCTCAAAAACTGCGTGGGCAAGACCCTCATCACCACTGACGGCACAACGCTCCTGGGCGCGGATGACAAGGCGGGCGTAGCCGAAATCATGACCGTGTGCGAGACGCTTCTCCATTCCGAACGGCCCCATTGCGCGGTGGCGGTATGTTTTACGCCGGACGAAGAAATCGGCCACGGCGCGCGTCTCATGAACTTTGAACGCTTCGGTGCGGCCTTTGCCTACACAGTAGACGGCGACGCGGTGGACGAGATCAACTTTGAGACCTTCAACGCTGCCGCCGCGAGCCTCAAAATCAAGGGCGTGAGCGTGCATCCGGGTTCTGCCAAGGATATCATGGTGAACGCAAGCCTCCTTGCCATGCGCATAAACGCCATGCTCCCGGCCGGTGAGATTCCCGCCTGCACCGAGGGCTACGAGGGCTTTTATCATCTGACCGATATGCGCGGCGACGTCAGCGAGGCCGAACTCAAATACATCGTGCGCGACCACGATGCCAAGCACTTCCTCGCAAGATGTGAGCGTCTGCGCGAGATCGAGCGGGAGCTGAACCACAAATACGGCGAGGGGACCGTGACGCTCACCATCAACGAGCAGTACCGCAACATGGCGGAGATCCTCGCCGGCCACATGGAGATCGTCGAGCGCGCCGAAAAGGCTATCCGCGCATCCGGGCTCACGCCCGTGACGCGGCCCGTCCGCGGCGGCACCGATGGAGCGCAGCTTTCCTTCAGAGGACTGCCCTGCCCGAATCTCGGCACCGGGGGCGCCGCCTTCCACGGCCCGTGCGAGCATATTGCGGTCGAGGACATGGACAAGGTGGTGGAGATCCTGCTGAACATCGTGTGCCAACGGGAAAGCTGATTGAAGAATATAAAAAGAACTGCGGCAGATCCGAAGCAAAATCGGGTCTGCCGCAGTTCTTTATTCTTTTGAAAGGTGGATCACTTGATTTTAAGCTGCGGGCGGTAAAATTCAAAGATCACCGCGTCGCGGCCGCGTTCGGCGCGTTCATTGCGGGCTGTCCAGCCGAAGCGCATGGCGCCCAGCGTCTCCGAGAAACGCACGGCGAGAGGGCGGTGCCCGATGCGGTAGGCGATGAACTGGGGCCGGGCCAGGAAGTTCAGCAGGCAGCGGCTCAGAAGGAAGGCGTTGCGCTTTGATACGTCTTTACCATAATCCCTCGGAACGGTGGCGAGCTGCCCGCGCACGATGTCCTTCGCGTGCTTTTTGAACCAGCGCACGATGAAAGGATTGAAGCTCTCGATGCAGACCTCGCCGGGATAGTCGGAGAGAATGGCGTAGGTCTTTTCACAAAGCTCCCGGTTGCGGCTGCCGGTTTTCAGCTCCACCAACAGCGGCCCGCGGCCCTGGTAGATGTCCAACACCTGCGTCAGCAGGGGGATGCGCTCCTTGGTGCCGCAGAGGGAAAGAAGCTTCAATTCGTCATAGCTTTTTTCGTCAAGCCTTGCGTGCACACCGCAGACCCGATCGAGGGTGTCGTCATGGAAGACCACAACCTGTCCATCCCTGGTAAGCTGCACATCCAGCTCCACGCCGTAACCCGCGCGGCCCGCGAGGCGGAAGGCCTCCAGCGAGTTTTCGGGCACGCTTTTATCCTCACTGTGGAGACCTCTGTGGGCGAAGCTCCGCCCGTAGAAGGGGGCCTTCTGCCGCTTGGTGGCCTTACCGGGAGCCAGCAGGAACACCGGCAGCCCCGCCGCAAACACAGCACACCCGCCGATCACGGCGGCTGTTTTCAACTTGTGGGAAAAAGCTTCGTTCATAATGGGCACCTCAAAATGGAATGAAAGCGGGTTTTGTTTGACGTTATCGTACGCTCATTAAAATACAAAGCGTTGGGCTTTGAATTTGGGAGGAAACCGGAGAAGCGGACTGGAGCGAGTTTCGTTTGACGTCAGTCTCCATCGAGAGCCTCAAGTCCGACCACATTTTCAACCTTGTGCGCTTTGATATTCTTGACAAGGGTAGTAAACACAATGAAGGACAGCACCGTCAGCACGCAGGAATAGACCGGCAGGGTGCGCCAGGCACCCGTGCGGTTGAAGATCAGACCCAGCAGAATGGGCGTGACCGTCTGGGCGGACATGGAGGAGGCGTAGTAATAGCCGGTGAAGCGGCCGATCTTCTTCGATGAGCACAGCTCCACCACC
>JBGUQD010000086.1:0-28837 GCA_045130755.1 Candidatus Limivicinus sp. | reverse complement strand
TGCCCTCACCCGCGGGGGTGGGGGTAATGGCCGTGACGAGAACGAGCTTGCCGTTTTCGCGTTCGGTCTCTTTCAGCAGGGCCGGGTCGATCTTGGCCTTGTAACGGCCGTACTGTTCCAGATACTTTTCGTCCACGTGCGCCCGGCGAGCGATCTCTCCGATGGGCTGCATGGCGCATTCCTGCGCGATTTCAATATCGGTTTTGTAAGACATGGTCGCACCTCATTTTCTCGTTTTCGCCTCAGCGAAAGTATTTGACTGCCGCTTCAAACATGCGGATATCGTAATTGCCGGGGACATTGCGGTAAAGGCCGGAGCCGATACGCTCAGAGTGGCCCATCTTGCCAAAGACGCGTCCGTCCGGAGAAGTGATGCCTTCAATGGCGTAAAGGGAACCGTTGGGGTTAAAGTGCACGTCGCCGGTGGCACGATCGGCAAAGTCCACGTACTGAGTGGCAATCTGGCCGTTGGCGGCAAGCTGCCGGATCAGTTCCTCGCTTGCGAGGAAACGGCCCTCGCCGTGGGAGATGGGCACGCTGTAGACCTCGCCCACTTCGGTCAGCGCAAGCCATGGGGATTTGTTGGAGGCAATACGCGTGCGCACGATGCGGGACTGGTGGCGGGCGATGGTGTTGAAAGACAGGGTCGGGCAGGTCTCGTCCGTGTCGATGATTTTGCCGTAAGGTACCAAGCCCAACTTGATGAGCGCCTGGAAACCGTTGCAGATGCCGCACATGAGGCCGTCGCGCTTTTCCAGCAGTTCCGCAACGCCCTCCTTGACTGCGGCGCTGCGGAAGAAGGCGGTGATGAACTTGCCGGAACCGTCCGGCTCGTCGCCGCCGGAGAAGCCGCCGGGGATAAAGACGATCTGTGCGGTCTTGAGCATTTCGGCAAAGCTTTCCACACTGCGGGCAATGCCATCGGATGTGAGGTTATTGATGACGACGATCTCGGCCTCACAGCCCGCATCACGCACAGCCTTGGCGCTGTCGTACTCGCAGTTGGTGCCGGGGAAGGCCGGGATCAGCACCTTGGGCTTGGCGCACTTGATTGCGGGTGCCGAACGCGTTTCGGTATGATAAGAGAAGGTCTCCATCGGCTGTTCCGCTGTAGGGATGTTGCAGCTATATACCGCTTCAAGCTTGTTTTCGTAGCGTGTAAGCAGATCGGAAAGGGCCAGTTCTTCCCCGTTCAGGGTCAGGGCGGGCTTTTCGACCGTGCGGCCGATGAACTGTGCGTCCGGGATTTCGTTTACGGTTTCCAGAAGGAACGCGCCGTAGTCGTAGCCGAAGAGTTCGTCCGCGCGCAGGCCGTCCGCAAACGCAACCCCGATGCCGTTGCCGATGGCCATTTTGAGCACTGCCTCCGCGATGCCGCCGAAGCCCGGGGTATAGCAGGCCACGGCCTCGCCGCTTCTGAGAAGGGCAGTAACGCGGTCAAAGAGCTTCAGCAGGGATGCGGCCCTGGGAAGTCCATCCTCGCCATATTCCGGAGCGAGGCGCATCAGGGAATGGCCCGCCGCCTTGAGCTCGGGGGAGACGATGTTCTGCGTTTTCTCCGTGGTGACGGCAAAAGAGACCAGCGTCGGCGGTACGTCCAGCTTTTCGAAGGAGCCGCTCATGGAGTCCTTGCCGCCGATGGCCCCGATGCCCAGCTCCATCTGGGCGCGGAACGCGCCGAGCAGGGCAGCCAGCGGCTTGCCCCAGCGCTGCGGGTCTTTTCCGAGTCTTTCGAAGTACTCCTGAAAGCTCAGGTACACGTCCTCAAACCTGGCGCCAGAGGCGACCAGCTTGCAGACGGATTCGACCACTGCGAGGTAGGCCCCGTGATAGGGGCTCTTTTCGGTAATATAGGGGTTATAACCCCAGGACATGATCGAGCAGTCATCCGTGTGCTTTTTCTCAACGGACACCTTCTGCACCATGGCCTGAATGGGCGTGAGCTGGTTCTTGCCGCCGAACGGCATGAGAACCGTGCCCGCGCCGATGGTGGAGTCAAAGCGCTCGGACAGACCGCGTTTGGAGCAGCAGTTGAGATCGGACGCCAGGGCCTTATAGTTTTCCGCGAAGCCGCCGGACACTTGTTTTTTATACTCAGCGGGGGCTGCGACAGAGACATCGATATGCGTGTCGGCGCCGTTGGTGGCGAGGAAGGCGCGGCTTAAATCCACGATGGTGTTCCCGTTCCAGCGCATGGTCAGGCGCGGTTCTGCCTTGACTACAGCGACCGGGCAGGCCTGAAGATTTTCGGAGGCTGCAAGGGCGAGGAAAGCTTCTGCATTCTTCGCTTCCACGACCACCGCCATGCGTTCCTGAGATTCGCTGATGGCAAGCTCGGTGCCGTCAAGGCCCTCATACTTGCGGGGAACCTGGTTGAGGTCGATGTCCAGACCGTCGGCAAGCTCGCCGATGGCGACCGAAACGCCGCCCGCGCCGAAGTCGTTACAGCGCTTGATCATGCGGCAGGCATCTCCGTTTCGGAACAGGCGCTGGAGCTTGCGCTCTTCGGGGGCGTTGCCCTTCTGCACCTCAGCCCCGCAGGTCTCCACGGAGTGGGCGTTGTGGGCCTTGGAGGAGCCGGTGGCGCCGCCGATGCCGTCACGGCCCGTGCTGCCGCCGAGGAGGATCACCACGTCGCCGGGGGCGGGCGTCTCGCGACGCACGTTCTCCGCAGGGGCCGCGGCGACGACCGCGCCGATCTCCATGCGCTTGGCAGCATAGCCTGGGTGGTAGAGCTCATCGACGATGCCGGTGGCAAGACCGATCTGGTTGCCGTAGGAAGAATAGCCCGCCGCGGCAGTGGTGACGATCTTGCGCTGGGGCAGCTTGCCGGGCAGGGTTTCATTGATGGGTACGGTGGGGTCGGCGGCGCCGGTCACGCGCATGGCCCCGTATACATAGGCACGGCCTGAGAGCGGGTCCCGGATCGCGCCGCCGATGCAGGTGGCCGCGCCGCCGAAGGGCTCGATCTCGGTGGGATGGTTGTGGGTCTCATTCTTGAAAAGAAGCAGCCAGGGCTCGTCTTTGCCGTCCACATTGACTGTGATCTTGACGGTGCAGGCGTTGATTTCCTCGGACTCGTCCAGCTTTTGCAGTTTTCCCTGCTTCCGCAGAGCCTTGACGGCGAGGGTCGCCACGTCCATGAGGCACACGGGTTTTACGCGACCCAGCGCCTTACGGGTTTCAAGGTAGTCATTGTAAGCATTCTGGAGAAGCGCGTCCTCGAACTTCACGCTGTCGATGACCGTGTTGAAGGTGGTGTGGCGGCAGTGGTCGGACCAGTAAGTGTCCAGCACGCGGATCTCTGTGATGGTAGGGTCGCGGCCTTCCTTTTGGAAATAAGCCTGGCAGAAGGCAATATCGTCCGCGTCCATGGCGAGGCCATAACGGGTGACAAAGACTTCCAGTTCCGGGCGGGTAAGCTGGTTGAAGCCGTCAAGCGTTTCAACCGTTGTGGGGATTTCGTACTGTATCGCCAGTGTCTCAGGTTTTTCAAGGGACGCCTCGCGCGCCTCCACGGGGTTGATAACGTATTTTTTGATTTCCTCGATCTCGGTGTCCGTGAGGGTGCCGTACAGCGCGTAGATCCGGGCCGAGCGCACGAGGGGACGATTGCCCTGGGAGATGATCTGGATGCACTGGGCGGCGGAGTCGGCCCGCTGGTCAAACTGACCGGGCAGGTATTCCACAGCGAAAACAGCCGCGCCCGCAAGCTCCGGCTGCGCGTACGTCAGGTCAAGCTGTGGCTCGGAGAACACGGTCTTGACTGCGTAATTGAAAAGAGCCTCTTCGATATTCTCCACATCGTAGCGGTTCAGCAGCCGTACGCGATCAAGCCCTTCAATGCCGAGCAGCGTTTTCGCGTCGTTCAGAAGGGCACGGGCGTCGTTGTCCAGTCCCGGTTTTTTCTCTACAAATACTCGAAATACCATTTCAAACCTCCTGCGCCGCTTTCAGGGCTCTGGCCCCGATGTCGCGGCGGCAGTATGCGTTTTCAAAATGTACCTGCCCGGCGATTTCATAGGCGTCACGGATCGCATCGGGAAGAGTGTCGGCCACCGCCGTGCAGCCCACGACGCGGCCGCCGCTCGTCACAAGCTCTCCGTCCTGCAGCTTTGCGCCCGCGACAAAGACCTTGCCGCGCACGCTCTCCGGGATGGTGAGTGAGAAGCCCTTCTGATAGCTCTCGGGGTAGCCCTTGGAGGCGAGGATCACGCAGCAGGCGTGCTTGTCGCTGAAACGCACCTCGGTCTCCGCAAGGTGCTCGTCGGTGACGGCACGCATGATCGTAAACAGATCGCTTTTCAGAAGCGGCAGCACCACCTGGGTCTCGGGGTCGCCGAACCGGCAGTTATACTCGATGACCTTGGGGCCGTCTTTGGTGATCATGAGGCCGAAGTAGAGGCAGCCCTTGAAGGGCCGTCCCTCGGCGTTCATGGCGGCTATCGTAGGCAGGAAGATCTCTTCCATACACTGCTTTGCAACCGCTTCCGTATAATACGGATTCGGCGCGACAGTGCCCATTCCGCCGGTGTTGAGGCCGGTATCGTTATCCCCGGCGCGTTTATGATCCATGGAGGACACCATGGGCTTGACGGTCTTGCCGTCGGTGAAGGCAAGGACAGAGACCTCGGGGCCTTCGAGGAACTCCTCGATCACAACGTGCTCGCCGCTCTTGCCGAAGCGGCCGTTCTGCATCATGTCGGTGACGGCGGCACGGGCCTCGTCAAGCGTCTGCGCGATGATGACGCCCTTGCCGAGAGCGAGACCGTCGGCCTTGATGACGGTAGGCATGGGGGTGGATTCCAGATATCTGAGCGCCGCGTCCAGCTCGTCAAAGGTCTCGTAGCGGGCGGTGGGGATGCCGTACTTTTTCATGAGGTTTTTGGAAAAAACCTTGCTGCCCTCAATAATGGCGGCATTGGCACGGGGGCCGAAGCACGGGATGCCCTTTGCCTCCAGCGCGTCCACACAGCCCAGCACCAGGGGATCGTCCGGGGTGACGACGGCATAGTCGATTTGATGCTCGACGGCAAAAGCCGTGATGCCCGCAATGTCGATGGCGGCGATGGGCTCACACACCGCGTCCGCTGCGATGCCGCCGTTGCCGGGGAGAGCGTATATTTCGGTGATTTCTTTGCTTTCTCTGAGCTTTCGGATAACGGCGTGCTCACGCCCGCCGCCGCCGACAACCAGTACCTTCATGCTCCTGCCTCCCATTAATGGTGGAACAATCTCATGCCGGTAAAGGCCATGACCATATTATATTTATTTGCCGTGTCGATGACGTGGTCGTCGCGGATGGAGCCGCCCGGCTCGGCGATATACTGCACGCCGGATTTGCGGGCGCGCTCCACATTATCGCCAAAGGGGAAGAAGGCGTCGCTGCCGCAGGTTACGCCGCTCTGGGTAGCGATCCAGGCCTTCTTTTCCTCTGCAGTCAGCACCTCGGGACGAACCTTGAAGACCTTCTGCCACTCGCCGTCGCGCAGAACATCATCGTACTCATCGGAGGTGTAGATATCAATGGCGTTGTCGCGGTCGGGGCGGCGGATGCCGTCAACAAACTGGAGGCCCAGCACCTTCGGGTTCTGGCGCAGGTACCAGTTATCGGCCTTCTGACCCGCAAGGCGGGTGCAGTGGATGCGGCTCTGCTGGCCGGCGCCGACGCCGATCGCCTGCCCGTCCTTGACATAGCAGACGGAGTTGGACTGCGTGTACTTGAGGGTGATGAGGGCGACAATCATGTCGATCTTCGCCTGCTGAGGCAGATCCTTGTTTTCAGTCACGATGTTTTCAAGCAGGTTCTCGTCGATGCGGAAGTTGTTATGACCCTGCTCGAATGTGACGCCGAACACGTCCTTGCACTCCTGGGCGGCGGGGACGTAATCGGGGTCGATCTGCACGACATTGTAATTGCCCTTTTTCTTGGTCTTGAGGATCTCAAGGGCCTCCTCGGTATAAGCCGGGGCAATGATGCCGTCGGAGACCTCGTCCTTGAGGTAGGAGGCTGTGGCAGCGTCACAGATATCGCTGAGGGCAGCCCAGTCGCCGTAGGAGCAGAGGCGGTCAGCGCCGCGCGCGCGGATGTAGGCGCAGGCGATGGGGCTCAGTTCAGCATCCTCACGCACAAAATAGATTTTCTTGTCGATCTCGCTCAGGGGCAGGCCGACAGCGGCGCCTGCCGGGGAGACATGCTTGAAGGATGCGGCGGAGGGAAGGCCGGTGGCCTCCTTGAGTTCCTTGACAAGCTGCCAGGAGTTGAGGGCATCAAGGAAATTGATGTAGCCGGGGCGGCCATTGAGTACGGTGACGGGGAGCTCGGAGCCGTCCTTCATGTAGATCTTTGCGGGCTTCTGGTTGGGGTTGCAGCCGTATTTCAGTTCAAACTCTTTCATGCCTGTACTCCTTCAAATGTGTTTATTCACAATGCGCTGCTCGACGCTGCCGTCTTCCAGTGCGGTATAGCGGACATAAAGGGAAATCTTGTTGTCCTCGTTCAGGTTTTTCCACAACAGATCGGTGTATGCGTCAATGTCATCCAGCACATCCACACGCTCCGGCTCGCCCTGGAAGCTGGGGATGGGGCTGCCGTCGCCCACATAGGTGTGCAGGAAATGGCCAAGGCCCGGCAGGGGTGCATACTCGAAGGTCTGGCGCAGGCAGGCGCTGCCCTCGGGGTCAGCGGATTTCAGGATGGAAAGCTTGTAACTGCCGTTTCTGAGATCGGTCATGCCGGAGATGCGCGGTGTCCAGTTGGGGCCGTCGGGCTCAAAGCAGCGGGTACGCAGGGCGCTTTCAAAGTCCGAGCCCTTGGCGAGATAATCGCGCACGGTATCGGTCTGGTCACCGTTGGTGACGATGAGAAAGTCGCCGTACTCGCGCACGGGGTGGTAAATGATGAGGCTGGGGTCCTTCAGGAGGGCCGGGTCATGGGCCTCGGTGCGGATGCCGTCGGGCTCGGGGAGGAAGACGCGGTTGCGGCTGTTGACACTGCGGCCCATGATGAAGTAAGCCGCGACGGCGCGCGTGCCGTCCGGAGTCAGGCCGAGGACGATGCCGCGGCCGGGATAGGTATTGCCGGCAAGCTTTTCGGCGATGGAGCCGATGTCGTAGATGTTCATATCGTTTTCCCTTTCTCTTTTACGAGTCTGCGGCAGACAAGCTCCGCCGCCCTGGGCAGGAGCTTCCACTCCGCCTGTTCCATGACGCGCCTCTGCAGCGTTTCCGGCGTGTCGCCGGGACGGATGTTGACCGCCTTCTGGAGGATGATCTCGCCCCCGTCGGGGATCTCGTTGACATAGTGTACGGTAGCCCCGGTAACCTTGACGCCGTAAGAAAGCGCCGCCTCGTGCACCTTGAGGCCGTAATATCCCTTCCCGCAGAAAGCAGGGATCAGGGCCGGGTGGATGTTGATGATGCGCCTGGGATAGTGACCTGTAAAGTTCTCGCTCAAAATGCTCATGAAGCCTGCAAGGATGATGAGGTCGATGCCGCGCTCATCCAGCGCCTCGATGAGTTTTTGTTCAAAGGCTTCCTGTCCTCCGCATTCCTTGCGGGTAAGGCACAGGCTTTCGATCCCGGCGTTCTTTGCCCGCTCGAGGGCGTAGGCGGTTTTGCTGTTGGAGACCACAAGCACGATCTCGCCGCTCTTGATTTTGCCCGCTTTCTCGGCATCGATGAGGGCCTGGAGATTGGTACCGCCGCCGGAGACCAGCACGGCGATTTTCGCTTTCGTCACGGCTTACATTCTCCTTTCAGGCTCTGCACCGCGGGGATGAGCAGGCCGCCGAGGCTGTTGCCCAGCACCACCAGCAGGATAAACGCCAGCGCGCGGATGTTGAAAAGCCCGGCGAGAGCAAAATAGAACATGTCGGCAATCGAATGCTCAAAGCCTGCGAGAACGAAAACCGGGATGCAGAAGAAGACGCCCGTCATCGAGCTCTTTTCCCGATAGATCCACACCGCCACATACATCAAAACGCCGCAGAAGCAGCCGCGCAGAAGCGTTTGAAGCGGAAGCTGAGTCAGGCGCTTTTCACAGGCGGCAAGGGCCGCTTCCCGAAGCTGCGGCAGGGCAGCATAGATCAGAAGGCCCATCAGCAGCGTGCCGCAGAGATTCCCGAGAAGCCCGAGAAACGTGACGCGCAAATTGGCCGGGCTGTGGTCTGCAAGGAGAAAACCGACTTTTCCCGTATAGAGATTGAAGCCGAAGTAACAGATCGCCAGCAGCGCAACACAGAAAAGGCCCGCGCCCACATAGCGATTATCACAGGAAAGCAGCACGGTGCCGCCGATGGAGACCATGACGCCCGCGAGGACACCGTCAAGAACAGACGCTCTCACAGAAGGCATATCTTATCCTCCCCCACCGTGATCTCACCGATCACCCAGGCGTCCTCCCCTTCGGCCTTAAGTGTCTGAAGGGCTTTGTCCACCGTGTCCGCGGAAACGATCAGGATCATGCCGACGCCCATGTTGAAGGTGTTGAACATGTCCCGCTCGGGAATATTGCCCTTTTCCTGCAGGAGCTTGAAAATCGGCGGGATCTTCACGGCAGCTTTGTCGATTTTCGCGCAGAAGCCGTCCGGGACGGAACGGGGGATGTTCTCATAGAAGCCGCCGCCCGTGATGTGGCTGATGCCATGGACCTCGGCAGTCTTGATGGCTGCGAGAACGGGCTTGACGTAAATGCGTGTCGGGGTCAGGAGCGCGTCGCCCAGCGTCTTGCCGAGTTCAGGGATATAAGCGCCAAGGTCGGCGTTTTCCACATCGAAGACCTTGCGCACCAGGGAATAACCGTTGGAGTGCAGGCCGGAGGAGGCCAGCGCGATCACAGCGTCGCCGGATGCGACCTTACTGCGGTCGATGACCTTTTCCTTGTCCACAAGTCCCACAGAGAAGCCCGCGAGGTCGTAGTCGTCCGGCTGCATGGTGCCGGGGTGCTCGGCGGTCTCGCCGCCGATGAGGGCGCAGCCCGCCTGCACGCAGCCTTCAGCCACACCGGAGACGAGCGAAGCCACCTTCTCGGGATCGTTTTTGCCAATAGCGATATAGTCGAGGAAAAACAAGGGCTTTGCGCCGCAGCAGACAATGTCGTTGACACACATGGCAACGCAGTCGATGCCGACAGTGTCGTGTCTGTCCATGAGCTGGGCAATGCGCTGCTTGGTGCCCACGCCGTCGGTGCCGGAGACCAGCACAGGCTCCTTCATGCCTTTGGTGTCTGGGACAAACAGGCCGCCGAAGCCGCCGATGTCGGATACCACGCCGGGGATGAAGGTGCGCTCCACGTGCTTTTTCATGAGTCTCACGCCCTCGTAGCCGGCTTCGATGTTGACGCCGGCGGCGGCATAAGAGGCGGAATGCGACTTGGTCATTTCTTATTCCTTTCCTGTCCAGCAGTAGGTACAGATTTTATCTCGGTCAATGCCGATGGCCTCGAGGAGGCCGTCCAGAGACTGGTAGCCCAGGGAGTCAAAGCCGAACTCCTCACAGATTGCGTGCAGCAGGCACTGGCCGCGCTCAGTTTTGGAGTCGCTGTACTCACCCAGGTGTTTGAGCCCCGCCTCGCCCTCCAACTTCTGCACCATGCGGCGGGCAAGCAGGTCCTGGTCGCTGTTGCTGCGGGAAAATGCCAGATACTTGCAGGCGTACATGATGGGCGGGCAGGCCGAGCGCATGTGCACCTCGGCGGCGCCGGACTCGAAGAGGAAGTCCACCGTGCCCTGAAGCTGGGTGCCGCGAACGATGGAGTCGTCCACGAACAGGAGTTTTTTATCCTCAATCAGTTCCGGGACAGGGATCTGTTTCATCTTTGCTACCTGATCACGCACGTCCTGATTGGCGGGCATGAAGGAGCGGGGCCAGGTGGGCGTGTACTTGACAAAAGGTCTGGCAAAACGGCCGCCGCTTTCGTTTGCATAGCCTATAGCATGGGGAAGGCCGGAGTCCGGCACCCCCGCCACATAGTCTACCTCAGGCATGGTGCCGGCGGCTTTTTCATCGCGGGCCATGATCTCGCCGTTGCGGTAGCGCATGAGCTCCACGTTCACGCCCTCATAGTTGGAGTTTGGGTAGCCGTAGTAGGTCCACAGGAATGCACAGATCTTCATGTTGTCCGTGGGGGGAGAGATGGTTTCATAACCCTCCGCCGTGATGCGCACGATTTCCTGGGGTCCCAGCTCATGGACGTTGTGATAGCCGAGCTTGCGGTAGGCAAAGGACTCGAAGGCCACGCAGTGGCCGTCCCTGTCTGCACCGACAAGCACCGGGAGACGGCCGTAGCGGTCACGAGCCGCGATGATGCAGCCGTCGGAAGTCATGAGCAGGATGGTCATGGAGCCGTCGATGAGCTTCTGGGCGTTCAGGATGCCGTCAGTCAATGTCTCACTCTCGTTGATGAGCGCGGCGACAAGCTCCGTCATGTTGACTCTGCCGGAGCTCATGGCCATGAACTGATGGCCGTGGTCGGAGAAATAGGTCTCCACCAGCGCCTCGGCATTGTTGATCTGGCCTACAGTTGTGATGGCATAGATACCGAGGTGGGAGCGCACCAGCAGCGGCTGGGGATCAGAGTCGCTGATACAGCCGATGCCGCTGGTGCCCTTGAAGTCGGCTACATCCTTTTCAAAGCGGGTGCGGAAGGGCGTGTTGGCGATGGAGTGGATCTGGCGATCGAAGCCCTCCTCCTCGCTCCAGATCGCCATGCCCGCGTTGCGGGTGCCGAGGTGGCTGTGGTAATCGGTGCCGAAGAAAACGTCGAGCACCACATCGCGCCGGGAGACGGCGCCGAAGAAGCCGCCCATTAAGCGAAGAAGAGGCGGGAGAGAGTCATCGGATCAACGTACTCCCCATCCTTATAAACGCGCATGTTGCCGGAGGCAATCTCGTCGATGAGCATGACCTTGCCGTCGGCGTCGTAGCCGTACTCAAACTTGATGTCGTACAGGACCATGCCGCGGGCCTTCATCTCGTCAGCCACGATCTGGGTGATCTGCTGGGTCATGCGCTTGATCTCGTCATACTGCTCGCCGCTCATGACGCCGAGAACGATGAGACCGTCTTTCGTAACCAGGGGATCGCCCTTCTCATCGTTTTTAAAGGTCATTTCCACATATGCAGGCAGATCGGCGCCGGACTCGATGTAGTCGCCGTAGCGGCGGATGAAGGAGCCGACAGCCTTGTGGCGGCAGATGACCTCGAGGCCCTTGCCGAAAACCTTGGCGGGGAGGACTTCCATGGTGGTGTCGTTCAGGTCGGCGCTGACAAAGTGAGTGCGGATGCCGGCGGCGTTGATCTTCTCGAAGAAATAGATTGACATGCGCAGGTTCACGTCGCCCACGCCGTCGATGGTCAGGCCGACGGAGTTCTCGCCCGGATCAAACACGCCGTCCTTGCCGGTGCAGTCGTCCTTGAACTTGAGCAGATAGTTGCCGTTTTCGAGGGCGTAAACGTTTTTGGTCTTTCCGGTGTAAACGAGTTTCTTTTCCATGGTGATTATCTCCTTTATTATTTGTTTCGATTGTGAAACGATGTTTCACAATCGAGGTGCTCGCGCTTATCGCACGCGGCGGACTGTAACACGCCGCGTTTGGTCGGCGCGAGACGTCGCTTTGCTCCGTTTATGGTGTTTTTGAGACGGCAAAGCTGCCTCAAAAACGATTATAAAACCCTTCGGGGTAAAACAACCTAAAGATTGGTTCTTTGTTTTTATGGAAAGCTGTGTTTTACAGTCTATCCATGATTCCGGCATCCTTCGCCAGGACCGCTTCGGTGTCAGCCCTGCGCTTGGCGGCAAGGCGTTCGGCAAGTTCCGCGTCTTCTACCGCCAGAATCTCTGCAGCCAGCAGCGCAGCATTTGCGCCGTTGCCGATCCCGACAGTTGCCACCGGGATGCCGGAGGGCATCTGCACGGTAGAGAGAAGCGCGTCCATCCCGTCGAGCACCGCGCCCTTGCAGGGGATGCCGATGACGGGGAGGGTGGTGTTTGCGGCGATGGCGCCCGCCAGGTGTGCCGCCATGCCGGCCGCGGCGAGGATGACGCCGAAGCCGTTGGCCCTTGCGTTCAGGGCAAAGCCGCGGGCTTCTTCGGGGGTGCGGTGAGCTGAGTAGACATGGGCCTCAAAGGGGATATCCAGTTCCCGCAGGATCTTCCCCGCTTTCTCGATCACGGGCAGGTCACTGTCGCTGCCCATCACGATTCCGACTTTTTTCATGATGTTCTCCCCTTCAGTTTGCCTTTGTCTCACAGTAGAGGCAGCGGTAAACCTTATTTTTTCTGTCCGTCAGCTTCACCACATGCCTGAGTTCCTGCTCGGTAGAGGTGATGCAGCGGGGGTTTTTGCAGAAGATGACGTTGGTCAGCGTCTCCGGCATGTCGATGGTCCGCTTCTCCACGAGCTTTCCGTCGCGGATGATGTTCACCGTGGCACCGGGATCAACGTAGCCGATCACGTCGAAATTGACGTGGATGCCGGAATCGATCTTGATGATATCCTTTTTCCCCATCTTGCCGCTGACGACGTTTTTGATGATGGCTACCGAGCAGTCGAGCTTTTCAAGGCCCAGCAGATCGTAGAGCCGCATGCCCTGTCCGGCGGTGATGTGGTCAATGACGATGCCGTTCTGGATGGAGTCGATGTTCACAGTCTGCCCGCCTCCTTTAAGAGCTTTAAGATGAGCGCCATGCGCATGTATTTGCCGTAGAGCACCTGCTTGAAGTAGCAGGCGCGGGGATCGTCGTCGATGGCGACGGAGATCTCATTGACGCGCGGCAGGGGGTGCATGATGCTCAGGTCTTCCTTCGCGTTCCAGAGTCTGTCCGGGGTGAGGATGTAGCTGTCCTTGAGGCGCAGGTAATCTTCTTCGTTGAAAAAGCGCTCACGCTGGACGCGGGTCATGTAGAGGATATCCAGATCAGGCATGACCGATTCGAGATCGGTGGTCTGCACATAGGGGATGTTTTTCGCCGCCAGCACATCCTTCTTGACGTAGCTGGGAAGTTTGAGTTCCTCCGGGGAGATGAGCACCACGCGGATATCCTCATAGCGGGACAGGGCGTTGATGAGTGAATGGACCGTGCGGCCGAACTTAAGATCCCCGCAGAAACCCACGGTCAGATGATCGAGCCGCCCCTTCTCTCTGTAAATGGTCAGGAGGTCGGCAAGCGTCTGGGTTGGGTGGTTGTGTCCGCCGTCGCCCGCGTTGATAACCGGGATACTCGCATTCATGGCGGCCACCAGCGGCGCGCCCTCCTTGGGGTGACGCATGGCGATGATATCGGCGTAGCAGGAGATGACGCGGGCGGTGTCCGCCACGCTCTCGCCCTTGGCAGCCGAGGAGCTCTTCGCCTCGGCAAAGCCGATCACATTGCCGCCCAGCTCATACATGGCCGCCTCGAAGCTCAGGCGCGTGCGGGTCGAAGGCTCGAAGAACAGGGTTGCCAGCTTCTTGCCCCGGCAGCGCTCGCTGTATTGTTCGGGCTGGGCAATAATATCATTTGCGGTGTCGATGAGCTCCTGCAGCTCTTCGACCGAAAAGTCCAGAATGTCGATGAGGCTTCTCATGCCTTGCCCTCCCCGATCCAGCTTTCGTCTGAGGGGTTATCCCGGAATCTGATCAGCCGCGCCACATCCTCGGGGCGGATATAGCCCTCTTCGGCGGCGACGGCGGCGATGGTATCAAAGTCTGTGAGCGAGTGGTTGATGACATCTGCCGCCGCCATTCTCTCCAGGCCCTTCTTCATGCCGTAGGTAAAGATACTCACCACGCCGAGGACTTCCGCTCCCGCTTCGCGCAGGACATTCACCACCTCGAGCACGCTGCCGCCGGTGGAGATGAGGTCTTCCACCACCACGACCTTTTGGCCCGCTTCCAGTCTGCCCTCGATCTGGTTCTGTCGTCCATGATCTTTGGCGCCGGAGCGCACATAACCCATGGGGAGTCCCATCAGATGGGCAGTGATGGCAGCGTGGGCAATGCCGGCGGTGGACGTGCCCATGAGCACCTCCGTCTCCGGGTAGTACTCTTTAATCAGGGCAGCAAGACCGTTTTCCACATCGTTTCGCGCTTCGGGTGCGGTGAGGGTCAGGCGGTTGTCACAGTAGACGGGGCTCTTGATGCCGGATGCCCAGGTGAAGGGCTCATCCGGTCGGAAGAATACCGCCCCGATTTTGAGCAGGTCTTTCGCAATCGTTTTCTTCATCCCACAAACTCCTTTACACATCTGCGGTAGGCGGCCACAGGGTCATCAGCCCTGGTGATCGGGCGGCCCACCACGATATAGTCGGAACCCAGCTCTTTGGCCTGCGCGGGGGTAGTGACACGCTTCTGGTCGCCGATCTCCCCATCGGCAAATCGGACGCCGGGGGTGACGGTGAGAAAGTCCGCACCGCATCTTTCATGTACCTTCCCGGCTTCCAGCGGTGAGCACACAACGCCGTCCAGCCCGGCCTGCGCTGCGTTTCGGGCGTAGCACATGACGACCTCGTCCAGAGGGCGCCCGATCAAAAGCTCGCTTCGCATGGTCGGCTCGTCCGTGCTGGTGAGCTGCGTGACCGCGATCAGAAGCGGCCTCGTGCCGTCCGGGCGGGTCAGGCCTTCAAGTGCCGCTTTCATCATGGCGGCAGTCCCGGCGGCGTGGAGGTTCACGATGTCCACGTCAAGATTTGAAAGCACGCGCATGGCCTTGCCCACGGTGTTCGGGATGTCATGCAGCTTGAGGTCGAGGAAGATCTTGTGTCCCCGCGCCTTGATGTCCCGCACGATCTGCGGCCCCTCGGCATAGAAGAGTTCCATGCCGATTTTGACGAAGGGCTTTTCCTCTGTAAATCTATCGAGGAAGGCGAATGTCTCCGCCGCGCTCGAAAAATCACAGGCTACGATCACGTCTTTTCCCATCCGTGTGCACCTCCTATAATATCCGTAAGATTTTCAATTCCATAGCGCTCCATGGCTTCGGGAAGCGCCTCGATGATGTTCCGGCAGACAAAGGGGTCGACCAGATTGGCGGCACCCACCTGCACGGCCGTCGCCCCGGCGAGCATCATTTCGATCACGTCCTCCGCGCTCTGTACGCCGCCAAGGCCGATGATCGGGATCTTGACCGCCTCATACACCTGCCACACCATGCGCAGGGCCAGCGGGAAGATGGCCGGGCCGGAGAGTCCGCCGGTTATGTTTGCCAGCACCGGACGTCGAGTCTTGAGGTCGATGCGCATGCTCATCACGGTGTTGATGAGGCTCACCGCGTCCGCGCCCGCGTCCTCACAGGCCCTGGCGATGGAGACAATGTCGGTGACATTCGGCGAAAGCTTCACGATCACGGGCTTTGTGGTCACTTGCCTGACTGCCTTCGTTACCTCAGCGGCGGCTTTCGGGTCGGTGCCGAAGCTCATCCCGCCACCGTGGACATTGGGGCAGCTGATGTTGACCTCCAGCCAGCCCACCTGTGGCTCGGCGTTGAGTCTGCGGCAGACCTCCGCATATTCCGAAACAGAGAAGCCGCTGACGTTTGCGATTACAGGTTTGTGAAAAACTTTTGCAAGCTTCGGCAGCTCGTCGTCGATCACCGCGTCCAAACCGGGGTTTTGCAGGCCCACGGCATTGAGCATGCCCGCGTTTCCCTCCGCGATGCGGGGCAGCGGATTGCCCGCCCGAGGGTCAAGCGTTGTGCCCTTGAAAGAGAAGGTGCCGAGGCAGTTGATGTCGTAAAGGTCGGCAAATTCATATCCGTAGCCGAAGGTGCCGGAGGCAGGCATCACGGGGTTATCCAGTTCGATCCCGCAGAGATTGACGTTCAGTCTTCCCATAGAACCTCCTCACGGTCAAGCACCGGGCCGTCCTTGCAGATTCTTATCAGGCCGTTCTTTGTCTTCACCGTGCAGCCCATGCAGGCCCCGAAGCCGCAGCCCATGCGCTTGTCAAAGCTGAGCTGTCCGGGCTTGTCGGCAGCCAGGCATACCGCCTTCATCATGGCTTCTGGCCCGCAAGTGTAAAAGCCGGTGTGAGGGCGGTCCATAGCGTCGGTGACAAAACCCTGCACGCCATAGCTGCCGTCGGCAGTAGTGACAACGGTCTCGAGGCCGAGAGCGCAAAATTCGTCCTCGTAAAATACATCGGATACGGTATTAAAACCAAGCAGGGCCGTCGGGTGTTTGCCCTGTCCGAGCAGTTCCTTTGCCAGCCAATAGAGCGGCGAGACGCCGGTTCCGCCGCCGATGAGCAGCGGCGCGTCCCCGCAGGAGTCAAGGTCAAAGCCGTTGCCGAGACCGGTCAGCACATCGAGTTTTGCGCCGAGCTCAATATCCCGCAGCCTCTCTGTCCCCTTGCCCAACGTCTCAAACAGGACGGTGAGGCTGTTCTCATCCCGGTCACACACCGAGAAGGGGCGGCGCAGGTACAGCCCGTCCAGTCTGAGCTGGACAAACTGCCCCGGCCTTTCGATTGCCGAAACGTCGCCTTTGAGCACCAGCCGTGAGACCTTCGCGGTCAGGGGCTTGTTTTCGGCGACGGTAAAGATTCCCTGCTTCATCATCAGGAATCAATGGTGGAGACGGTGATAGTGGTCTCCTCCAGCACGTCCAGCAGCACACGCACGGTGTCGAGGGAAGTGAAGATCGTCACGTTATTTTCGGTGGCGCAGCGGCGGATAATCATGCCGTCTTCAAGATGGCGGCCGCTGTGGATGGCGCGGGTGTTGATGATATAGCTGACATAGCCCGCTCGGATGGAGTCGAGGATCTCGTCGCTCCCCTCGCTGATCTTCTTTTTTACGCGCGTGCGGATGCCGTGCTCCTTGAGGAAAACAGCGGTACCGTGTGTGGCTTCAATATTGAAGCCCATGTCGTAGAAGCGGCGCACCAGAGGAAGGGCCTCGTCCCGGTCCTCCCGGGCTATTGTAACAAAGACGGTGCCGTAATTCTGGAGCTTCATGCCCGAAGCCTGCAGAGCCTTGTACATGGCGCGGGAGAGCTTATCGTCATAGCCGATGGCCTCGCCGGTGGACTTCATCTCGGGACTGAGGTAGGCGTCCAGGCCTTTGATCTTGTTCCAGGAGAAGACCGGAACTTTGACGTAATGGCGCTTCTTTTCCTCCGGGTAGAGGTCGAAAATACCCTGCTCCTTGAGGCTCTTGCCCATGATGACCTCGGTGGCGATGTCGGCCAGGGACCAGCCGGTGGCCTTGGACAGGAAGGGCACCGTGCGGGAGGAACGGGGATTGACCTCAATGATATAGACGTTCTCTTCCTTATCGACAATAAACTGAATGTTGAACAGGCCGATGATCCCGATGCCAAGGCCCAGCTTTTTGGCATACTGAAGGATAATGCCCTTGACCTTATTGGAAATGGAGAAGGAGGGGTAGACGCTGATGGAGTCGCCGGAGTGAACGCCGGTGCGCTCGACCAGCTCCATAATGCCGGGCACAAATACGTCCCGCCCGTCGCAGATGGCGTCGACCTCGACCTCGCGGCCCATGATGTATTTGTCCACCAGCACGGGCTTGTCCGCGTCGATCTCCACAGCAGTCTTGAGGTAGTGGCGCAGCATATCCTCGTTGGCCACGATCTCCATGGCCCTGCCGCCGAGGACGAAACTCGGGCGTACCAGCACCGGGTAGCCGATGTGGTTTGCGGCCCGGATGCCGTCTTCAATATTGGTGACGGCGGTGCCGGTGGGCTGGGGGATGTCCAGAGAGAGCAGGATCTTTTCAAAGCTGTCGCGGTTCTCCGCCCGCTCGATAGCGGCACAGTCGGTGCCGACAATGGTGACGCCGCGCTCCATGAGGGGCTGGGCCAGGTTGATGGCGGTCTGCCCGCCGAGGGAGGCGATGACGCCCTCGGGCTTCTCAAAGTCCAGGATCGCCATGACGTGCTCAGGCGTCAGGGGCTCAAAATACAGCTTGTCGCCGGTGGTGTAGTCGGTGGAGACGGTCTCGGGGTTATTGTTGATGATGATGGCCTCATAGCCGTTTCGCTTGATGGTCTGCACCGCGTGGACGGTGGAATAGTCAAACTCCACGCCCTGCCCGATGCGTATGGGGCCGGCGCCGAGGACCACCAGCTTTTTCTTCTCCGTCAGGCGGGAATCGTTCTCACCCGAGTAGGAGGAATAGAGGTATGCAATGTACTTGCCGGTGTGCAGGGTATCCACCATGCGGAACACCGGCGTAATACCCTTTTTGCGGCGGCGCTCATAAATCTCCGTCTCGCTGAGGTTCCAGAGCCGCGCGATGCACTTGTCGGAAAAGCCCATCTTCTTGGCATCTTTCAGCAGCTCCACGTCGTTAACGCGGGCTTTGAGTTTGCGCTCCATGTCCACGATCTTCTGAAAGGATTCCAGAAACAGTTCCGTGATCATGGTGAGCTCGTGGAGCTTTTCGATGGAGGTGCCGCGGCGCAGCAGTTCAAACACGGCGAAAACGCCGTCATGGCGGAAGTCGGCGAGATACTGCATCAGCTCATCGTCGGTCCATGTGTTGAACTTCGGCATATAGAAGTGATCCACGCCGGTCTCGAGAGAACACACAGACTTGAGCAGGCATTCTTCGAGATTGGAGCCGATGCCCATGACCTCACCGGTGGCCTTCATCTGGGTGCCGAGGGTGTTGGGCGCGGAAGTGAATTTGTCAAAGGGGAAACGCGGGAATTTGGCAACGATGTAATCAAGGCTCGGCTCCATGGCAGCGTTGCCGCCAGCGACGGGGATCTCCTCGAGCGCCATGCCGAGGGCGATTTTCGCCGTGACGCGGGCGATGGGGTAGCCGCTGGCCTTGGAGGCGAGGGCCGAGGAACGGGACACGCGGGGGTTTACCTCAATAAGATAATACTCACTGCTGGTAGGATTGAGCGCAAACTGCACGTTGCAGCCGCCCTCGATCTTGAGTTCACGGATGATCTTGATGGCCGAATCGTTCAGCATCTTGAGATCATGATCGTTGAGGGACAGGATAGGGGCCACGACGATGGAGTCGCCGGTGTGAACACCCACGGGATCCACGTTTTCCATGCCGCAGATGGTGATGGCGCGGCTGTTGGAGTCGCGCATGACCTCAAACTCGATCTCCTTGTAGCCCTTGACGCTTTTCTCAATGAGCACCTGGTGTACCGGGGAGAGGCGGAAGGCGTTGACGCCGATCTCCTCAAGCTCGGACTCGTTGTTGGCAAAGCCGCCGCCCGTGCCGCCGAGGGTGAAGGCCGGGCGCAGGACCACCGGGTAGCCGATGCGCTCCGCTGCGGCTCTGGCTTCGTCAAGGTTGTAGGTGATTTCGGAGGGGATAACCGGCTCGCCGATGGACTGGCACATCTCCTTGAAAAGCTCACGGTCCTCTGCCCGCTCGATGCTCTCGCTGCTGGTGCCGAGAAGCTTGACGCCGCACTCGCGCAGGATGCCCTTGCGCTCAAGCTGCATGGCGAGGTTCAGGCCCGTCTGCCCGCCGATACCGGGGACGATGGCGTCCGGCCGCTCGTAACGGAGGATTTTTGCCACATAATCCAGAGTCAGCGGCTCCATGTACACCTTGTCGGCGATGGAGGTATCCGTCATGATGGTGGCGGGGTTGGAGTTGACCAGCACCACCTCATAGCCCTCTTCCTTCAAAGCAAGACAGGCCTGGGTCCCGGCGTAGTCAAATTCCGCCGCCTGGCCGATGACAATGGGGCCGGAGCCGATAATCAGTACCTTTTTAATGTCCGTTCTTTTTGCCATACCGTTTCTCCTTAATCGTGATAAACCACTTGTCCCCTGTACACCGTCAACAGGCATTTGCCGTAAACCGAACGGCCGGTGAAGGGGCTTGCCTTCCCCATGGACAGAAAGTCCGCAGGGTCAATTGCATATTCTGCGTCAAGGTCCCATATGGAAAAACCATTTCCCAGCGGGATATGAAAGCGTTCGCGCGGATTGTATACCAAAAGCTCCAATAGTGTCTCCATGGAGAGTATGCCCGTTTTGACAAGTTCTGTGTACAAAAGCGGGAAAGCCGTCTCGATTCCCACGATGCCGAAGGCGCTGCCCGCGAGCCCGCGGCTCTTTTCCTCCGCGCTGTGGGGCGCGTGGTCGGTGGCGATCATGTCGATCGTGCCGTCCAGCAGGCCTTCAACCAGCGCCTCCCGGTCCTCTTTCGCACGCAGAGGCGGGTTCATCTTGAAGCGCCCGTCCTCCTGCAGATCGTTTTCATCCAGCAGGAGATAATGCGGCGCGGTTTCACAGCTTACATTGACGCCGCTTTTCTTCGCCTCCCGGATGAGGGCGGCGCTCTCCTTCGTGGAAATGTGGCAGACGTGGTAGGCGCAGCCGGTTTCCTCAGCGAGCTTCAGGTCCCGCTCGATCTGGCGCCACTCGCTCTCGCTGCAGATGCCCTTATGTCCGTGGCGGGCAGCGTAGCTGCCGTCGTGGATGTAGCCGCCGCGCAGGAGGCTGTTGTCCTCACAGTGGGCGACAATCATCTTGCCGAGGGCTTCGGTCCTTGTCATGGCCTCACGCATCATGCTCTCCGACTGCACGCCGTGTCCGTCATCCGAGAAGGCGATTACATGGGGGGCCAGGGCCTCGAGGTCCGCAAGCTGCTCTCCCGCCTGATTCAGCGTAATGGCGGCATAGGGGTAGACAGCAATACAGGCATCGCGGTCGATGATCTCCTGCTGCATGGCGAGATGTTCCGGATTGTCACACACCGGTTTGAGATTCGGCATGGTGCACACTGCCGTATAGCCGCCGTGGGCCGCCGCTTTACTTCCAGTTTTAATAGTTTCTTTATAAGAAAAGCCCGGTTCGCGCAGGTGCACATGCACATCGCAGAATCCGGGCAGAAGTGTATATTTTTCGTTGTTCAGGCAGGTATAATCCGCGCTCGTATCCATAGCGCAATAAGGGCCTTTGTCCTTATATCCGATCGTTTTCACACGGTCAAACACGATCATACGCATACCCTCCCCCAAAAAGTAAAAATCTTACCGCAAATCGGTAAGACAACAGCTTTCAAAGCCTGTGCCGAAAGCACACACAAGCTCCTTTTTTCATGCCTTGCCGATCTCGCAGGATCGCCTTAAAGTTTGCGTTATTATAACGGCAAAACACACTTTTCGTCAATCGGCGAAATAAACAGAAAACGGACTTGCCTCAGAGTCAATTTCTGTCAGGCCGCGTTGCAATCGGCGGGCATCTGTGATAAGATACAAATAATCTGAATAAGGAGGAAACACAATGAGCGAAAATATCATATACTGTTACTCCGGCTCTGGCCACTGCCTGAATATGGCAAAGAGCATCGCGTCCTATCTGGGCGATACCGATATCGTCATGATGCGTACTTTCCCCGTCAAGACCGATGCCACCGAAGCCAAACGTGTCGGTTTTGTGTTCCCCTGCTACGGCGGCGGCCTGCCCGGCCATGTGGAGGAATATATCAAGGCCATCAAGATCGCCCCCGGCGCTTACAAGTTCGCCGTCGAGCAGTTTGCCGGCTACATGGGCTGCGGCCTGCATAAGATCGACGAGATTGTGGGCCTTGACTACTGGAACTATATCTCCAACCACTCCACCTGCATCTGGCTCATGCCGCACGGCCTCTGCTTCCCGCCTACCAGCAAAGAGGTCGCCCAGCAGCGAATCGACCGCAAAGCCATGGAAGTCGGCGCCGCGGTCATGGCAATGAAAAAGAGCGAGAAAAAGCCGCCGGAAAATGCCCTCTTTGCCGCGGAAAGCAAGGGTTTTTCCCAGCTCCATTCCAAGCGCGCCAAGAAGTTCTCTGTCAGCGACGCCTGCATCGGCTGCGGTACCTGCGAGCGTGTATGTCCCCAGGGCAACATCAAGCTCGAGAACAGGAAGCCCACTTTCGGCACCAACTGCATCGGCTGCCTGAGCTGCCTGCAGTTCTGCCCGAAGGAGGCCATCAACATGGGCAGGATCACCAAAAATCGCGAGCGCTTCCCCAATCCCTCCGTCAAGGCGGCCGATCTGACGCAGGGTATTATACATATCGACTGAGTTTGAAAATGGGACTGTCTCACAGGACAGTTCCATTTTCATAAAAATATAATTGCAAAGCATCTTTTCCCGTGTTATGCTGTGCATCGTATCAATATACAGAGGCGATGCGTTATGACAAAAGAGCGTCTTCGGGAAAACCGTTCCACCGGCGCGATCATTTTGAATATGCTGCTTGCGGCGATAAGTCTGTTCTTTAACGGTTTCGGCGTATACCTGACCATCCAGGCCAACATCGGCGCGGGGCCGTGGGATGTGCTGAACCTCGGCATATCAAAGACCGTTGGCATCCTCTATGGGACAGCCTCCATCGCCGTTTCGATGACGATCCTTTTGATCGATATTCTGCTCAGGGAGCCCATCGGCATTGCGATGTTCATCGACGCGATCGTTGTCGGCAAGGCGGTGGACTTCTTCAACCATATCGACGCCGTACCTGCCCGCACCTCGCTTTGGACTGGGATCCCCGTGATGCTCCTGGGCCTTGTCATTATGGCCTATACCCAGTACACCTACATGATCGCCTCCCTCGGCTGCGGCCCGCGCGATACACTGCTGGTCGGACTTGCCAAACGGGTCAAGCGTATTCCCATCGGCGCAGTGAGCATTGCTCTTTTGAGTACCGCAACCCTCATCGGCTGGCTTCTGGGCGGCCCTGTCGGGATCGGGACGCTGATCTGTGCTTTCTGCACGGGGCCCATCATGCAGACCGCTTTCACGACCGTTCACTTTGACGCCACTCGGGTGCATCACCAGCGGCTTCAGGATTCGTTCAGGGTCATCACAGCCCGATGACACGGCAGGATTTGGAGCGTGCCGTGTGCGCGGTAATCTGTCAGGCAGACGGTATCCGGGCACGGGAGATTGCGGAAAGGCTGGGATTCGAGCGCAAAACAGTCAATCAAATTCTGTACTCCTCGCCGCTGATGAAGGAGCTCTGCTGGCAGGATCGGGACTACAAGTGGCACGGTCTGGTCATGCAGGCCCGTCCCCACTTGGGTTTACAGGAGCTTGCCGGGTACTATGCAAATGTATCGGATTTTCTGGGGCTGTCGGAAGCGGAGTGGCTCGACGCGCTGACCGAGGGCTGCACCAATATTGGGCGTAACCTCAACGATACACGTGGGCTCATTCATTCCTTCCGGGACTGCAGAGAAACGGTAGTCCGTTTGTTCGATGATCTGCTGGCGCTTCTGGGCAAGTCCTGCCTGGACTGGGAGATCGCCTTTGAGCTTCGGCTCAAGCGCTCGCGCTATGTGAGGATCTATGCGGATGTGCTCATCATCACGGAAAACCGCGTATTCTCCCTGGAATTTAAAATGAAGGACACGATCGACCCGGACGAGGTACAGCAGGCGGCAAAATATGCACCGTTTCTTGAAATCGTCTTTGGGCCAAAGTACGAGATCATTCCCGTTCTGGTACTGACAAAAGCGGCGGAGATCTTTGATTTCGTCCCTATCGGAAGGCGCGATATGGTGCTGCCCGTCTGCTCGGGAGATATGCTGTTCAATGTGTTCGACGAGTATATCGGCTTTTTAAACTGAAAATCAGCGGTTTTCACCATTTGAGCGAAAACCGCTGATTTTATATTATGTATTGTTATTCCTCTTCCACATCGATCTCAAGGCCCAGCTCGCGCGGGCGGAAGCGCGGGCACACATTTTCAGAGACCTTGATGACGGAGGCGGCGAGCCGTGTGCCGATCTCGACGGCCTCGCGCATGCTCTTGCCGTAGGTAAGACCGATGGCGGCCCCGGCACAGAAGGCATCGCCCGCGCCGGTGGTGTCACGCACATTCACGTGCTCTGCCGGGAAGTAGCCCACTTCGCCGCTGCGGTTTGCGTAGACCGCGCCGCGACTGCCCATGGTAACGATAATGGCGGGGATATTCGCGCTTTCGAGCCGGGTCGGAAGCTCAGCACACAGGTCCTCGGGTGTGACGTCGGAGTAATTCGCCACGAAGAGGATGCCTGCCTCTGCCTGGTTGCAGACAAAGCAGTCCATGCGCTGCAGGAAGTCCCGCCGCTCTGAGGCGATGCCCATGTTGGCAACGACCCCGTATACGGGTACGCCGTACTTCTCCGCAAGGTCAAGGGTGCGCTTGACGATGTCCTTGCCGATGTCAGCCTCGATGACCACACTGTCGGCGTTCTTGAAGATCTCGTCGCCCTTTTCGTCCAGAATATCGCAGATGTGGCTTAAATCCGGGCGTTGGGAGATGGAGCCCGCAAGATCGCCCGTCTGGTCAAAAACCGCAAGCCACATGCCCATCCCGCTCGGTACTGCGCGGATATAATCGGTGTTTACCTTGTGGCGCTGCAGATTGCGCAGAACCTCCTCGCCCTGCGCAGAGTTGTCCACAAGGCTGACAAAGGTGGGGCGCAGCTCCACATTCGCGATATCCTCGGCCACATTGCGGCCCACGCCGCCGTGGACGAATTTGATCTCTCCGGCGTTGCGCCCGGTGGGGAGATACAGATCCTCCGGGAAGCCCTTCACATCCACAAATACCGCGCCGACAACCACGATCGACATAAGCGTCCTCCCTCTGCCCGAAGGCTGGAATTTTCTGTTTTCCTAACTATAAAAAGAATGTTAACTTTTGTCAAGGCATATTGAAAACCATTTTCTTTTTTCCCCGAATGTGCTACAATTTAGCAAACTAAAATATAGGAGGCATCATTATGTCTGTTACTGTCCGTCCTTTCGGTTCCATTTCCACCGGTGAAGAAGTCAAAGCCTATATCATCACCAATGACGGCGGCGCAAGCTGCACCCTGCTCGACTACGGCGCGACCATCCAGGCCATCTGCGTCCCCAACAAGGACGGCGGTTTGACCGACGTGGTGCTCGGCTACGACACAGCAGCAGGCTATGAGACCGGCCACGGCCACCTCGGCGGCATGATCGGCCGTGTCGCCAACCGCATAGGCGGTGCGCGTTTTTCCCTAAACGGCAAGGAGTACGTGCTTGAAAAGAACAACGGCAACAACTGCTTGCATGGCGGTTCAAGAAGCTATGACCACTATATGTGGACTGCCGAGATCGAAGGTGACAACAGCGTGCGCTTTTCCCGTCTCAGCCCCGACGGGGAGCAGGGCTTCCCCGGCAATCTGAATGTATCCGTGACCTATCGCCTTGAGACCGCAGACGACGGAGACGTCGTTTTCTACATGATCTATGAGGCCGAGTCTGACGCCGACACCCTCTTTGCCCCGACCAACCACAGCTATTTTGACCTCTCCGGCTGCGGCAAGGCCATGGAGCAGACGCTCATCCTCAATGCCACATCCGTTCTGCCCCTGACCCCGGACACTGTACCCAACGGAAAAATCGTGCCCGTCGGCGGTACGCCCTTTGATTTCACCGAGGAAAAGCCCATCGGCCAGGACATCGGCGCGGACGACGAACAGCTCAGGCTCGCAAACGGCTACGACCACAACTTCTGCCTCGGCAGCAAGCCCTACGCAGCCGAGCTCTACAGTGCCGAGACCGGCATCCGCATGGCGGTGTTCACCGATATGCCCGGCGTGCAGGTCTACACCTCAAACGGCCTCGGCGAGCAAGTGGGAAAGGGCGGCGTGATGACTCACAATCGCGGCGCCATTTGCCTTGAAACCCAGCTCTGGCCCGATGCCATGAACCACTGGGGCTTCCCGTCCCCCGTGCTTCGCGCGGGCGAAAAGTGCGGCAGCTTCACCAGTCACCTGTTCCGGGTTGAAAAGTAAACAGATAGAGGCGATCATATGGAAAACAACAGACCCCACAGCAGAGATAAGCGCGTCGGCCAGGGCTCTGTCAACGCCCAGAGCG
This sequence comes from Candidatus Limivicinus sp., assembly GCA_045130755.1. Lineage (GTDB taxonomy): Bacteria > Bacillota > Clostridia > Oscillospirales > Oscillospiraceae > Limivicinus. Next base: position 3,031 of record JBGUQD010000086.1, on the reverse strand, counting down.
GGCAGCAGGTAAACTTCGGCGGCCCTGTCGGCGGCGGCAGCCAGAACGGCAGGCCCGACCAGACCCCGGGCGGCCCCCGGCGTTCCCGCGGCCCGCAGCGGGCGGGCGGCGGTCTCGGCATCGGCGGTATCATCGCGGTGCTGCTTTTGCTGTTCCTGCGCGGCGGGGGCGGCAGCGATGTGCAGAGTACCCCTGTCGCAACACCGCGCCCCACGTCTTATGTCACCGCTGCGCCGGCCCATACCCTCCCCCCACAGAGCGAGGGGCTCCAGTCCATCGACGATTCGAACATGATGTTCTCGTCTGAAGACATGGGCGACTGGGCCGATCTCTTCGGTTCCCTCTTTGGCTACGGTGACAGTTACTCCGGCACGAACCCGACCGGCGGCTCAGCCGGCGGCAGCGGTCTTCTGCAGGATCTGCCCGGTGTCATGTCCACGCCTGCACCGACGGCAACACCGAAGCCCACCACAACACCCAAGCCCAAGACGACGCCGAAACCCACCGCAACGGCAGCGCCTGCTGCGGCAAATACGCGCGGAAAGTACGTCACACCTCTCGGCGGCGGGCGCGACACGGTTACGGTCATGATTTATATGTGCGGTACGGACCTTGAGTCCAAGTACGGTATGGCAACCTCGGATCTGACCGAGATGGTGAAGGCCAATCTCTCCGACAAGGTCAGCGTCATTGTCGAGACCGGCGGCTGCAGGAGCTGGAAGAACAACATTGTCTCGAACTCTGTAAACCAGGTCTACCGCGTGCACAGCGACGGCCTTGAAAGACTCGAAAGCAACTTCGGCAGCGCCGCCATGACCGACCCCGCGAACCTCACGAAGTTCATTCAGTACTGCGCCAAAAACTATCCCGCAAACCGCAACGTGCTCATTCTGTGGGATCACGGCGGCGGCTCCATCAGCGGCTATGGCTACGATGAGAAGACCGGCGGACGCACTTCCATGACTTTGCCGCAGATCGACAAAGCGCTGGACAATGCGGGCGTCACATTTGACTGGATCGGCTACGACGCCTGCCTCATGTCGACGCTGGAAACCGCACTGGTCTCCGCCAAGTATGCCGACTACCTCATCGCCTCCGAAGAGGTGGAGCCCGGTACCGGCTGGTATTACACCGACTGGCTCAACGCCCTCTCGAAGAACACGTCCATTGCCACCGAGTCTCTGGGCAAGACCCTCATCGACAGCTACGTCAGCGCCTGCCGCGCCAAGTCCTATAACGCGCAGGTGACTCTGGCCATGACGGATCTTGCGATGCTGCAGAGCAAAATGCCCGCAGCCTTCCGTGATTTCTCGGTGTCCACCAACGAACTCATCTCCGGCGACGCCTACAAGCAGGTTTCCAATGCCCGCGCGGGTGCACGCCAGTTTGCCCAGTCCACGCGCATCAACCAGGTCGACCTTGCCGACCTCGCGCTGCGCATCGGATCAAATGAGGGCAAACAGCTTGCACAGGCGATTCAGGACTGCGTCAAGTACAACGGCACCACTATCACCAAGTGCTACGGTCTGAGCATCTACTTCCCCTATGAGAGCATGAGCTCGGTGTCCTCCGCCATCAACACCTACGACACCCTCGGCCTCGATGAGGAGTATGCCAAGGTCATCAAGAGCTTTGCAAGCCTTGAATACGGCGGGCAGGTGGGTTCCTCTGCCTCCGGCTACGGCAGTTACGGCTCCGGCAGCTATTCCTCCGGCAGCTACGGTGATCTGCTGAGTACACTGCTGGGCGGCTACTCCTACGCGGGCAGCAGTTCCTCCGGCAGTTCCCCCTACGGCAGCTCCAGCCCCGCGGGCTCCCTCTCCGGCGGCTACACCAATGCATACGGCCAGAGCAGCGCGGGCTACACCCTTGACATGGGTGATCTGTTCAACCTCTTCTCCGCTTTCTCCGGCCGCACTCTCTCCGGTGACCGCAGCTGGGTCGACACCGGGCTTATTGCCGACCACGCCGAGGCCATGAGCGAAAACTTCCTCGATCCCGGCCGCATCGCGGTCAGCTACGTGGGCGACCAGCCCGTGGTTTCGCTCACGGATGAGGAATGGGGCCTTGTGCAGACCGTGGAGCTCAACGTCTTTGCCGAAGACGCAGACGGGTATATCGACCTCGGCCTCGACAATATATTTGATATGGAAGGCAATAACCTGCTGCTCAATTACGACGGCACATGGCTCACTCTCAACGGTAAGCCGGTTGCCTACTATCTCATCTCCGACACCGAAAACCCGGACGGAAGCTGGACCACCATCGGCCGCATCCCGGCCCTCCTCAACGACGTTCCCGTCAATCTCCAGGTTATATTCAACAAGGACAATCCCTACGGTACAATCACCGGGGCTTATCCCTATTATCAGAATGCGGAGACTGAGACAAGCCCCAAGGGCCTGATCCCCGTCCAGGACGGCGACGAGCTTGTCTTCGTGTGCGATCACTACGGCTATGACAACAGTTACCATGGCAGCCGTTTACTCGGCACAAGCCTCACCGTCTCCGGCGAACTCGTACTTGAAAACCGCAGCCTCGAAAACAATGTTATCCCCAGCTATCGCTTTACCGATATCTACGGTAACCACTATTGGATCACTTTCTAAACACAGAACACACTTACAGGAGGTATTATTATGGGACTTCTTTCTAAACTCGTAAAAACCGGCCTTGCCGTCGGCGCCGGCATTACCGCTTATCAGGCGACACAGAAGGCCAAGCAGGAAAACGGAACTGTCGATGCCGACAGCTTCATCCGCAATTTCAAGGACCAGGCGAAGGAAAACTCCAAGCTCGTGGTCGACACCGTCAAGTCCAAACTCGGCGGGCAGAGCGGCGATTACCGTGTCTCCGACGAGGGTGAAAACGGCTATACCTATGTGGACGCCGAGCCCGTTGAAGACAAGGTCAGCGACGTGTTCGAGACCATGAAGGAGAAAGCTCCCGAAGTCATTGACAAGGTGCAGGACTTTGTGGAGGATCTGCGTGAAAATGCCCCCGAATACAAGGCCAAGGCCCAGGAATTTGT
>JBGUQD010000085.1:0-23757 GCA_045130755.1 Candidatus Limivicinus sp. | reverse complement strand
GATGGATCTTGATCGGCAGGGGCGCTTAACCCAGGTGCTCGCGGAGCCAGGTCTTGAGCTCGTTGATGGGGACGCGGACCTGCTCCATCGTGTCGCGGTCGCGGATGGTGACGGCGTTGTCGGCGGGGGTCTTGTCGTCGCCGACGGTCTGGAAGTCAACGGTCACGCAGTAGGGCGTGCCGATCTCGTCCTCGCGGCGGTAGCGCTTGCCGATGGAGCCGGTCTCGTCGTAGTCGCACATGAATTCCTTGCTCAGTTCGCGGTAGAGCTCCATGGCGGGGCCGGTGAGGACTTCCTTCTTGCTCAGCGGCAGGATGGCGCACTTGAAGGGTGCGAGCGCCGGGTGCAGGTGCAGAACCGTGCGCACGTCGGGGTTGCCCTTCTTGTCCTGGCCGACGACTTCCTCGTCGTAAGCCTCGCACAGGAAGGCGAGGGCCACGCGGTCGCAGCCGAGGGACGGCTCGATGACATAGGGGATGTAGTGCTCGTTGGCGTCCTGATCGTAATAGGTCAGATCCTTGCCGCTGGCCTCCTGATGACGGCCCAGGTCGTAGTCAGTGCGGTCGGCAATGCCCCACAGCTCGCCCCAGTCGGTGAACGGGAAGGCGTATTCGATATCGGTGGTGGCGCGGGAGTAGAAGGCAAGCTCGGCCTTCTCATGGTCGCGCAGTCTCAGGTGCTCCTCTTTGATGCCGAGGGAGGTCAGCCAGTTGCGGCAATAGTCTTTCCAGTAGGCAAACCACTCGAGGTCGGTGCCGGGCTTGCAGAAGAACTCGCACTCCATCTGCTCGAACTCACGGGTGCGGAAGGTGAAGTTGCCCGGGGTGATCTCGTTGCGGAAGGCCTTGCCCACCTGGCACACGCCGAAGGGCAGCTTGCGGCGGGTGGTGCGCTGGATGTTGGCGAAGTTCACAAAGATGCCCTGAGCGGTCTCGGGGCGCAGGTAGCAGACGGAGGAAGAGTCCTCGGTCACGCCGATGGCGGTCTTGAACATGAGGTTGAACTTGCGGATGGGGGTAAAGTCGTGCTTGCCGCAGACGGGGCAGAGGATATCGTCATGAGAGGCAATGAACGCGTCCATCTCGTCAAAGCTCATGGCGTCGACATTGACGTCGTGGTGCACGTCGCCGATGAGCTTGTCGGCTCTGTGTCTGGCCTTGCAGGCCTTGCAGTCGAGCAGGGGGTCGGAGAAGCTGGAGACGTGGCCGGTGGTGACCCAGGTCTGGGGGTTCATGAGGATAGCGGCGTCGAGGCCGACGTTGTACTCGCTCTCCTGCACGAACTTCTTGAGCCATGCCTTCTTCACGTTGTTCTTGAACTCCACGCCGAGGGGACCGTAGTCCCAGGAGTTTGCAAGGCCGCCGTAGATCTCGCTGCCCGCGTACACGAAGCCGCGGTTTTTGCACAGGGCTACGATTTTGTCCATTGTCTTTTCGTTGTGTTCCATTTTCTTTTACATCCTTTCCCACGGCTGGCCGCCGCGGAGATTTTAATAACGTCGGAGCTTGGGTGGAGGTCGATGGCTGGTCGTCCGCCTTTAGACATTGTACGGGTGGTGACATCCCGCCAACGCACCTGGGCAGTAGTCGAAGCGGCTGCTCGTCCGCCCCCGCTGTTTGTTCCGGCAAAATTATATATTATCAGAAAAGATGCCGGTATTCAACAGAAAACAGCAATTGCGAAAAAGATAACGAAAAAGAATGTCATTCTGAGCGTCAGCGAAGGATCTTTCCTTTGTTTTTACGTCCGGAAGAACCTTCGCTTTGCTCAGAATGACAGGTATCAGTGTCTTATTCCAGCTCAAACGCGCCGGTGTAGAGCTGGTAGTATGTGCCCTTCTCGGCGATGAGCTTGTCGTGGCTGCCGCGCTCGATGATGCGGCCGTGGTCGAGGACCATGATGACGTCGGAGTTCATGACGGTGGAGAGACGGTGGGCAATGACAAACACCGTGCGCCCCTTCATGAGCTGGTCCATGCCGCGCTGGACGATGGCCTCGGTGCGGGTGTCGATAGAGGAGGTGGCCTCGTCCATGATCATGACCGGGGGATCAGCAACAGCCGCGCGGGCGATGGCAATGAGCTGCCGCTGGCCCTGGGAGAGGTTCGCTCCGTTATTCTGGAGCATGGTATCATAGCCCTCCGGCAGGCGGCGGATAAAGTCGTCCGCGCCGGAGAGGCGGGCCGCCTCTTTGCACTCGTCATCCGTGGCGTCGAGTCTGCCGTAGCGGATGTTGTCGAGCACCGTGCCGGTGAAGAGGTTGGTCTCCTGCAGCACCAGCCCCAGCGAGCGGCGCAGGTCAGCCTTTTTGATCTTGTTGATGTTGATGCCGTCGTAGCGGATCTTGCCGTCGGCGATATCGTAAAAGCGGTTGATGAGGTTCGTGATGGTGGTCTTGCCCGCGCCGGTGGCGCCCACGAAGGCCACCTTCTGGCCGGGCTCGGCATAGACGGACACGTCGTGCAGTACGTCCTTGCCGGGCACATAGGCAAAGTCCACGTCCACCAGCCGCACGTCGCCCCTGAGGGGGGTGTAAGTCAGGGTGCCGTCCCCGTGGGGATGGCGCCAGGCCCATTTGCCGGTGCGCTCGGTGGTCTCCTCGAGACTGCCGTCGGGCTTTTCGTTTACGTTGACAAGCGTGACATAGCCCTCGTCGGTCTCGGGCTTTTCATCCATCAGGGCGAAGACGCGGCCCGCGCCGGCCGAGGCCATGACGATATTGTTGATCTGCTGGGCCAGGGTGTTGACGTTGCCGGTGAACTGCTTTGCCATGCCGAGAAACGGCACCAGCACGCTGATGGAGAAGGCCTTGCCCGAAAGCGACACGTTCGTCACGCCGGTCAGCAGGAACACGCCGCCCGCCAGCGCCATCACGACATAGAGGATGTTGCCGATGTTGTTCATGATGGGGCCGAGGATGTTGGCGTAGGCGTTTGCCTTGCGGCTGTTTTCGCGCAGCTCGTCGTTGAGCTTCTTAAACTGCTCGATGCTCTTCTGTTCGTGGCAGAAGACCTTGACCACCTTCTGGCCGTTCATCATCTCCTGGATGATGCCCTCGGTGTCGGCGAGAGATTTCTGCTGCTTGACAAAGTAGCGGGCTGAGCCGCCGCCCACGGTCTTGGTGACGAAGAACATGGCCACAACGCCCACCACCAGCACCATCGTCATCCACACGCTGAAATACAGCATGATGGCAAACACCACCAGCACCACAGCGCCGGACTGGATAAAGGTCGGCAGGGACTGGCTGATGAGCATGCGCAGGGTGTCGATGTCGTTGGTGTAGTAGCTCATGATATCGCCGTGCTGGTGGGTGTCGAAGTAGGCGATGGGCAGGTCCTGCATGCGGTCGAAGGTCTCCTGCCGGAGCTTGTTGAGATATCCCTGGGTCATGATCGCCATGAGCTGGGTGTAGGCTGTGGAGCTCAGAAGTGCCAGCACGTAGAGGATCGCCAGCGCGACCATGTAGCGGTAAACCTCTGGCCGGGCTGAGGCCCAGTCTCCGGTCCTGTACCATTTTTCAATGACGGCGATGACGTTCTGGGTAAAGAGGGAGGGAATGGCCGAGACAATGGAGGAAAACAGGATGCACAGCATCGTCAGCGGGGCAAGGCGGGGATAGTACTGGAACAGGCGCTTGACAGCTCTGCCCAAGGCAGAGAAATCCGCCTGGGGTTTGCCGCCCTTTATGTTGGCATGCGGAGCGCGTCCGGTGGGCATCTTAGGCATTGTCCTCACCTCCGTTCGTCTGCTGCTCGTAGATCTCGCGGTAGATTTCGCTGCGTTTTATCAGCTCGTCATGGGTGCCGCGGTCGACGATCTTGCCGTTATCCATGATGAGGATCATGTCTGCGTCCATGACGGAGGCAACGCGCTGGGCGATGATGATCTTGGTGGTCTCGGGGATATAGGTCCGGAAGCCCGCGCGGATGAGCGCGTCGGTCTTGGTGTCGACGGCACTGGTGGAGTCGTCGAGGATCAGGATCTTCGGCTTTTTCAGAAGGGCGCGGGCAATGCAGAGTCTCTGCTTCTGGCCGCCGGAGACGTTGGTGCCGCCCTGTTCGATATGGGTCTCGTAGCCCTCCGGGAAAGTCCGGATAAAGTCGTCCGCCTGAGCAAGTCTGCAGGCCTCCACAAGCTCCTCGTCCGTGGCGTTTTCGTTGCCCCAGCGCAGGTTCTCGGCGATCGTGCCGGAGAAGAGCAGGTTTTTCTGCAGCACCATGGACACCGCGTTTCTGAGCGCATCCGTATCGTACTCCCGCACGTCCACGCCGCCGACCTTCACGCTGCCTTCGGTCACATCATAAAGGCGCGCAATGAGCTGGACCAGGGTCGTCTTGCTCGAGCCCGTGCCGCCGAGGATACCGACGGTCGCGCCCGAGGGAATGTGCAGGTCGATGTCCGACAGGGCGTACTGCTCGGCGCCGGCTGCATATTTGAAGGACACATCCTGAAAATCCACGCTGCCGTCCTTCACTTCTTCCACAGCATCGGAGGGGCTTGTAAGCGACGGCTCCTCCGACAGCACCTCGCTGATACGCTTGGCGGATTCGGCGGAGATGGTGATCATGACGTAGATAACAGAAAGCATCATCAGGCTCATGAGCACCTGCACGCCGTAGGTCATCATTGCGGAAATCTGCCCCACGTCGATCAGTTCGCCGCGGGTCGAGACCACAAGGCGGGAGCCCACGGTGAAGATGAAGATCATGTTGAAGTACATGCAAAGCTGCATGATGGGCGAGTTCATGGCGACGATGCGCTCTGCTTTGGTGAAATCCCTGCAGATGCTGTCGGCCGCCGCGCCGAACTTCTGCTTTTCATAGTCCTCGCGGGCAAAGCCCTTGACCACGCGCATGGCGCGCACATTTTCCTCGATGGACTCGTTGAGCTTATCGTACTTGCGAAAGACCGAGCGAAAGGCGGGCATGGCGTTCTTGGCGATAATCAGCAGCCCCGCCACCAGAACCGGCACCACCACCACGAAGGTAAGGGCGAGCCTGCCGCCCATGATGAAGGCCATGATAATGGCAAACAGGAACATCAGCGGCGCGCGCACAGCGGTGCGGATAATCATCATGAAGGCCATCTGCACATTCGTCACATCGGTGGTCATACGGGTCACAAGAGACGCCGAGGAAAAGCGGTCGATGTTTTCAAAGGCGAAGCTCTGCACGCGCACAAACATGTCCTCGCGCAGATTGCGGGCAAAGCCGGTGGAGGCGTCGGCACAGGTGCGCGCCGCCATCGCCCCGCACAGAAGCGACAGCACCGCCATCAGCACCAGCTTCCCGCCGAGGGCCGTGACAGCGCTCAGCGGCTCACCGGCTTTGATCATGTTGACCATATCGGCGGTGTAAAAGGGGATGAGGACCTCAAAGAAGACCTCCCCCATAATGATAATCAGGGTGAGCAGCGCGGGCTTTTTGTTCTCCCGCAGGCTCGCGGCAAGGGTTTTGATCATGCCGCCCATCACATCCTTTCTCCAATCAGACAGTTACAGAATATTTTATCTATTTAAGCAAATCAAATCAAGCGGCAGTTTGTGAACAATCTTGCATTTTCTTTTCAAATCTGCTACCCTCTCTCCGAGAGGAGCTGAGGCACATGGACCACGACGAACTTGCGGAGCTTATACGCCTGGACGAGCCGGATGAGCTGTGGGATATCTACGATGAAGCCGGGCGCAAAACCGGACGCGTCCAGCGGCGCGGCGATCCCTTTGCTGCGGGCGATCGGCATCTGTGCGTCCATGTCTGGATCCGCAATTTAAACGGAGATTATCTCATTACAAAGCGAGCGCCGAACAAAGCCATGCCCGGGCTCTGGGAATGCACCGGCGGCAGCGCCCTTCTGGGGGAGGGCAGTCTCACCGCCGCTCTGCGGGAAGCACGGGAGGAGACCGGTCTCCTGCTCGATCCGTGCAGCGGTGAGCTTCTGTTTCGCTTCTCGGGCGAACACTTTCACTGCGACGTGTGGCGCTTCACGCAGGATTTTACGGAAAGCGACATTGTCCTGCAGCCGGGCGAGACCTGTGCCTTTCGGCTTGTGAACGCAGACAGTTTGCGCCGCCTGGACAAAGAGGGCGCGTTTTTTGCCTTCGAGGATCTGGCCCGTGTGCTCGCGTGGGAAGACGGCTGATAAAAACTCGCCAAAACTGTAAATCCCCCCTTGCATCCTGACAGTATTTGTAGTACGATGCACATGCAACAGGATAAACTGGAGGATAAGCCAATGATTTTTGAAAATGTAAGAGACGCTTTGGCCCAGCAGTTTGAGGTCGATCCCGAGACCATCACCATGGACACCAGTCTGATCGACGACCTCGGCGCCGATTCTCTCGATGTCGTTGAACTGATCATGTCCCTGGAGGATATGTACGGCATCTCCATCAATGATGAGGATGCGGCCCAGCTCCACACCGTCAGCCGGATCGTTGATTATCTGGAAAAGCTCCAGTAAAAAGCCGATAAAAAATGACGCTGCCAAGTGCAGTGTCATTTTTTTATCCATATGTATGTAATCCATGCATAAAGGTGTTCACGCCCGCGAACGTAAAGAACACCACCGGTACCGCGATCACGAGAAACCACGCCATCACGGTGCCTCGCTTTTTCATGCGCAGGCGCAGGTGCAGAAACACCGCGTAGATGATCCAGGTGATGAGTGCCCAGACCTCCTTGGGGTCCCAGGTCCAGAACGCAGACCAGGCCTGCTCGGCCCAGATGGCGCCGGAGAGGATCACCACGGTGAGAAACAGAAAGCCGAAGGCCACCATGCGGTAGCTCAGATAGTCCATCTGATCGAGGGCTTTCTTATCCGCGTTCCCTTTTTTGACCGCCAGCAGATAGCGCAGACCGATGCTGCCCGCGAGGACGAAGGCTGCGTAGCTCAAAACCGCCGAGCCGATGTGCACGCCGAACCAGGCGCTGCGAAGGGCGGGCATCAGGTCCTTGATCTCCATGGGCTGCAGCGCCGCGTAGGTCATCACCAGCAGCGTCGCCGGCATTGCCACCACCGACAGCCAGTCGGTTTTGAGCTTTCTTCTCATGACGATGAGCATCAGCGCCACGCCCCAGGCAAAGGCGTTTGCAAACTCAAACTGGTTGGAAAGCGGCAGGCGTCTGGCCACCACACCGCGCACGATGATGAAGCCCGTGTGCACCGCAAAGGCCGCCCAGAACACATACAGCGCGAATCTGAGCAGCTTGTCCTTCTTGAATGCCGTGCCCGTAAACTCGAGGATGACGGCCACGCCGTAGAGCACCAGCGCGATAAAAAACATTGCTTTCATCGTTTACCCCTCTCTGTTTCCATTTGTCCCTGGAACGGGACACTTTAACTCCAAACTCCTAACTCCGCACTTCAAACTCTTTCAGCTCTTCCCCCAGCTCTACGCGCATGCGCTCGGGCTTGGGGCCGAGGACCGCATAGCCCTCCGCGTCCGTCTTTACCAGCACCGGCTCATAGAAAAACGTGACGTACAGCCCCGCGATCATCAGCGTGAAGGCCGCCACCAGCAGCCCGTTTATGAGCCGCGACACGTGCTTTACGCGGATGCCGGGGTACTCCACCGGGTCATTGAAGCGAAAGTGCAGATTGTTGACGGTGAGCTCATCCCCCGGAACGGCGAGCACCGGCGTGAACACCCCGTCGGAAAAGGTCTCGACCTGGTAGATGGGGTTGGGGTAGCTGCCCTCAGTGATGGTGATGAGGGTCACTTCTCCGCTCGGATCGCGGATAAAATCGGGGTAGAGGGTATCGTAGAGGACGCCGCTCTTCCCATCGGCGGAGAGATAAGACTGGTCGGTGAGCAGGAAATCGTCGCTGCCGCCGTTTTCCAGATCCGTCACCGTGACGGAGCCCGCCGTGCCGAAGGTCTGCTGGAAGATCTTCCAGGGGCCGAAGGAGAAGGGGTGGTTGACCTTGAGCTCGGCGATCTCGCTGCGCCGTCCGTTGGGCAGGGTGATCTGCACCCGGCTCTGGAAATCGAGCCTGCCGGTCTCGTCGGCAATACGGAAGTCGTGGACGTGGATCTCTGTGCCGTCGTCCATGAAAATCGATTCTCCCGGCATGCAGTCCCGGTCCGTGACCGTCGGGGTATAGAGGGCCAGAGCCCCGAACACGACGGTCAGCAGGATGGACAGGTGCGTGATGAAGGTGCCGTAGCGCCCGAAGCTGTGCTTGCGGTAAATCGTCGTGCCTTCCGCATCCATAGCCTTGCAGTGCATGTCCGTGAGATACTCCCGCAGCTTTTCCGTACCCTCGGGGGTCAGGCGCACGGTGTCCGGCGTTTTCGCGGCCCGCTCCGTCTCGCCCTTTGCCGCCTTCACAACGCTGCGTATGCGCAGGATGGAGCAGAGGCTCAGGTTCAGGCACAGCAGAACCAGCAGCGCGATGAAGTACCAGCTTTCAAACACGCGGTTGAGGTGCAGCAGCAGGATGTAGCCGTGGAAAGAGCGGTAGGTCTGCGCATACCAGGCGATCTCCCGCCCCTGGGGGATCACCGTGCCCGCCACGGAGCAGGCGGCAATCAGTGCCAGGAGCAATATCCCGAAACGCATGGAGCGCAGGTAGTTGAATACTTTTTTCATGGGCATGTCCCCTTTGTTAAAGGAAAACGGCCCGCCCAACCGGGCGGGCCGTTTTGGATTGCAGCTTTATGCCGTCTGCTGCCGCGTCAGCTTCAGAATCATATCCGTCGCCTGGCCGCAGAGCTCGTCGGCCTTGTCGAGGCACTGGTAGGTGAGGGACGGGTTATGCGCGCCCTCAGCATTCTCGACGAAGACGAAGTCCCAATAGAACTGGGCGTCGCGGGCGATGGAACGGATGGGATCGAGCTGTTCGTCGGTGTACTGCCCGTCTGCAACGGCGGAGGCCAGCAGTTCGGTCAGGTACTCGAGGCGATAGCCCACCGTGTAGGTGCGCTTCTCGACCTTCTCCTGCACGCCGCGTACCTCGCTCACCAGGTCAAAGTGGCAGGCGGAGCAGGTGTTTTCGATGAGTTCGGGGTTATCCAGGGGGCTTATGAGGTTGTGGCTGTGGTAGGCCACACCGTCGGCATTGACCGCGTCGGGCATATGGCAGTCGGCACAGGTGAAGGTGTCGGCATGCGGGCTGCCGGCGCCGAGATAGGTCTCAAACTCGGGGTGCTGCACCTTGATCTGCTTGACGCCGGTGCGGGGGTTGGTCCAGTCGGCGAAAGGCTCGCCGGTGGGGAAGTTGGCGCCGTCATTGAAGAAGGCGAGCATCGTCGCGGGATCCATGGAAGCAAGGCTGTTGTGGGCGATGGTGGTCGCCTTGGTGTCGGGGGCGAAATAGTACTCGTTGTGGCACTGGCCGCAGGCGAGGTTTGCCGGCGCGATGTCGTCAAAGTCGTCGCCCACCGCGTCGATCCAGTAGGTGTGGGTGATAGTGATGTCGCCGGGAGTATTGGCGTGGCAGGTGTAGCAGCTGATGCCCTCGGTAATCTGTGCCTGCACCTCGGTCCAGTCCTTCTGGTAGGCGGAGATGCCCTCCTCGTTTACCATGTTGGTAAAGTCGGGGGTCTTGCAGGTCCAGCAGTTGGCCAGCGGATGCGGACGGCCGGTGGCCTCGATATCCTCAACGTCGTAGTAGTGGCCGCGGGCAGCCTTGTAGTCCTTGGCAAAGCCGTAGCCCTCGTACAGGCCGCGCAGCATGGGATAGATCTCGAGGTAGTCTTCCGCCTCGCTGCTCTCTTTGGTCATGCACCAGGTGTTGTACTGGTCGGGATACTGATCCTTCCAGTCCACCGCGTGCAGCACGGTGACGCCGGACATGGTCTGCACCTTGTGGGCGACTGCCTTCACAGGCGCGACGTAGCCATAGGCCTCGGTGTCCAGTCCGCCGCTGAGTAGGGCCTGTGCGACTGCCTGGCGGATGGCCTCGGAGGTGACGGTAGCGCCGGAGACGGCATCGAATGCGAGGCTCTGCGTTTCGACGATCTTGCCGGGCAGGGCGTCGACGGCCATGGTGCCGATGCCCTCGGTCTCACTGTGGTCAACGATCTTGACCTCATAGATCTTCTTGTCGTCCGCTTTGACCTCGACCGTCACGTCCCCCTCCTTGCCGGGGGCGCTGGCCGTCAGGGTCTGGGCATTGGCGGAGGCGGCCTGAGCCACGATGCCCGTGCCGATGTTGATCAGCAGCAGCAAAACGAGGAATGCACCGCAGCCCCCGCCGATCAGGTCCAGAATCTTTTCCCGTTTCTTCTTATCCTTTTTCATCATGTTCTCCTGTTCTCAGCTACAGTCTGACTGACTCGTAATCAGAGCGCATAGATACATACTTATCATATAATATTTTTATCTACTTTGCAAGGCTTTTGTTGCCGGATATTGTTAAATTAATTGAAGAAAGTTAAGGTAGATTTTTTTGACGCGTGCTGGTATACTGTATAAGGATTATTGTGCATACACGAACGGGCGCAAGCCCGCAAATCGAAAGGAGATATACACATATGGGTCTTATCAGAGCAGCTTTGAGTGCCGCGACAAGCGTTGCAGCCGATCAGTGGAAGGAATACTTTTACTGTGATGCCCTCGATGCCAACACCATCATGGTGCGCGGGCAGAAAAGGCAGAGCGGTCGGTCCTCGAACCGCGGCAGTGACAACGTCATCTCCAGCGGCTCCGTTATCGCCGTGGCCGACGGCCAGTGCATGATCATCGTCGACCAGGGCAAGATCGCAGAGCTTTGCGCCGAGCCGGGTGAGTTTACTTACGACGCTTCCACCGAGCCCTCCATTTTCTCCGGCAATCTGAGCGAGAGCATCGGCCAGGTCTTTGCCGAGATCGGCAAGCGCTTCACCTTCGGCGGCGAGATCCCCAAGGATCAGCGCGTGTACTACTTCAACACCAAGGAGATCACCGGCAACAAGTACGGCACTCCCTCCCCCGTTCCCTTCCGCGTGGTGGATCAGCGCGCCGGCATCGACATCGACATCGGCATCCGCTGCTTCGGCGAGTACTCCTACCGCGTGGCAAACCCCATCCTCTTCTACACCAACGTCTCCGGCAACGTCCCCGGCGCATATACCCGCGACATGCTGGATAACCAGCTCAAGACCGAGCTGCTGACTGCGCTCCAGCCCGCCTTTGCCAAAATCTCCGACCAGGGTATCCGCTATTCCAGCCTGCCCGGCCACACCACCGAGATTGCCGACGCCCTCAACGACGTGCTGTCGAACAAGTGGCGCGACCTGAGAGGTCTCGAGATCGTCTCCTTCGGCGTGTCCAGCGTCAAGGCCAGCGAGGAAGACGAGCAGATGATCAAGGAGCTGCAGCGCAACGCGGCCTTCCGCGATCCCACCATGGCGGCGGCGCACCTTGTGGGCGCGCAGGCGGCGGCCATGCAGGGCGCTGCCAACAACGCAGGCGGCGCAGCCATGGGCTTCATGGGTATGAACATGGCGGCCCAGGCGGGCGGTGTCAATGCGGCGGGCCTCTATGCCATGGGTTCTCAGCAGGCGACCCAGCCCGCGGCCCCCGCAGCGCCCCAGGGTGACGGCTGGACCTGCCCCACCTGCGGCAAGCAGGCCTTCGGCAAGTTCTGCCCCGAGTGCGGCACCAAAAAGCCCGAGGACGGCTGGACCTGCCCGACTTGCGGCAAGGTCAACAAGGGCAAGTTCTGCGCCGAGTGCGGCACCAAAAAGCCCGAAGCGGCACTGAAGTACAAATGCAGCCAGTGCGGCTGGGAGCCCGAGGATCCCGCTCATCCGCCGAAATTCTGCCCCGAGTGCGGCCATCCGTTCAACGAGGAAGATATCGTTAAGTAAAAGCGAGGTGACGCCCTGTGGCAGAACAGATCAGCAATTATCAGTGCCCCGCCTGTACAGGGCCTCTGCGCTTTGACGGCAAGATAGGCCGCCTCCAGTGCGATTACTGCGGCTCCGGCTTCAGCGTGCAGGAGATTGAGGCGCTGTATAAGGACAAGGACGAAGCGGCAGCCGCGGCCTCGCAGCAGGCCCAGGCAAAGCCGGACCATGTCAGCCTCGAGGGCGAGTGGGACACCGGATCCAGCTGGGCGGCCGAGCAGGGGCTCAAGGCCTACAACTGCCCCAGCTGCGGTGCCGAGCTCATCTGCGACGAGACCACCGCCGCCACCTCCTGCCCCTACTGCGGCAACCCCTCCATCGTGCCGGGACAGCTCAGCGACATGCTGAAGCCCGACTACGTGATCCCCTTCAAGCTGAGCAAGGAGGACGCGATCGGCGCTCTCAAAAAGTACTACGGCGGCAAAAAGCTCCTGCCGCGTGCCTTCTCCAACCAGAACCATATCGAAGAGATCAAGGGCGTGTACGTGCCCTTCTGGCTTATCGACGGGACGGCGGACGCGGACATGCGGTTTCAGGGCACCCGCGTCACCAGCGTCCCCCAGGGGGATTACATGGTCACCACCACGGACTACTACAATGTGGAGCGCTCAGGTTCGGTGCGCTTTGAGAGGATCCCGGTGGACGCCTCCAGCAAGATGCCGGACGAACATATGGACGCCATCGAGCCCTTTGATTACAGCGAATTGAAGCCCTTCTCCAACGCCTATCTGCCCGGCTTTCTGGCGGAGCGCTATGACATGGAGCCGGAGAAGTGCTACGACCGGGCCGACGAGCGCGCCGGGAACACGGCCGCCGAGCTTGTGGGGCAGACCGTGAGAGGATACAACAGCGTCACCCCCCTGGGCAGGCAGATCCGTATCCGCCGCGGGCGCGTCAGCTATGCCCTCTTGCCGGTTTGGATGCTCTCGACCCGCTGGAACGGACAGAACTATCTGTTCGCCATGAACGGGCAGACCGGCAAGCTCATCGGCGACCTGCCCGTTTCGAACGGCAGAGCCTGGGGCTGGTTTGCGGGCATCTCCGGCGGTGTCGCGGCCGTGATGGCGGCGATCCTGTATTTCCTGTAAGGAGGGGGAGCGCGATGAAAAGAATTCTGGCTTCCCTGCTCCTTGTGATCGTACTGCTGCTCAGCCTCTCCGTCTGCGCCCATGCCGAGGCACGCATCGACTATGTCAGTGACTACGCGGGCATCCTCAGCTCCGACGAGCAGAAGGATCTGCGCGACCGGGCTGCCTCAGTTTCTGCGCAGTATGACTTCGGCGTGTACGTGGTGGTCGTGGATGATCACACCCAGTATGTAAACGGCAGCATCGAAGACTTTGCCGAGGAGATTTTCCACAGCTACGGCCTTGGTCGAGGCGAGCAGGAAGAGGGCGTGATCCTCGCCATGAGCATGAAGGAGCGCGACTACGATATCTATGCCCACGGCGAATTCGGCAACTATGCCTTCACCGACTACGGCAAGGGCCAGCTCGCCGACAGCTTCCTTGATAACTTCCGCCGCAACGACTGGGCGGGCGGCTTCCGCGATTTCATAGAAACCAGCAGCAGCATGCTGCAGAAGGCGAAGGACGGAAACCCGGTGGATATCTGGATCCCGGATCCCGATCCGGTGGAGACCGGCCCCAGCTTTGACGGCTTCAAGGCTGCCATCAGCCTCGCCATGGGCGCGCTCTTCGGCGGCGGTGCCGTCGGCGGGATGAAGCGCTCGATGAAGACCGCCGTCAAGCAGACCCAGGCGGAAAACTACATCCGGGGCGGCGTGAATCTGCGCGGCGAGCGCGACACGTTTGTCAACCGCACGGTCACCCGCACGCGCATCCGTCAGGAGAACAACTCCTCGTCCTCAAGCCGTCCGGGCGGCGGACACTTCGGCGGCACCACCATCAGCGGCAGCCACGGCGGTTCCCACCACAGCGGAAAGTTTTAAAACAAAAAAACGGGCCGGTGGCCCGTTTTTTGTTTTAAAGATAAGTTATTTATTTCCCTTCCCGCTCGAGGATGCGCAGGAAGGCGCTGACGGCTGCGAGGCCCGCGGTCAGGGTTTCGCGGTCGTTTGCGTAGCCCACGCGCATGGATTTTTCCTCCTCAAAGCAGGCGCCGGGCGTGACGAAGGCGCCCGTCTCATGGTACATGCGCGTGCAGAATTCCACGCTGTCGAGGTCGTAGTCATAATAGACCAGGGCGGTAGTGCCGCAGCAGGGCTTTACGTAGGAGATGCGCGGCTCGCTTTCGACCCACTTGTCCAGGATCGCGAGGTTTTCACGCACGATGCCGCGGTTTCTCTCCAGCACCTTGTCGGCATTGCGCAGAGCTACCGTGGCCAACGCCTCGTCGAACATGCCGCAGCTGATGAGGTCATAGTCCCGGTGGGACAGCAGCGCCCGGCGCAAATTCTCATCGTGCGCGGCGATCCAGCCCAGGCGCAGCCCCGCCAGAGAAAAGACCTTCGACATGCTGCTGACCGAGATGCCCTTTTCGTAGAGGTCTACAATGGACACGCTCCAGGTATCCTCCTGTGTCAAATGGCGGTACACCTCGTCGCACAACACCCAGGCGTCCACGCTCTTTGCGATTTCCACGATGCCGCGCAGCAGCTCCTCACTCATGAGCGAGCCCGTGGGGTTATTGGGGTTATTGACGCAGATGAGCTTTGTCCCCGGCACACACAGGGCGCGCAGCTCGTCGAGATCGGGCAGATAGCCCCGCTCTTTTTTCAGGTGCATCACGTGCAGGTCTGCACCGAAGCTCTCGGGAATGGAGGTGAGCTGCTGATAGCTCGGCATGATGGAGATGACGCGGTCGCCCGGCTCCACCAGGGAGTAAAAGACGTGATGGTTGGCCCCGGCCGCGCCGTGGGTGGTGACGACCTCGTGGGGCTTGAGGGTTTTATACAGCCCGCAGATCCCCTCGCGCAGGGCGGGAGCGCCCTCGATGTCGCCATAGGTGAGGCGGCGGGCAGCAAAGCTGCGCCAGAAGGCGTCCTTGTCTTCCCCGGTGAGGGCAAAGAGCCCGTCGGCGGACACGGAGTCGACACAGGTCTCGGCGATGTTGAAGCGCGCGCCCTCCTCATAGGCGTTCATCCATTCCTCTACGGCAAAGGGTTTGATTTTCATGGCGTTCCTCCTGATTAAAATTCATATAAAAGAAAAGGGTATCCGGATCTCTGCCTTATAGCGTGCCGGGCACGCCGGACCTGCGGCGGAGATTCAGATACCTTTGACCCCGTACCCGGTGGTGCGGGAGGCTTCCCTGTTCAACTGACGGGAGCATACCATATTTCTCATGAAAAAGCAAGTGCATCTTTATCCATGCTTTTTTGATTTTCATTCGCGGCTGTCTGTGATATACTGTCCATACAGAACGATTGAAAAAATTTTTTCGGACGACCCCACTTTTTGCCCGCCCGCTTTCGTATTCCTGAGTGAAAGGGAAAACATCCCTTGCGAAAGGAGACGAAAGAATATGAAAACTTACAAGATGAAACGTGTTGTTGTGGGCATTATGCTCGTGATGCTGACGCTGGGCTTCTGTGTTGTAGGTACCGGCGCTGCCCTCCCCGATCCGACAGGCGGGCCCGGCAGCCAAATGGGTCAGGGCGATCCGATGATGGACCAGGGCGTTGACGTCACGACCCCGCCCGAGATGCCTGAAGGCGGCGCTGCCCCCGACGGCGGTTCCTTTCCCGGCGGCTTCGGCCAGAAAGGTGATTTCGGTCAGGGCATGGGCGCCACTTTCAATGGGCAGTTTTCTCGCGGCGGCGGCTTTGGTCCTGGCGGCCAGCGTGACTTTGGCGGTCATGGCGGCTTTGGCCGTGACGGCAGCCCCCGGGGAATGGACCATGCCGCGCTCAAGGCAATTGAAGCGCTGGAGGACGGCGAGACCAAGACAAATCTTGAAACCCTGATGGGCAACGTCCACACCGCGATGGAGGCCCTGCGCGATGCCGACGACAATTCCCGCGAGGCGGCGGAGGCCGCCGTCAGCGAGGCCCGCGACGCTCTGCACGAAGCGCTTGCGGCTGCGGGCATCGACGTGAGCATGAACGAAGCGCCCGAGAAAACGGAGATCGGCAGCGGCAGGCAGAACATCCCCGCGTTTCTGAACCGGGAGAATCTCGAAAACATCGATCTGAACGACGAGGAGCAGGTACAGAATCTGTTCCAGCAGTTTGTAAGCTGGCTTAAGGGCAGCAATATCTGAGTAAAACACGCGGGCCGGAGCGCATCTCTCCGGCCCGTATAAACAGGAGTATCTATGCAGGCAGTCAATGACGCGGCCCTGCGCGCAAAGGACAATGCGCGCGCACGGGAGGAATTGATACAGGCAAACGAGCAGACCATTCTGCGTACCGCCGCTGCCGTCAGCCGACACTATGTCGGCAGGAGCGACGACGAATGGTCTGTGGCTCTGTGCGCCTTCAACCGCGCCATTGACCTCTATGACGGCACGAAGGGCGACTTTCTGCCCTTCGCCCAGATGCTCATCCGCCGTGAGCTGGTGGACGCCTGGCGGCAGGAGGCCCGCCACGCACCGGAAATGAGCGTGGCGCCGGAGGTGTTCGACGGCAGCTCAGGCCCTGACGAGGACGACGGCAGCGTCTACCTCGCCGTGGTGCGCGAGAGCATGGAGGCCTCCCAGCGCAGCCTGCACGACGAGATCGTGGCGGCAAACGCGATGCTGGAGGAATACGGCTTTCGTTTCTTCGACCTGACGGAGTGTTCCCCGCAGCAGGAGAAGACCCGACGCGAATGCGCCATTGCCATCCGGGGACTTCTCAGGGACCCGCCGCTGCTGGTCTCGCTTCTGCGGCAAAACCGGAAGCTCCCCATGTCGGAGCTCTATAAGCTCAGCGGCGTGTCGCGCAAGACGCTTGACCGCTACCGGAAATACATCATCATGGCCGCGCTGATCCTCAGCGACGACTATCCGCAGCTTGCGGGATATCTGAAATTTGTAAAGGAGGGAGAGGCTTCGTGAAGGCTGTGATCGTGGATCTGCGCGGCGGACAGGCTGCCGCGCTGTGCGACGACGGGCGCGTTATCAAGCTTGCCGACCCGGGCTACTCCCTCGGCCAGATCGTGGAGCTGCATGAGCGCAGGCGCCGCACGCCCCGCTGGGTGCGCTGGGCCTCCACTGCCGCCGCGGCAGCGCTTCTGCTGGCGGGAGCGGGCGGGGGCGCGGCCTGGGCTATGCCCTACGGCGTGGTGAGCCTGGACGTGAACCCCTCTTTGGAATACACCATCAACCGTTTTGACTATGTGCTCAAGGTCGAGGGCGTGAACGAGGACGGCAAAGAAATGCTGTCCCGGATGGACACAAAGCAGCTTCTGTATCGCTCCATCGGCGAGGCGCTTGAGGCCTCCGTGCAGCAGCTTGAGGACGGAGAGTGGCTCGGGGGAGAATCCGATGAGATCCTGATTTCCGCCGGAACAAAGCAGCCGTCCCACGCCGAAAAGCTGGTGCAGGCGCTGGAGGACGGTCTCGGCAGCAGACGGGAAAACTTTGAGGTCCACGGCGTCATCGTGAGCCAAGCGGACATCGATGCGGCCCACCGGGCGGGCATGAGCGCCGGGCGGCACCGGGTGCTCGACGAACTCCGGGAGAGCGAGGGCGAAGACTTTGCTTTCAACGAATGGGCCGACCGCCCCATCCGCGACATCTTTCATCGCCTCGAGAACGGCCCGGAGGGCACGTCCGAAGAGCCGCAGCAGACCGGCCGGCCGCAGTTCGGTCAGCACGGGGAGCAGCCGCAGTCTGTGTCGGGAGATGCCCGGCACGACGGCGGCACAGAGCCGTCTCATCCCGACAGCGGCGGCTTCGGCAATATGGGCGGAAACAGCGGTCCGGGCGGCGGTCCGGGAGGTCCGCGCGGATAACTCTATATATAACCGGATCCCCTGTCCGACACATGTGCGTGTCAGACAGGGGATCTCTTTTTTATTTGTCCCGCTGAGCCGGGATGTACTCCCGCTCCACATACTGGGGCGTTGCGTTTACACACATGAAGACCCGGCCCACGTACTCGCCCACAAGGCCGAGCAGCAGCAGATTGAGTCCTCCCACAATGAGGATGAGCACCGTGGTGGTGGTCCAGCCCATGGGGGCCAGGTGCACCGTGAAGTAGCGGATCACCACGATGAGGGCATACAGGAAGCCGATAAAGGCCATGAAGGCGCCGGTATAGGTGGCAAGGCGCAGGGGCTTTACCGAGAAAGAGGTAAAGCCGTTCATCCACAGACCTAAAAGCTTTGACAGCGTGTAGCCGGAGCGGCCCTCCTCCCGCGCCCGGTGCTTGACCGGAACATTGCAGATGCGCCCGGTGGATCTGAGCACCAGGCCCATCACGTAAGGGTAGCAGTGCTCATAGCGGAGCATCTCGTCGACGATGAAGCGCCGCGCGGCAAAGTAGCTGTTGAGCTCCAGCTCTCTGGGTTTTCCGAGCATGATCTCGGTCATGCGGCGGTTGACAAGACTTCCGAGCAGGCGAAAGCCGCTTTCCTGTTTGTTCTCATAGGAAGCATAGACCACGTCATAGCCTTCCTCGATCTTCTCCAGCAGTTTTCCCACCTCGTCGGCCGGGGTCTGTCCGTCATCGTCCAGACAGACGACGCAGTCCCCCGTCGACCTCCGCATGCCGCACATGAGCGCCGCATGCTGGCCGAAGTTTTTGGCGAGGTCCACCGCCGCGATATGCCGGTCCTTCTCGGCAAGCGAGCGAATCACCCGGAAGGTATCGTCTGGCGAGCAGTCGTTTACCAGTACGATCTCATAGTCGTACTGCGGAAGCTTTGCCATGGTGTCGGATATCTCCGCCGTGACTGCGCCGATGGTTTTTGCCGAGCGATAGCAGGGGATCACAAAGGATACTGTTTTCATTGTATTCACTCCAAAAGATCAGCCGCAAGGCCGCTCTTTCTCAGCAGCGCCTGCATCTCGTCCTGGGTTCCGGCTGTCAGGATATAGTAGCCGTAGCGGGTGGAGCTGTCGCGGATCTCATGCCCGTCGATGGGCAGGATCTCACTGACCCGGTACAGGCTTTCCGGATTCTCCCGCCGGATGCGCCCGAGCGCCATGAGGTCATCCTCCGAGAAGATGAAACGCACTGCGGCGGCGCAAGGCTCGCCCGCCGGTTCAAAGGACGGCTTCACGCCGCAGGCGGTCTCAATGACTCCCTGCACAAAGTCCACCCCGGTGGAGAGCTTCACCAGATCCGAGCCGATGCAGTCCCCGCCCATGCGGGCTCCGCACTCGATGAGGCGGATATCGCCCCGCTCGTCGACCTTGAGTTCGGTGTGGGAAGCGCCGTACCTTACCCCCAGGCTGTCGAGCACCCGCGGTACGAGGGCCTTGATTTTTGCCAGGATATTGTCGTCCATGTGTTTCGGCGGCTGGAGGTGGCCCGTCTCCACGAAGAGCGGCGCGCCGGTGGTATATTTCTCCGTCACGGCGAGGAAGCTGTGCTCCCCCTCCCAGGACAGATATTCCACGCTGTACTCCCGCCCCTCTGCAAACTCTTCGACCAGCACCTTTTTTTCAAAGGAGGGCTCGCGGGCAAAGGCCACGGCCTCGGGCAGCTTCTTCGGGTCCGTCACCTTGCGGATGCCCCGGCTGCCGGAGCGGTCGGTGGGCTTGACGATCACAGGGTAAGAAAGCGGCAGTGTGTTCAGATCGCTGTCCTCCGTCACGAGGATGCTTTTGCACGACGGCAGGCCCGCCTTTTCAAAGGCAAGGCGCATCAGGTGCTTGTTGGTGGCTGTCATGGCGCTTTTCATGCCGTTGCCTACAAGGCCCAGCCCCTCGGCGACAAAATTGACCGTGATGGCGGCAAGGTCGGAGGCGATTGAGCACACACCCACCGGCCGGACAGCGCGGCAGATTTCCAGGATGCGCTCCTTTTCCACGATGCTCACCGGGTAGAAGTAATCCGCCGTCCGCTCGCCCACATCGCCGCACTGCCAGGCGAAGACATGCGTAACGTACCCCATGGCCTTTGCCCTGAGGATGAGCTGATTTTGAAAATCGTTGGCGCCGATAATGGCGATGGCTGGTTTCATAGTGACACCTGTAATCAGTTTGGAGTTTGGAGTGTGGAGTTTGGAGTTAATGTGTCCCTTTCGGAGACGGATCATAATTTTCAAAAGCGAAACATAAACGCAGCCAAGCGATACAATTGAGGCGGAGCCTGTTTCAATCGTGGCGAAGCCGCTCCTTCACTCCACACTCCAAACTCCTAACTCCACACTTTTCAAAGGGTAAACACCAGAATCCCCGCGACGATGAGCCCCAGGGCCAAAAGCTTTTTCCGCGTCACCTTTTCGTGAAACACGGTCACGCCGAAGATGGTGACGAAGATGTAGGAAAAACACTCGAAGGCGGGGGTCATGCTCAGCGGGAGCTTTTTATAGGCAAACATGGTCAGCAGCATCGACAGGGCCAGCAGTCCGTAGCCGCCGATGACGCCGACATTCAGGTATTCGCGCACAAAGCTCTTATGCTCCTTGCCGGACTCCCATTTGAGAAGCGTCTGGCTCAGGGAGGCGATGAATACGCTGAAAACCGCAAGGCCCAAATACGGGAGCATTTCACGCGTCATGCGATCCCTCCTCCCCGTCGGCCTTCACAAACAGCAGTACCCCCGCCACGGCGAGGGCGCAGCCGAGAATCTGCTTGAATTGAATCTGCTCATGAAACAGCAGTACGCCGAAGGCCATGGACCACACCAGTGTGACGGCCTTGTTGGTGTAGGCCACCGTCAGCGGCAGGCGCTTCAGGATCTGCTGCCAGCCGAGGGCGTAGATGCCCAGAAGCACAAACTCGCCCCCGAAGAAGAGGCAGAAGCGCAGACTCAGAAACGCCTCTCCGGCCGCGAGCTTGCTGAGGACCGTCGTCCCGGCGAAGAGGAGCAGCAGCAGGTGCAGGGCCAGAAAGACCTTTTTGTCGACCTTTTCCATTTCAGCCCCGCTTCCGGATGACCTGCCGCTCCACATACTGGGGAGACGCGTTGATGCACATGTAGATGCGGCCGATATACTCGCCGATCATGCCCAGCACCAGCAGGATGATCCCGCCCAGCAGCAGCATCAGCGCCATGGTGGAAGCCCAGCCCTCGGGGATGGAGCTGTCCACAAAGTGCTTGATGAGGATGACAATCAGATAGATAAAGCCGATCAGTGCCGCCGATGCACCGCAGTAGGTGGCGATGCGCAGGGGCTTGACCGAAAAGGAGGTAAAGCCGTTCATCCAGAGCGAGAAGAGCTTGACCAGGGTATAGCCGCTCTCTCCCTCCTCACGGGCGCGATGCGTGACCGGCACAGTGCCGATGCGGCGGGTGGCGCGGAGGATCAGGCCCTCCACGTAAGGGTAGCAGTTTTTATAGACGAGCATTTCCTCGACGATGAAGCGCCGCATGGCAAAATAGCTCGTGATGGTCAGCTCTCTCGGCTTGCCCAGCATGATCTCGGTCATGCGGTTGTTGATCACGGTGCCGAGATTGCGCCAGGCTGCGTGCTGCTTGTGGGCATACTCGGCGTACACCACGTCGTAGCCCTCTTCGAGCTTGCGGATGAGCTTTCCGGCCTCGTCTCCGGGGGTCTGTCCGTCGTCGTCAAGGCACACCACGATCTCACCCGCGCTGTGGCGGAGACCCGCCATGATGGCCGCGTGCTGACCGAAGTTTTTGGCAAGATCCACGGCGGTTATGCGCTCGTCGTTTTCCGCCATTTCGCGCAGAACCTCAAAGGTATCGTCGGGAGAACAGTCGTTGACCAGCACAAATTCCGCCTCATAGCCGGGCATGGCATTCATCGCGCCTTTCAGCTCCTCCACCACGCCTCGGATCGTATGGGCAGAGCGGTAGCAGGGGATCACAAAGGATACCAGCATTTTATTCTCCCTCCTCCGCAAGCCTCGCCATAAACACCACGTCGGTGTATTCTCCGCCGAGCTTCACATAGTCGCGGAAAACACCCTCGACCTTGAACCCCGCCTTCTCATAGCTGCGGCGTGCGATCTCATTGCCGCCCAATACCTTGAGCGAAATGCGGTGCAGGCGCAGCACATTCAGTCCGAAAGCGGTAAAGAGCCGCGCCGTCTCGGTGCCGAGGCCGCGCCCACGGGCAAAAGCCTCGCCGATAAAGATGCCGTACTCGGCGGACTCGTTTTTTTCGTCGACATCCCGGTAATAGACGCTGCCGACGCTCCTGCCCGTCTCGCGCTCAACGATGATATACTGGATGACCTTGCCGGTCTCCACCTTTGTCCTGAGCCACGCGCGGTGCATTTCGGACGTAAAGGGCTCCCGGAAAAGGAAGTATTTCCAGACCTCCGGGTCGTTTCGCCAGCGGACAATGTCGTCCGTATCCGCGTCCGTGATGGGCCGCAGGCTGAGCTTGTCGCCGTTGATGACCGGCAGCTCGTCGTTGTGCAGTAACAGCATCTTACACTCCGTAAAAATCGCGCACGGCTTTGATGACGCGGTTTTGGTCCTCTACGGTTAGCTTGTAATACATCGGCAGGCGCACCAGGCGGTCGGACTCGGCGGTGGTGTATCTGTCCTCGCCGGCAAAGCGGCCGAAGCGCAGGCCCGCCGGGGCGGAGTGCAGCGGCACATAGTGGAACACCGCGAGGATATCGCGCTGCTTGAGGAAACTGATCAGTGCGGTGCGCTCGTCAAGATCTTTGCATTTGATGTAAAACATATGTGCGTTGTGCACACAGTCCTCAGGGATGGTCGGAAGCGTGACACGGCCCGCTGCCGCGAGGTCCTGAAACGCGTCCCAATAGCGCTGCCAGCTGTGGAGCCGGTCTTCGTTGATCTCGTCCGCCATCTCGAGCTGGGCCCAGAGGTAGGCGGCGTTCAATTCGGAGGGCAGGAAGCTGTCGCCGATATCGACCCAGGTGTACTTGTCCACCTGCCCGCGGAAGAACTTGGAACGGTTGGTGCCCTTCTCACGCAGAATCTCGGCGCGCTCAACGTATGCGGGGTTATTGACCAGCACCGCGCCGCCCTCGCCCATGGAGTAGTTTTTGGTTTCATGGAAGGAGTAGCAGCCGAAGTCGCCGATGGTGCCGAGGGCCTTTCCCTTGTAGGAACTCATGACACCCTGGGCTGCATCTTCCACCACCAGAAGCCCGTGGCGGCGGGCGATATCCATGATGGTGTCCATCTCGCAGGCCACGCCCGCATAGTGCATGGCGAGGATGACTCTGGTTTTGTCGGTGATGGCGGTCTCGATCTTTGTCTCGTCGATATTCATGGTGTCCGGACGCACGTCTACGAAAACAAGTTTCACACCATAGTTTGCAAAGGCGGTGGCGGAACTGGAAAAGGTAAAGCTCGGAAGGATCACCTCATCACCGGGCTTGAGCTCGCACAGGAGGCTCGCCATATCCAGGGCCGTGGTACCGGAGGTCGTCAGCAGTACCTTGTGAGCGTCAAAACGCTTTTCCATCCACTCGTTGCAGCGTTTGGTAAACGCACCGTCTCCGCAGATCTTATGGGCGGCGATGGCCTCGGCGATATATTTTATTTCATTGCCCGTGCAGGGCGGCACGTTAAAGGGGATCATGGTCATTGTTCCTTTCTATGGTAGCCGCAAATGCGGCGTGAACTCTTTGACAATTGGACGCGCACCCGTTGAATTTGTTCCGAAAAGCGCATATCAATTAATTATTATAGCATAGAAGGGCGGATTTACAAGCCTTTAATCTGCCTCGAACAAGTTTTTGCAACAGCAATAACAGATCGGCCCAGCTCAAGACTTCGCCTATAAGACGAAAAAAAACAGCTTCGAGATTTCTCTCGAAGCTGTCTGTGTTGGCGTTGAGCTATCTTTCCAGTCCGTCGCCAGACAAGTATTGTCGCCACTGGTGAGCTTAACTTCTGTGTTCGGAATGGGA
>JBGUQD010000084.1:0-3648 GCA_045130755.1 Candidatus Limivicinus sp. | reverse complement strand
TCCACCCAGCGGTGTACGAGCGCTGGGGCATCGTCCTCGAACGGTACCTACGCCAAGAGCACGATCGGCTTTTCTTACTGGTCCTGCAGCGGGAAGAACACAATCACGACAGCCGTGGCATATAAGAAATCCTCGGATGCTTCTTATACCAACGCGGGAGTTACCTTCACCAGCGGCACACAGTTCATCTTCGGCGGCGGCAATCTGAGCGTCGACTATTCCTACGATATCCGATTCACCCTGACCGATGCCTTCGGTACGGTCACGGTCGTGGACAGCCTGTCCACTGCCTCGGTGCTGATGGATTTCAAAGCCGGAGGCACCGGGCTGGCCGTAGGCAAGGTCTCCGAGACAGACAATTGCTTTGAGGTTTCCGAGGATTGGGATGTGAAGGTCTACGGCATGCTGCTGGAGCAGTATATCCTGTCCAAGATGTCCGGAGGCATCACCTTTGCATCTTGCGAGACAGCGGTTGACGAGCAAGACAAGGTGGCCACGGCAAGCGGCAATTTCACGCCGGCGACCGGAACGGTCGTCGCTGTGAAGTTCACAAACTCCAACAGCACTTCTCAGCCCAGGCTCAATGTAAACGGGACCGGAGCGAAATACATTGTCACGTACAACAATTATGTCCCGCCGACGTACGCGTGGAAGCCGCTGCAGACAGTTCTGTTTATCTATGACGGCACCTACTATGTCGCCTTTACGCTGAGCTATGCCACGACCGGGTATTACGGGATTACCAAACTGAGCAACAGCACGGCATCCACCAGCACCACCCTCGCGGCAACGGCAAACGCCGTCAAGCTGGCCTATGACCGGAATTCGTGGGACAGCATCTCGCTGACTAACGCTCTGGCGATTGCCTATGGCGGGACGGGCGCTACTACTGCGGCGGCAGCACGTACCAACCTCGGGATCGGGGTCACGCTGCTTTATAGCGGGACTATGACCACCGGCAGCGCCTCATTTGCTTACGGGGCATACAACTTCTATGTGATCATCGGGCAGCCTTCATCGTCCGGTTCCAGAACGCCGATAGTCGTCCCGAAAGCGGCCCTGACTACCAGTGCAGTGGCATACCAAATCACCGACGAATCCTATTACTATTCCTTCAACCTGTACTACTCCGGCAGCACAGCCTATATGGCTTATAAAGGCCGGAATAGCTCGGGACAGATAGTCGCCGTGTACGGCGTGAACTGAGGAGGCCCACATGAAAGTAACTTTTGATGAAAACGGCTATGTCAACGGCTGGTGCATGGTCGGCGACAACGGCGGTGAAGAATATGATCCCCCGGAAGATTTTGACCGGTTTCTCGACTGCTTCGAGTCTTTCAAGCTGGCTGACGGGAAGCTGGTCTTTGATTCTGAGAAGGATGATGCTGACCGGCTCGAATCCGAAAAAACCTCTCTCCGGGAGCGCCGGGAGAAGGAATGCTTCTCCGTCGTGAATCGCGGCTGGATCTGGTATTCCACTCTGACGCTCAGCCAGTGGCGGGAACTGCGGACATGGTACATCGCATGGCTGAAGGTGACGGAGACCATGACGCCGCCTGAGCGTCCATCGTGGGTCGATAACATAGACACATCCCGCATTCCGCTGACACTCGGCGGCTTGTTCTGAGGAGGTGCGCTATGGTTTCAATAAATGGAACAAACATCTCTGTCACCCGTGGGGACACGTTGGATATCTCCATCGAGATCCTTTATCCGGACGGCAGCCCATACACGGTTCTGGCTGGAGATGTGATCCGCTTCGCCCTGAAGCAGCGATACACCGATCCCGAGCCGCTGATCTGCAAGGAGATCCCGCATGCCGGGATGAACCTGCGATTGGAGGCCGAGGAGACCAAGGCTCTGCAGGCCGGAGGCGCTCCGTATGTCTATGATATTCAGATCACGATGGAAGGCGGCACGGTCTGCACGTTCATCGACCGGGCCAAGTTCACCGTGACGGAGGAGGTAGATTGATGGATGGGAAACTGACCGGGCGGCTTTCGCCCAATATTCACCTTACCTGCAGGCTGTCGGTTACGCCCAGGGATGGGCCTGCTCCTTTGATGATAACAAAGACCGTCACGGAGAACGGGACATATAGAGCTGTCGATGAAGAAGCTGACGGCTTCTCCGAGTTCACCGCCGATGTCCACGCCGGTCTGCTCACACCCCACTTCTTTGATCTCTCCGGCGGCTATGTCGCAAGCGGCGTCTGGACAGTTGGCAGCGATACCGTCTGCTATTCGGACGTTTACCGGGTCTCTGCGAGACAGACTTATCTGATCTCGCTGGGCGGGGTGGTCGGGACTCGATTCAGATGTATGTTTTCTACAGCGGACACCTCTGTAGCGGTGGAGAAGGTAACCGGCAGAAACATTCTCAACCTCAACAATCCGGCTACATATGCCTCCGTCGCATTTACTCCCGATTCTGACGGGTTCATTACCATCTCAAAGGATAACGCCGGAACGGCAAATCTGAAAACCTATGTATTCTGCGCCGCGGATCTGGTCCGCGGGAATGAATAAATCTGCAAGAGTCGCCACGGCGGCTCATTTTTTTATAAGGAGGAAAAGACTGTGAAGGAATTCTGGAATGTAATTCAGCTTGTTTTCGCCGCTGTGGGCGGCTGGCTCGGGTACTTCCTCGGAGGCTGTGACGGCCTTCTGTACACGCTGCTGGCATTTGTGGTTCTTGACTATGCGACAGGAGTAATGTGCGCGGTGGCTGACCATAAGCTCTCGTCCGCCATCGGCTTCCGGGGTATTTTCCGCAAAGTGCTGATCTTCGCTCTGGTCGGTGTCGGCCATCTGCTTGATGTGCAGGTGCTCGGCAGCGTCGGCGTACTCCGCACCGCTGTGATCTTCTTCTACCTGTCCAATGAGGGCGTTTCCCTGATCGAGAACGCCGCGCATCTCGGACTGCCCATCCCGGAGAAACTGAAAGCCGTGCTTGAGCAGCTTCACGACCGGGCGGAGAAGGAGGACGACCATGAGCAAACCGAGTGACGTCGTAATCATTGCTCTGGCGGAGGTCGGCTACCGGGAGAAGGCGTCAAATGCCTATCTGGACGATAAAACCGCCAATGCCGGTGCGGCCAACTGGACCAAGTACGCCCGCGACCTCGCTGCCGCGGGCTATTACAACGGGAACAAGAATGGCTATGCCTGGTGTGATGTGTTCGTGGACTGGTGCTTTTTCAAGGCTTACGGTGCTGTCGAAGGGCAGCGCATCCAGTGCCAGACCGGTCCGCTCGGTGCCGGGTGCATCTTTTCTGCTCAGTACTATCAGCAGAAAGGCCGGTACGACAGAACCCCGAAGGTCGGCGATCAGGTGTTCTTCCAGTCCGGCGGTGAGATCGGTCATACCGGCATTGTGGTCGAGGTGACCGATTCCACCATCGTGACGGTCGAGGGCAACAGCTCCGATCAGGTGAAGAAGAACACCTACAACCGCTCCAACAGCTATATCGCCGGATATGGCCATCCGTTGTACGGAGAGAGCGATCCCGCGCCAGTGACTCCTCCGGCAGAGGAAGCTCCCGCGACCGTCACCTGTCAGGTCGGTCTGCCGCAGCTAAAGAATGGCGCGGAAGGCACCGCGGTGAAAAACGCGCAGATCCTGCTCATCGACAAGGGTTACTATTGT
>JBGUQD010000083.1:0-14548 GCA_045130755.1 Candidatus Limivicinus sp. | reverse complement strand
ACAGGTCAGAATCTTCACAACACGCATGTCACACTTTGCAAACTCATCAATGGTCACATCGGGCAGGACGGGTTTGGACGGCGGTGTAGCGGGTTTGTGCATGGCCTCCAGCTCCTCCAGCATTTTCGCCGTGTCGATGCGCGGGAACAGTGTGTCGCCGCGGGCAACCTTCTTTTCCTGACCATCATACACGGACACGCTCTCCCAGCTGCGCTCTTCTTCGGATGCGCCGATCTGTTCAAAAGCCTTCGCGCAGGTATCCGGAATAAACGGTGTCAACAGGATGAGGGCGACGCGGATCGCCTCGAGCAGATTTGCCATGACAGCAGCCAGACGGGCTTTCTTTGTTTCGTCTTTGGCAAGGACCCAGGGCATGGTCTCGTCGATATACTTGTTGGCACGGCCGATCAGACGGAAGACTTCTTCCAGGCCCAGGTGCAGCTGGAAGGCATCCATCTGCTTCGCGTAGCGCTCCGGAGTCTCACGGACCATCGCGAGGAGCTCGTCATCCAACTCGTCCGCTTCCCTCTCTGCAGGGACTGTACCGGCAAAGTATTTCTCTACCATGGC
Organism: Candidatus Limivicinus sp.; assembly: GCA_045130755.1. GTDB lineage: Bacteria > Bacillota > Clostridia > Oscillospirales > Oscillospiraceae > Limivicinus. The sequence continues at coordinate 13,978 of JBGUQD010000083.1, read as the reverse complement.
CACAGTCCTGGAGACGAGATTACCGAAAGCATTGGCAAGGTCGGAATTGATGGTATTGATCAGAAGCTCGTTAGAGAAATTGCCGTCAGAGCCGAAGGGGAAGGTCCGGAGCAGGAAGAAGCGCAGTGCATCGACACCGAATTTTTCAGCCAGGAGGTAGGGATCCACCACATTGCCCTTGGACTTGGACATCTTGCCGCCGTCGATGACGAGCCAGCCGTGTCCGTAGACCTTCTTGGGCATAGGCTCGCCGAGGCTCATGAGCATGGCGGGCCAGATAATGGAGTGGAAACGGACGATCTCCTTGCCCACGATGTGCACGGCGGGCCAGTACTTTTTGTAATCGTCATAGCGGTCGTTCATGTAGCCGAGGGCAGTGATGTAGTTGGACAGAGCATCCACCCACACGTAGACCACGTGGCCCGGGTCGAAATCCACGGGCACGCCCCAGGAGAAGCTGGTGCGGGAGACGCACAGATCTTCAAGGCCGGGCTTGATGAAGTTGTTGATCATCTCGTTGACGCGGGAGGCGGGCTCGAGAAAGTCGCCGGTCTCCAGCAGTTCCTGCACGGGCTTTGCGTACTTGGAGAGACGGAAGAAATAGGCCTCCTCCTCGGCGTCATGGACGGGACGGCCGCAGTCGGGGCACATGCCGTTTACAAGCTGGCTCTCGGTCCAGAAGCTCTCACAGGGAGTGCAGTACTTGCCCTTGTAGGAGCCCTTGTAGATGTCGCCGTTATCGTACATCTTCTTGAAGATGCGCTGGATGGACTGGACATGATAGTCGTCGGTGGTGCGGATGAAGCGGTCGTTGGAGATGTTCATCAGCTTCCACAGGTCCAGGATGCCGCCCTCGCCCTCAACGATGCGATCGACGAATTCCTTGGGGGTGATGCCGGCGGCCTTGGCCTTCTCCTCGATCTTCTGGCCGTGCTCGTCGGTGCCGGTCAGGAACATTACGTCATAGCCGCGCAGTCTCTTGTAGCGGGCAAAGGCGTCGGTGGCGACGGTGCAGTAGGTGTGGCCGATGTGCAGCTTGTCCGAGGGGTAGTAGATGGGGGTAGTGATGTAAAAGGTCTTCTTGGTTTCCATACTCTTCTCTCCTGTATCGTTAATTGCAAAATTTACATATACGGGTCGCGCACGGGCTCGGGGGTCGCGAAGGCATCGCTCAGGCGCTTTTCCACTCCGTCGGGCCATTCGATGTTCTCGTCGTGGAAGTAGTAAACACCGGAGTTTGCCCGAGAGGTATCAAGGTAATTGCCGTCCAGATCGTACATGTCGCTGTAGGTGACGACGCTGTTGCCGATCTGCACATCGGGGTACTCGTTGTCGTAGACCGGCTCGACCGTCGTCCGGAGCTGTACCTTGATGCCGTCAAAGTCCGTGCCCCAGATCTCGACCACAAGTGAGCCCTCGTCCTCGTTGAGGTAGGCCGCGATCTTGACGGGAAGCTCCCGGTCGTTGCGGAACTTGAAGTCCGGCCCGCCCCAGCTCACCGTGGCGTCCATGCCGTAGTCGAGATAGCCCACCTTGAAGTAGTGATTGGTGCGGGAAAGGGTCTTCATGCGAGCATAGAGCGAGGCGCTGTAAAGGGTGGAGGACACCTGGCAGATGCCGCCGCCGAGCTCGGGCACCACCTGGCCGTCGGAATAGGCGTCTGCATACTGGAATCCTGCCTCCTCTGTGCGCTTGCCGACGGTTTCATTGTAAGAAAAGCTCTCTCCCGGAAGAAGGATCAGACCGTCCAGCTTTGCTGCGGCAAGACGGATGTTGTTGATGCGCTCGGCGGTGGAGCCCGTGTAGTAGGTCATCTGCGCGCCCAGCAGATCGCGGAAGAGAAGTCCCTCAAGCTGCTCGGCGGTGAAGTCCGGCTGCGTCAGGGTCAGCGGGATGATGACCTGCTCGCCGATATTGGCGTTTTGCCAGAGCTGCACGGCTTCCTCCACACCGAAGGAGACGCCTACGGTCTCCGGAATGACCTCAAAGGATTCCGAATACCAGGCGCTGACGGGCTCGACTGCCACTTCGGAATAGATCTGCTCGAAGTTCGGCATCGCAGGCTCGCGCAGGAGCTTGTCAAAGCGGAGCGTCTTCTCGCCTGCTCTGAGGGCGGTTTCAATGGCTTTGTACAGCCCATCAGTATCGAGTTCCACGCCGCCTGCGCCCTTGTAAAGCGTGAGGCGCGCGTTGGTGATGTCCGGGATATAGGCGGGCCGGCTGAGGTTTGTGTTCAGCGCCCGGATGCCCTCATCCATGCAGGAGCGGATATAAGCCTCATCCAGTGGCTGCTCTCCCATCTCGATGCTCTCAGGGGCGAGGTGGCTTTTCATCGCAGCCCAGAGGTTTGTGAACACGTTGGTACCGTGCCCGCCCGCATAGGCGAGGGCTACGGCTTCCTCCCGGCTCAGAACTGTTCCGGAGCGCAGATAGTCCACATAAAAGCCTGCCCCGGCAGGGAGCGTGACGGTGAGGCTTTCTCCCTCAAGGGAATCAAAGCCCGCGTCCCGAAGGGCCTGGTCGGCTTCCTCCTTCGTCATGCCGCCCACGTAGATCCCATCCACATAGGTATTGGGCAGGATGTGCTTATCCACGGAGATTTTGTATCCCCAGACCGCAGCGGCACATACCAGCACCGCCGCCAGCAGCAGCACGATCACCAGCGTGATCATTACGCGCCTGAAAGCGCTGCGCCGCGGCTTTTTCTTCGGCGCGCTCTCGGTATTGCTGCCTCGCAGCTTGTCAAAGTTGTCGCTCATGTTTCCTCTGTTTTCTGTATCTGTTGTTGATAGAGCTCGGCAAAGAGCTCCTCCTCACCCTTGGGCAGATCCACACGCTTCGCGGCATACTCGGCGTCCTGAATCCAGGGTGCGCCCTCGATGCGCCCGCTGGCCTGGGTTTCCAGCATGATGCCGATCAGCGTGTTGGAAATCAGAAAGCCCGGCACCGTGAAGGCATAACGGTCTTCCGTCTGCTTGACCCAGCCCTTTTCCTTGAAGGCCTCAAGCACCTGCCCGATGGGGCGCCAGTCGCACTGGGTGCGGGTCACGTAATCATAGCGGGAAATGCCGCGGGAGGTGCGCATGCCGAGCATGACGTATTCCACCGCCCGCTCAAGCGGTGTGATCTCTTCGTATTCGTCAACGATGCTCACTTTGCGGTGCACGCCGGCGATGTACTCGCGCAGATCTTTTATATAGCTGTAGCGGATGTTTCCCACGCAGGAGTGGGCGCCCGGACCGAAACTGATGTAATCGTCCATGTTCCAGTACTTGAGGTTGTGGCGCGACTCGAAGCCGGGGGCCGAGAAGTTGGAGATCTCATATTGTTTGTAGCCGTAGCGCTCCAGCATCTCGGCGGCGTAAGAGTACATGTCCGCCTGCTCGTCGTCGTCCGGCAGAATGGGAGAGTCCTTGTATTCCCGGTACATCTTTGTTCCAGGTTCCAGCTTGAGACCATAGCAGGAGATGTGCTCGGGGTGCATTTCAACGATCTTGGAGAGCGTATCGGCCCAGTCGCGCCGTGTTTGACTGGGCAGCCCGTACATGAGGTCGAGGCTGATGTTGTCAAAACCCGCCTGACGCGCATCACGGAAAGCCTTCTGTGCCTGCTGAAAGCTGTGGCGGCGACCGATGAGCTTTAATAAGTTGTTGTCTGTGGCCTGTACGCCGATGGATATCCGGTTGACCCCTTCCTGCCGCATGAGCTTCAGGGCCGTGGGGCTGAGGGAATCGGGGTTGCACTCCACACTGATCTCCCCGTCCAGGCGTACATTGCCGTTGAGCTTGAGCTGATCGAGGACCTGTACCAGGCGGTCGGCCCCGTAAAAGCTGGGGGTGCCGCCGCCGAAGTAGATGGAATCCACCTCATAGCTCTTGATGGAGTGGGACGATTCCCGTATATGCTCGATCAGCGCCTTCTGGTATTCCGGCATCAGGTGATCGCAGCCGGACAGCGAATAAAAATCGCAGTAGCTGCACTTCGAGGCGCAGAAGGGGATATGAATATATATGCCTAATCTCGGTTTCATCGTTCACTCCTGAAAAAGTGCGGAGCGATGAGTGCGGAGTGTGGAGCTAAGGTATCCGCTCGCAGACGATCTGATAATAACTCCAAACTCCAAACTTCAAACTCCAAACGGATCAAAACAGTTCTGTGACCTCGGACGCGAATGCCGCCGGGTCTTCGATCTCAGCCCCGGCCAGCAGCTCGGCCAGGCGCGCGAGGATCAGGGACATGCTCTTTGCCTTGTCCTTGTCGCCGGATTCCCACGCGGACTTGAGCGCCTCGACAGCCTTGTGCTCGCCGTTGAGTTCCAGGACGCGGGTGGCGCGGATATTGCGCATCTCGGGGCTCGGGCCGCGGCGGAAATACTTCTCCATCTCGAGGGTCAGACCGCCCTCGGTGGTCAGGCAGCAGGGCTGGGAGGCGAGCTTGCGGCTCAGGCGTACCTTGCTCACCGCGTCGCCCACAGATTCCTTGACGAAATCGAGGAACTCTTTGTTCTCAATATCGCGCTCTTCGGCGGCCTTTTTCTCCTCCTCGGTGTCAAAGCCGAGGTCGTCGGTCACCACGTTGCAGAAGCTCTTGCCGTCCTGATCGTGCAGGGCCTCCAGCACCATCTCGTCGATGGGGGTGGTCAGGCACAGGATCTCATAGCCGCGTTTGCGGACCTCTTCACACTGAGGCAGGCTGAGCGCGTGCTTGACGGAGTCGGAGCTTGCGTAGTAAATGCTCTTCTGGCTCTCGGGCATGTTCTCCACATACTCCTTGAGGGTCATCTGGTGATCCTCGGAGGTATAGAAGATCAGCAGGTCGCGCAGAAAATCCTTGTAGCGGCCGTACTCGTCGCACACGCCGCACTTGATGTGCACGCCGTAGTTGCGGAAGAACTCCTCATACTTGGGACGGTCGTCCTTCATGAGCTTTTCAAGCTCGCCCTTGATGCGCTTTTCAATGTTCTGGCCCATGATCTTGAGCTGGCGGTCGTGCTGCAGCAGCTCACGGGAGATGTTCAGGGACAGGTCGGGGGAGTCCACGACGCCCTTTACAAACTCAAAGTAGTCGTGTACCAGCTTGTCGCAGTTTTCCATGATCATGACGCCGTTGGAGTAGAGGGTGATGCCGCCCTTGGTCTCGCCGTAGAACTGGCTGCCGTGCTCCTCGCCGGGGACAAAGAGCATGGCCTTGTAGCTGACCTGGCCCTCGGCGTTGATGCGCACCAGAGCGCAGGGATCCTTCACATCGTGGTGCTTTTCCTTGTACCAGGCGATGCAGTCGTCGTCCGTGACCTCACTCTTGGCGCGCTGCCAGATCGGGATCATGGAGTTGATGGTCTCCTCCTGCTTCACGGTGCGGTAAGCCATCTTGGGGCTGCCGTCGTCGTTTTTCTCTCCGGTCTCGTAGCTCTCGCTGCGCTCGACCTCCATGATGATGGGCCAGCGCACATAGTCGGAATACTTCTTGATGAGGGCGCGGAGCTTCCAGGTCTCGAGGAAGCTGCCGTAAATCTCTTCCTCGCTGTCGGGCTTGATGTGCATGATGACCTCGGTGCCCACGCTGTCGCGGTCGATCTCGGTGACGGTATAGCCGTCGGCACCGCTGGATTCCCACTTGACGCCCTTTTCCTCGCCGTACTTTCTGGTGAGAACGGTGACCTTGTCGGACACCATGAAGGCAGAGTAGAAGCCCACGCCGAACTGGCCGATGATGCTCAGATCTTCGGCCTTGGCGTTGTCCATCTCAGCCTTGAAGGCGCCGGAGCCGGACTTGGCGATCACGCCGAGGTTGTTCTCCGCTTCCTGCATGCTCATGCCGATGCCGTTATCCTTGACGGTGATGGTGCGCGCATCCTTGTCGGCGCTCACATCGATGCGGAAGTCGGCGCGGTTGAGCCCCACCTGCTCGTCTGTCAGGGACAGGTAGCAGAGCTTGTCGATGGCGTCGGATGCGTTGGAGATGATCTCACGCAGGAAAATCTCCTTGTTGGTGTATATGGAGTTGATCATCAGATCAAGGAGCCGTTTGGATTCTGCTTTGAATTGCTTTTTAGACATGATGTGCTTGTCCTCCAGTTTCTTTTTTGTTCCGTAAAAAAGAATTATAGCACAATTCAACGGAATTTCAACCGCCCGGAGAACCCGGCGCGCGGAATTTACCGTTTGATAACATTCTGCCGGAACACAGCAAATCCGGGGCGGTGCCGCCCCGGATCCTGTGCAGTTTTTTAGGAGTCGTATCAGTGCTTGCCCTGATAACCGCCGGGAGTACGGCGGGTACTCTTCTTTGTGCTGCCGCTGCCTTCGGACAGAGCATGGCGTCCGCCCGTACGCGCGGGAGCAGCGGCTTTGGGAGCGGCGGCTTTCGTCTCGGCAGTTTTGGGAGCGGCGGCTTTCGTCTCGGCAGTTTTGGGAGCGTCGGCCTTCGTCTCGCTCACGCGCGCTCTGGACGGTGCGGCGTCAGCCTTGCGCTTGACCGGGTAGGTCTTTACGTCGTCGTCGCCCGCTGCGGGCCCCTTTGCCTTGGCAGGTGCGCTCTCCTCCGCTTTCTTGCCCTTAAGGAAGGGAATCGCCGGAAGCTGGAAGGGCAGCACATCCGCAATGTCAAAATCGAGGATCAGCCCGCAGATCGGCAGCGTGTTGCGCTTGCGGTTGAGGAAGCGGAAAATGAGCTGGGTGATGAACCAGGCCACAACGCCAGAGAACACACCGATCAGCAGAGCGGCCACCACGTCGCTGGGATAATGGGCCATCAGATAATTTCGGGAGATCATCATCAGCAGAACGGTCACCACGGAGGGGATGATCCACTTCTTGCCGCGCATGAGCGTGATGGCCGTCATGCCTGCTGCGCAGGCCGTCACATGACCGGAGGGGAAGGAGAAACCATCCTCTGCCGGGGAGCCGACCGCCATCCACCACAACTCATAATCCACCGAGTTTTCAAAAGGACGCAGGCGGGCTACGGTATCCTTGAGGATGATGTTGGTGATGAGTGCGCCGCAGCACACGGCACCGAAGATGCATACGCCGAGATCGCGCTTTGACGCTGTCAGCAGAAAGATCAGTGCCAGCAGGAAGAAGGGCCAGCCCTTCTCACCCAGGAAGGTGATGATGCGCATCAAAGGCGTCAGCACACCGCCGACATGATCGGCGAAGAAATGCTGGATAGACAGAAACAGGTGGTCGAAGCCCGCAAGATGGGTGTCGAGCCACATGGCAGCTGCAGATTCAAACATGAGGTATCCCTCTTTTCGTTACTTGTTGTTACTACTATACACCATGATGTTACAAATTGCAAGCGCTTTCACAAGAAAAATCAAGAACCGTTGTCAGACGGCGGAATTCATGGTATGATTCCTTTAATTAAAATATGTTGGGGGTTGTACCTTTATGAAGCTGAAAAAAATTCTGCCGATAGTGCTGTTGCTGCTTTTGGTGTGGTTCTTCCTGCCGGACACGGGAAACAGCGCCACCGCGCCCGCGCCGACCGCCTCTCCGCTGCAAACCGTCTCTCCGGCACAGACCCCGAAGCCGACCGCCGCGCCGACACCGGCTCCGACAAAATCGCCCACGCCCGCCCCGACGAAAGCGCCCACACCTGCGCCTACAGAGACACCGTCCGATGAGGTGGCCCTGGACGAGGACGGCAGCTATACCACCAAGGAGGATGTGGCCCTCTATATCCACACCTATGGCCATCTGCCGCCCAACTTTATGACGAAGAAGGAGGCGGAGGCTGCGGGCTGGAGCGGCGGGGCGCTGGATCGGGTAGTTCCCGGCATGTGTATCGGCGGGGATCGTTTCGGCAACTACGAGGGCCTGCTTCCCAAAGCCAAAGGCCGCCAGTGGACGGAGTGCGACATCAACACACTCGGCGCCAAGTCGCGCGGGCCGGAGCGCATCGTCTTTTCCAACGACGGGCTGATCTATTATACCCCCGATCACTACGAGAGCTTTGAGCTGCTGTACGACTGAGCGTTCGACACCTTTCGACAGAGATAACAAAAAAAGCTTGGAGAATTCTGGCATTATTCCTTGAACAAAGTCATAATATACGATATTATGTCAACAGATAATCCCGATCGTTCGACAGGATTCTGTTGTCGCAAAAGGCGTCCATATGGTAAATTTATTGCGACAAACGCGATGAACAAGGCTTTATGACAAAGCAATTCACCTGCTATTGCACTATGGGAGGATTTATCATTATGGAAACCAGGATTCGCATACTCACGGCCGACCCGAACCGGGAATTTTGTCGCCAGCTCTCCGAGCTCATGGCCGCCGAGGGGGACATGGAGATCGTCGGCATGGCGGCCGACGGGCTTGAGGCGCTCGAGCGCGTGGCGGAGCTCAAGCCCGATCTGCTGCTCTTGGAGCTGGTGCTGCCGAAGCTGGACGGGCTGGAGGTGCTGCGCCGCCTGCGGGACAAGGGGACAAGCTGCCGTGTGATCGTGCTGTCCGGCTTTGTCAACGGCAAGGTCATCGCCGAGTGTTCCGACTGCGGCGCGGACTATTTCATTCCCAAGCCCTGCGACACGCAGGCCCTCATCAGCCGCATCCGCCAGCTCAGCTTCGACCTGCCGCGCACCCCGGGCGTGGGCGTGGACTTTCGACAGAACGCGGAGGGCGCTTTTCAGGACGCGGATCTCGAGGCCGTCGTCACGGACATCATCCATGAGATCGGCGTGCCCGCCCACATCAAGGGCTACCAGTATCTGCGCGAAGCCATCATCCTCACCATCAAGGACATGGACATGATCAACGCTGTCACCAAGGTCCTCTATCCCGAGGTCGCCAAGCGCTTCGGCACCACGCCCTCCCGCGTCGAGCGTGCCATCCGCCATGCCATCGAGGTGGCCTGGGACCGCGGCGACGTGGAGACGCTTCAACGCTTCTTCGGCTACACCGTCAGCGGCATCAAGGGAAAACCCACGAATTCAGAATTTATCGCCATGATCGCGGACAATCTCAGCCTCAAGAGAAAGCACGCCGTAAGGTGAGCAAACGCTTGTGCCTCAACGCTTTGCGGGAATGGGGAAGATTGGAAGAAACCAACGAACCCTATGAAAGTATGTGTGATTGCGGACTGAAACACCAATAAATACTTTTGCCTGAACCAATGAATTCCTCCTGTTTGTTGCCTGTGAAATAAGGCAATGAACAGGAGGTTTTTTGTATGTTCAACACCAATTTTGATTACCTTATCAACGAGTATATGGTCTATTGCCGAAGCCGTCAACTCAGGGCCAAGACCCTGAACAGTTATGAGCAGGCCCTGCGCCTTTTTGAGCGTTGGTGTAAGGAACAAATGAGCATTGACGATGTTGCTTAAATTACAGATAGTGTTATTCGCCGCTATTGTACGCTATTGAATAATAAATAGTCCTTGTTTTAGCACATCTTATGTGATAGTCTTTATATGCTATGTATAGGCATACACAATATTAACAATGGAGGGACAAAAATGAAATGCCCGAACTGTGGTGCCGAGGTTGCCGGAAACTTTTGTGAATACTGTGGTTCTCAATTACAAGGGCAGCGTCCAAAATGCTCAAAATGTGGTAGCTCCAATGTATCTTTCAAAAGAGAAAATCAGGGAGAGATAAGAGGAAAAAGTTCAAAGCAAGTTATTCACAGAACCGTCGGCTTATGTAAAGATTGCGGTAATACTTGGTATGTTTCTGAAAACACACCAAGTATTACACCACAAAAAAGGAAGACATGGCTGTGGGTTTTAGGCTGGATTTTCATTTTCCCGCTTCCACTTACTGTTCTTATAATGCGAAAAAGGGATATGAACGCAATACTTAAAATACTTGCTATTGCCGCATCGTGGATAATCTATTTTTCTATCGGAACGGCAAGGGAGAAACAGGAAAATCAAATCTTAAATGCGGCAGATTTATCACCAGCACCGATACAGGTTATTAGCACCGATACTCCAAGCAGTGTAGAAGGCACCGATAATACTTTATCGGGTGAGATAGACGAAGTGTTATACGCAGAGGATGATGTAGTTAATAAATTCATAACTGATTACAACAGTATAACAAGTAGCCCAATAACAGACATAAAGAAAGGTAATATACGCACAAAATATTTCTTTAACACGTATGGTTTTAATGTTGAGATTATAAACGCAACAAAAGCAGCAGCAGGCTATACAACAGTTTCGATTAACGGTAATATGGCGGCTCATGTTCCTGAAATGCGGGATGTTTTTCATGATATTGTAAAAACGTTTGAGCCAAACTTGACAGATGAACAAATCTATACGTTCTTTACCGAAAGAACAGTGGAAGGGAATTGTGCGAAAGATACTCCCCTTGGCACAGTTGTTTGTAGTGTGTTCTTAACGGGCAACGCAAGCGGGAATGGACGAATTGACATTCACAACTAAATGTTTTGCTTATGTAATTATAAGGGAGTGCGTTTAATAGCACTCCCTTATAACTGTTCCAGCAGTCCAATATATTTTGCCGTTGTGCGGCTAATCCCGCACAGCCTTGAAAGTTTCGTCAGATTGAACGCCCCGTTCTTCTTAGTTCCACATCCCCCACACCCATCTTGTCTCAATACAAGTCCCCCCAAGGGAAACAGCACTTCGCTGTTTCCCTTGTTTTGTCTTTTCAGCCCGGGGCTTCTATGTTATAATATGAAAAATTCCCAGAACGGAGCGATCAGATGAAATACAAATGCCTCGTTTTTGACCACGATGACACGGTGGTCAACTCCACCGCCACGATACACCACCCCTGCTTTCAGGCCTTCCTCAACGACTTTTACCCCGGGGAGCGCATGAGCCTCAACGAGTATTTCCTTGTCAACTTCGACCCGGGCTTCGTGCCCATGTGCCGCGGGCGCTACGGCATGACGGATGAGGATCTCCTCAAGGAGACCCGCTACTGGCAGGCCTGGGTGCAGAACCACATCCCCACCGCCTACCCTGGCATCCGCGAAATCATGGAGCGGCAGAAGGCCGATGGCGGGCTCGTGTGCGTGGTGTCCCACTCCTTTGACTACAACATCCGCCGCGACTATGAGGAAAACGGCCTGCCCGCGCCCGACGCGGTCTACGGCTGGGAGCGGCCCGAGCACCAGCGCAAGCCGAACCCCTTCCCGCTTACGGATATTATGACGCGCTTTGACTTAAAGCCCTCGGAGCTTCTGATGATTGACGATCTGAAGCCCGGCTATGACATGGCGCAGGCCGTCGGCGTGGACTTTGCCGCCGTCGGCTGGGCCTACGATATCCCCCAGATCGAGGAGTTTATGCGCCTGAACAGCCCCCGCTATTTCAAAACCGTGCCGGAGCTTGCGGCCTGGCTCGGTAATGTTTGACATGCATCTTTTCCTGTGTTAGTCTATCGTTATCTTAATATTACGGTTTAAACGAATTATCATACGGAGGAAAAGCTTATGGAGCGTTCCAAGACCATCTTCGGCAACGACATCGCGGCCCGCGACTACGCCAAAGCGGTCAGGCAGAAGGAGAAATTCATCAGGAAATACGGCGACGACAGCCATCGCAATTATTACTTCAAGGCCGTTGAGAACCCGGTGCTGGCTCCCCTCGGGGTCAAGACCCTGGTGCTCACCGACGAGCCGGGCCTGGAGCTGCCCGAGAATGCCGTCATCGTCGGCAACATCCGCATGGGCTACGGGCACTACCGCATCTCCATGGCCATCGCCTCAGCCGCCCACGCCCTGGGCTATGAGCCCTACTGGCTGGATCTCAACTCCTATCCCGAGTCCACCGCCACCAAGATCATCTCCGGCCAGAACGATCTGTATTCCCTCGGTTCCCGCATCAGCCAGAAGTCCAGACTCTTCAACAAATTTGTCTGGGAACCCATCAACTATGAGGGTTTCCGCAAGTTGACCTACAACGCGGGCGACCAGAAAAACGCCGAGCTCATGGCCCCGCTGCTGCGCAATCTCCCGAAGGACGTACCCTATGTGGCGACCCACGCCTGGCCCGCCCAGGCCGCGATCCACGCGGGCTTTACCAGGGTCGTCAATGCCATCCCCGACAACTGGCCCATGGCCCTGCACCTGAGCGAGGGCAGCATCCACACGGTCCAGACCCCGTCGTCCTTCCTCGGCTACAAGATGCTGCGCGGCATGGACAAGAAACGCCAGCTCAAGCCCATGCCCAAGGGAAGCCTCTACGATGTGGGCCACTACATCGACCATGAGTTTGTGGAGAACATTGAGACCGACTGCAAGGCCAGGCTCGAGCGCATGGAAAAGGGCGCGCCGCGGCGCTACTTCCTCTCCATCGGCGGAGCGGGCGCACAGCAGAAGCTGTTTGAGGACATCATCCGCCATCTGCTGCCCCAGATCCGCGCGGGCAAGGTGACGCTGCTCATCAACACCGGCGACCACTTTGAAGTCTGGGATTCCATCCTATCCCACATCCCCGAGCTCAAGGCCATGGCCGAGACGCACTTTGACAATTACGAAGCCGCAAAGGCATTCATCGAAAAGGACGAGAACATCCGCGGCGTGCAGGCCTTCTGCCACAAGGATATCTTCGCTGCGGTGTACGTGACGAACCTGCTCATGCGCGTGTGCGACGTGCTGCTCACCAAGCCCAGCGAGCTGAGCTTTTACCCCGTGCCGAAGATCATGATCCACCGTGTCGGCGGGCATGAGATGTGGGGTGCCATCCGCGCCGCTGAGGTGGGCGACGGCACCTACGAGTGTGAGAAGACGGAGGAAGTGCTTGCCATGCTCGACGAGATCACCGACGGCGACGAGATCCTCCCCGCCCTCTGCCGGGGCATCCTGCGGGCGAAAAACGCGGGCATCTACAACGGTGCTTATGAGGCTGTGAAATTGGCTGCGGGGAAGAAATAACACTTTTCCGATGCTGTCATTCTGAGCGAAGCGAAGAATCCCGTATGGTCAGCAAGTTCAGGGGGATCCTTCGCTGACGCTCAGGATGACGCGATAGATTGTTTGTTTCAGAAGATTGATTAATTAAGGGAGAAAGAAGTCATGCAGAAGAAACCGATCACCAACAAGCTGCTGTGGATCTTTGCCGTGGGCCAGTTCGGCTGGAGCCTGCTTTCCGGCATCGTGACCAACTGGATGGTCTACTACTACACCGGCAGTCCCGACGCGCAGAACCCCAACACCGGCATCTTTGCCTCCGGTATCACCCAGAACCCGATCCTGTTCAAGCTGACCCTCTTCGGCCTGGTGCTGGCCGTGGGCCGTATCTTTGACGCCATCACCGACCCGCTGATCGCGGGCTGGTCCGACCGATCCAATTACAATGGCGGCCGCCGCATCCCCTTCATGAAGGCCATCGCGATCCCTTTCGCGCTGGTTACCATCGGCCTCTTCACCCTGCCGCAGACCGGCTCCATCGCCCTGAACGACACCATCCTCTTCTGTCTGCTGATGGTCTTCTACCTCTTCATGACCATCTTCTGCACGCCGTATAACGCGCTCATCGCCGAGCTCGGCGATACGCAGGAGCACCGCATCAACGTCTCCACCTACATCTCCTTCACCTTTATCGCAGGCCAGTCTATCTCCTTCATGCTGCCCAATGTCGCGGGCATGCTGGAGGGTGCCTTCGGTCAGGCGGGCTCCGTGCGCATGGCGGTGGCCATCATGGCAACATTGGCCTGCATCGCGATGCTGGTGCCGTCTCTCTACATCAAGGAGCGCGAGTATATCGACTCCAGGCCCAGCAAGACCGCGGCTTTCTCCTCTCTGCTCAAGACCTTCCAGAACGGGCAGTTCCGCCGCTTTGTCTATTCGGATGTCATTTACTTCTTCGCCCTGACCCTGTTCCAGACCGGCCTTGCCTTTTATGAGACCAAGCTCATGGAGATTGAGGACACCTGGACCTTTGTCCTGACCGCGACCATGACCTTCATCTCCGTCTGCCTCTACCCGGTAGTCAACAAGCTGGCCCCGAAGCTCGGCAAGAAGAAGCTCATCGTCACCGGCTTCTT
>JBGUQD010000082.1:0-11822 GCA_045130755.1 Candidatus Limivicinus sp. | reverse complement strand
CTGGTCATAGACCTCGCTGAGCCAGTAGTTTGCGGTGATGGCGCCGGAGTTGGAGAGGATCAGACCGCCGACGGAGTAGGTGACGGTAGAGTTTTCCTTGACGCGCCAGTCCTCAATGTTGAGGTACTTGTCCACAGTCTCCTTGTAGTCGAGGTAGGAGCTCTTGGTGTTTCTCAGTTTCTCGCGCTGCTTGCGGTAGAGTATGTAGGCCTTGGCCACGGTCTCATAGCCGCCGCGGGAGAGTACGGCCTCCACGCTGTCCTGGATGTCCTCGACCGCGACTTTGCCGTCGCGAATCTTCGGCAGAAAGTCCGCCGACACACGCAGGGCCAGAAAGTCGATGATGCTGTCGTTATAGTCGGTGTTGGTTGCGTCAAATGCTTTCTTGATCGCGTCCGCGATCTTGACAAGGTCAAAGTCGACCACCTTGCCGTCGCGTTTTACTACCTGGTACATATCTTTACCCCCATATATCTCTATCTTGAAGTAGTCAATGTTTATACGCCTCTCACCTGCACAACCGGCACAATCGCCCGCACGGCATCGGCAAGGGCGTGCATTTCGTCGGCATCAAAGCCGGAGAGGCCGGTGCTGTCGAGGATCGCGCCGGAATCCCTGTACTGCTGCAGATAGTATTCCTTTGCGCCTTCGATCCAATGCGCCGCCTCTGTGAGGCTCTCCGTTGTGTGAAGGCCCTTGACCACGGTGGTACGAAATTCGTAATCCACGCGGCCTTCGAGCAGGAAATTTTTGGAGCGCTCAACGCCCGTGAGGTCAAAGCGTTCCAGCCCCGCAGTCTTCGCGTACAGATCAGGCGCATTTTTGATATCCATAGCGACCCGGTCCACGAGCCCGGCCTCCACAAGGGAGATCAGCCGGTCAGGAAAGCTGCCGTTGGTGTCGAGCTTTACAAGAAAGCCCAGTGCTTTGACTTCTTTGAGGAAGTCGCCGATATCCGCATGCAGCAGCGGTTCTCCGCCGGTGACGGCCACGCCGTCCAGAACGCCGACACGCTTGCGGAGAAACGTGAGTACCGCGTCCTCGCTCGAGTCATGTGCGATCTGATCGGGCAGGACCAGGGCGCTGTTGTGGCAGAAGGGGCAGCGGAAGTTGCAGCCGCCGGTAAACACCGTGCAGGCCACTTTCCCGGGATAGTCCAGCAGCGTGAGCTTCTGTAATCCGGATATCAGCATCTGTCGTCCCTCCTGTATTCAGCGCCGTTACCATAACACCGTGCTTGTGTTTTGTCAAGAGCAAAAGAGTAACAAAAACACAAGATATAGTTTCAAGCTTTGGCTGTTTCTAAAAAAAGGCACAAAATATAGTGTCGGCCCGGAGCACTCTCCGAACTGACACCTTAGCTATTGTAGCGGATTTACCTGCCGATTTCAAGGGGCAAATGCCCCCGAAAATCATTCTTGTGAGATATGCCGATTTCTCTTGTCAGGATCGTGCACAGTCTTATCCATTTTCCCGGTCTTGACATCGGACACACAAAAAAGACAGCGCCGGGAAGTTCTGCGCAGAACACACGGCTCCTTTTTTGGAGCCGTGTGTTCTGTCCTTTTACAATTGCTTCATGATGCGCATGAAGAACTCCACCGCTTTTCCGACCGCTTCGAGGCGGATGCGTTCGTTGTTGCCGTGGATCAGGCGGCGCTCCTCGGCGGTCATATGCATGGCAGAGAAGCGGTATACCCTGTCGGAGATTTCGCCATAATGGCGGCTGTCGGAGCACTGGACCATCAGATACGGCGATACGATGCAGCCGCGCCAGGTTCCGGCGCAGGCATTGGCGACCACCCGCCAGCCCTCGCAGTCGGTACACGAGATGCGGCTGGGCTCCATGCTGTGGAGATTGGAAAGCTTGACGTCCTCGTCCCCGACCACGTGCCTGATGTAGGCCATGGCCCCGTCCACGGAGTCGGCGGGATTGAGGCGGAGATTGGAAACCATGGAGGCGTTGGGCGGGATCACATTCGGGGCCTTGCTGCCCTTCATCTGGGTGAAAGCCACCGTAGTGCGCATGAGGGCGTTGAGCTCGCCGCCTGTTTTGCGCGTGAGCAGATCAAGGATCCAGCCGAAGGCCCAGAGGTTTGCAAAGATCATGCGGTAGAGAAAGCTCGAGTGACGGCCCAGGGTGTCAAACATCTCCTGCACAGGCTTGGTGATGTGCATTTTGAAGGGGTGCTTTTCCACCTTTGCGCACGCCATGGAGAGCTTGCCGATGGGCGTGTGGGGCGCAGGCGCGGAGGCATGTCCGCCTGCACCGGCGATCGAATATTCCAGGTTCAGCATGCCCTTTTCCGCGATCCCGATCAGGGCGCACTGGCCCGAAACGCCGGGGAACACATCTTCGACCACGGCGCCGCCCTCGTCGACGACCAGGCTCAGTTCGATGCCCTGATCGCGGAAGAAGTGCACGATGTTCTGCGCGCCGGGGCCGTTGACCTCCTCGCCGCCCGAGAAGGCAAAGTAGATATCCCGCTCCGGCTGAAAGCCCTGGCCGATCAATTCCTCGGCGGCAGAGAGGATGCCGTTGAAGGTGACCTTGGTATCGAGCGTTCCGCGGCCCCACATGACGCCGTCCTCGATGATGGCCTCAAAGGGAGGCCTGGACCAGTTTTCTTCCTCCACCGGCACCACATCATAGTGGGCCATCAGGACAGCGGGTTCGCCCTGCGCCCTGCCCTGCCAGCGAAACAGCAGGCCGCGGCCGGGAAAGCGCTGCAGGGTGCAGGTCTCAAACACCCTCGGATAGAGTGACGGCAGCAGGGATACAAGCTTTTCAAATTCCGCATCGTCTTCCATCGCCGGATCGTAAGAGGAAACGGTCTTGCAGCGAACGAGCGCCGCGAGGTTCCGCACTGCCCGTTCGCTGTCGGGCGTGATGTCCTCAAATTCGGTCTGCTCCTGTGCTTTGGGGGTGAACATGAAGGTGCGGGCCAGAATAACCGCGGTGAGAACAAGAAGAATGTACAGGATAACCATGGCTGTGACTCCTTTACAGTAAGCCCTTTTTATAGAGAATACGCGCAGTGCCGAGGGCCACCAGCACGCCCACCGGCACCAGGATGCCCACCAGAGAGCCGAGGTTCGGGATTGCGATGAACAGCACCAGCATCAGTGCGACCGGTGCGATGGCAATCTTCCAGTTGCGCGCGATGTAAACTACGCCCAGCCCGCCGAAGAGCGCGGGCAGGATCTGGTCGAAAGCCGGGGCCAGAACCGGGGAGTTGAGGATCGGGGTCAGAGGCGTGATAAGCACGACACCGAGCACGATGATGAGGGTGGTCACGATGCTCGATACCGCGATGGCGACCGTGGAGACGATCTCTCCCTCCTCGGTCTTAACGTCCGCGCCGAAAAGCTCGAGGGCGTTCAGGGCGGCGGGGGCTTTGAGATTGGTGATGTTGCCGGTCACAAAGGCAAGGTAGGAACCGCCCGCGCCCAGCATGGGAACATAGGTGAAGGTCTCGATCACGCCCACCGCCCAGTACATGGGCGCAGTGGAGAGCATACCGAGGCCGAAGCCGCGCCAGTCGATGGGGGCTTTGAAAATCACGCTCACTGCCACCGGGAACAGCAGCAGGATCACCGCCATGGAGAGGTTCCAGATGCGCCCGTCGCGGTGGACGGAGTCGATGTAGGAGAGGTTTTTGTTCATCTCTGCACCTCCTTAATTCAGCCAGGCCGTGATCGGGATGGCAGACACCATGCCGACAAGCAGGCTGATCGGCAGGGCGTAGTCGTTCATCCAGGTCCATTTGAGCTTCTTGAGCGCGAGGCCGCACACGCCCATCATCGCCGCTGACACGAAGAACACCAGCGGCGGGATGAGGCCGCGCAGATCGCCGCGGAAAACATCGGTAAAGTCGTCGAAGACATAGCCGAGAAAGGCGGAGATCATACCGAGAAACAGGGCGGCAGAGAATATTTCGCCCCACTTCTTGTCCCGCTTTTCGAGATTGATCATCCCGCCGATGAGCTTTTTGCCCACCACCGGCACAAGCCAGATGCCCACCATGATACCCATGGTCATCACCGCCGCAACGGTGACATACTGCGTGGCGGTCAGCTCCGTGAGCTCTGCCCACTCAAGCCCCATGGCGCTGAGCGCATTGGCTGCGGCAGGCGTCTCATAGGTGATGGCGCCCACCACGCTCAGACGCATCCACGGAAGCGGGATGCCCAGCTTCTTGGACAGGCTGATGACGCTGATGACGATGGCCAGCGCCGGAGCGATGGTAAAGATCGCCGTACCGAACGCGACTCGCTTGAGCTTGTCCATCGGCATGCCGATCTCCTTCGCCCTTTTCCACGCCTTTCGCAGGAAATAGAGCGACTGGCCCAGTACCGCAAGGACGATGATCCCTGCGAGCAGGAACAGGATCGGGTGGTTGATGTTGAATTTCATGATCATTCCCCCTGTTTACCTTTTTATTTGCGTGTGAAGTTTGGAGTGAAGGAGTCCTCACAACCGATATCGTAACTCCACACTCCTAACTCCAAACTCCAAACTGAATTACACAACCTGGAACAAGTAAAACTTCAAGTAATCCGTCTCCGGCACGTTCCAGAGGATGGGGTGATCCGGGGCCTGCTGGCGGGCTTCGATCTGCCGCAGCTCCACGCCCGCATCGAGGGCCGCCGAGCGCAGCATCTTTTCAAATTGCTCAGAGGGCATGAAGTGGCTGCAGGAAGCAGTGGCGAAATACCCGCCCCGCGGCAGGGCCTTCAACGCGCGGAGGTTGATCTCCTTATAGCCCTTTTCGGCGTTCTTCGCTGTCTTGCGGGATTTGGTGAAGGCCGGGGGATCGAGGATGATAAAGTCGTAGTCGCCTTTTTTGAGGGTCGGCAGGAGCTCGAACACATCCGCCGCGACAAAATCCATGCATCCGTCGAGTCTGTTTCGCTTCGCGTTTGCCTCCGCCATGGCGATGGCGCTCTCCGACACGTCCACCGCCGTCACATGTTCCGCTCCGCCGAGAGCGGCGTTCAAGGCGAAGGAGCCGGTATGGGTAAAGCAGTCGAGCACACGGCGGCCCTTTGCCAGCCGCGCCACCGCCCGGCGGTTGTATTTCTGGTCGAGGAAGAAGCCGGTTTTCTGCCCGTTTTCCACATCCACGGCGTAATAGATCCCGTTTTCGCAAATCTCCGTGACGGTGCTCTGCGGCACGGTCTCGCCGGGAAGCGAATACCAGCCTTTCCCCTGCTCCAGGCCCTCGAGGGAACGGATGGCGACATCGTTGCGCTCAAAGATACCGGAGACGCTCTGCCCGTCCTCGCGCAGGACTTCGGCCAGCAGCGGGAAGATCAGGTCCTTGAGCCGTTCCATCCCGACGGACAGCGTCTGGGTCACAAGGATATCGGAGAATCTGTCCACCGTGAGGCCGGGGAAGCCGTCCGCCTCACCGAAGATCACACGGCAGCAGCTCAGATCCGCCGCGTCCAGCACGGTTTTGCGGTAGTCCCAGGCATACTGGATGCGCCGCCGCCAGAAGGAAGGATCAAAGCGGTCGTTTGCGTTGCGGGAAACCAGGCGCAGACCGATCTTGCTCTCGCGGCTGTAGAGCCCGGTGCCGAGATACTTGCCGCCTTCACTTACCGCGTCCACAAGCGCGCCGTTTTCCGGCTCCCCGCTTTTGCCGCATATCTCTTCCGCATAGATCCAGGGGTGTCCCCCTTCGACCCAGCGTGTCCCCTTTTTCGTCACGGTAAAGAGCGGATAGTCACGCGTTTGCTTCATGATCTGTGCCTCCGGTTTTGTTTTTGCGTTATTTTACCACACAAGCGCGGGAAAGAAAAGATAAAGTGTGGAGCATCCTCTCCCCTTCCTGTTTGACTTTTCCGATTTCTGCTATATAATATAAAGAAACGATCATACACGATATCAAGATTGAAGGAGGAATCTCAATGACCCCCCATAACAGTGCCAGACCCGGCGATTTTGCCAAGACCGTACTGATGCCCGGCGATCCGCTGCGCTCCAAGTTTATCGCCGAGACCTTCCTCACCGATCCCGTGCTCGTCAACAATGTGCGCGGCGTGCAGGGTTACACCGGCAAGTGGAAGGACGTGCCGGTGAGCGTGATGGCCTCCGGCATGGGCATGCCCGCCATTGGCATCTACAGTTGGGAGCTCTACAGTTCCTACAACGTGGAGAACATCATACGCGTCGGCTCTGCCGGCGCACTGCAGGACAACGTCAACGTCATGGACATCGTCATCGCCCAGGGCGCCTGCACCAATTCCAACTATGCCGAACATTTCAATTTCCCCGGCACCTTCGCTCCAATTGCCGACCCCAAGCTGCTCCGCTGCGCGATGGACACCGCTGAAGAGCGCGGCGCTACCTGGCACGTGGGCAACATCTACTCCTCGGATAACTTCTACCACCCCAAATCCTACGACGGTACCCTCGCCGTGCGCAGAATGGGCGTTCTTGCGGTAGAGATGGAGGCGGCCGCCCTCTATGCCAACGCCGCCTATCTCGGCAAGCGGGCCCTTTGCATCTGCACCATCTCCGACCACCTGTACAAGCAGGAGGAGCTGAGCCCCGAGGAGCGCCAGACCGGCTTCAACGAGATGATCGAGATCGCTCTGGACACAGCGGTCAAAATGGAGAAATAAACAACGGAGTTTACCATGGAAAAAGCCTCCGTCTTTTTCAAGCGGATCATGCTGGGCATCCTGCTCGCGGTATTGGGGCTGACGCTGTGCCTTGTTGTGCATGAAGGACTCACCGCGCACTCCTACCTTCTGGGCCTTGTGCTGGGCGCCATATGGGCGGCAGGACTGTATCTGCTGCTGCGAAGCCGTGCCCTGCCCGTGCCGAAGCATGCAGTCGTATGGGCCATGGGCCTGTGCTTTGTTCTGAACCTCGTCTGGGTGCTGGTGATCCGAATCGAGCCCTTCAGCGACTATGAGGAATACTGGGATGTTGCCTGCGCGCTGGCAAAGGGAGCGGAGATCCCCGATGCCTGGTATGTCGCCATGTACCCCCACATTCTCGGCACCGCCACGATCCTGAGCGCTTTGGTGCGCGTATTCGGTGAGTCGGTCTTCGCGGTGACGGTTTTCAACGTCGTGCTCACGACCTTGAGCTGCGGTCTTGTGTGGCTTCTCGGCAAGGAGCTTGTAAGCGAGCGTGCGGCGTTTCTCGCGGCACTTTTGTGGGCCGTGACGCCCTGTAAGCTGATGCTCGGCTCACTCGTGTTTTCCGAGCCGATCTACACTTTTTTGATCCTGCTGTTTTTCCTGCTGTTTCTGCAGCTTGCAAAGCGGCTGCATATCGGGCCGGATGGGAAAAAGCCCGCCGCCGCTGTCTGCGGCATCGCGGCTCTGGGCCTTCTGCTGGAGGCCATCAACCTGGTGCGGCCGATCGCGCTGATCCTGGTGATCGCGGCGGCGCTGTGGCTTGTGTTCCTGCGGGGAGACCCGGCAAAGAATGCCCGGCTCTGGGCGTTCTGGCTTGCGGCGTTTCTGGCGATGACGGCGGTCTTCCGCGTTTCCGGGACACTCTGGGACCGGCGTGTGGAAAAGGTCCTCGGCCAGGAGATTGCCTCCGTGCCCTGGTATAACGTCTATGTGGGCTTCAACGAAGAGACCGGCGGCCGCTATGCCGATGCGGACATGGACCTGCTGACTTCCTATCTCAAGCAGGGCCAGAGCGCACCCGAAGCCCAGGAGAGCATGGTCCCCCATGTCAGAGAGCGCCTCTCCTCCGGCATCAACTTCCCGCACCTGTTTGCGGCCAAGCTTTTCTCCTTCCTCGGTTCCGATCAGCTCGGCGGCTACACCTACCGCTTCACCCGCTCAGAGCGCTTTGTCAAGGTCTGCATGGGTGTGTGCAATGTGTTTTACTACGGTGTGTTCCTGGCGGCTGCGGCGGGTGTTCTGCGTCTGCTGCGATCCCGGGCGCTGGACGCCGGTCTGCTGCTGCCGCTGTACTTTCTGGGCCTGACCCTGGCCCATATGCTGGTGGAGGTCTCGGACCGCTATCACTACTCTCTCATTCCCATCCTCATCATCTTTGCCGCCCTCGGCTTTACCGGGGAGGAAAGGAGAACGCAATGAACAAGACCCCAAGACTTTTCATCGTCATCCCCTGCTATAACGAAGAGGCGGTGCTGCCCATCACGGCTCCCCTGTTCCTGAACAAGATCCTGAGCCTTGCCGAAGCGGGCAAGATCGCCGCCGACAGCCGCGTCCTCTTTGTAAACGACGGCAGCCGCGACCGCACCTGGGAGATTATCCGTACACTCGCCAGCCAGGACGCGCACTATATCGGCATCAGCCAGAGCCGCAACCGCGGCCACCAGAACGCAGTGCTGGCCGGGCTCATGGAAGCGCGGGACAAGTGCGACATCACCATCTCCATCGACTGCGACGGGCAGGATGACATCAACGCCATGGACAAAATGGTGGACGCCTATCTTGACGGCTGCGACGTGGTGTACGGTGTGCGCTCCAGCCGCGAGACCGACACCTTCTTCAAACGTTTTACCGCCGAGAGCTTTTATAAGTTCCTCGCCATGATGGGGGCGGAGGTGGTCTTCAACCACGCCGACTACCGCCTCATCTCTGCCCGTGTGCTCAAGGAGTTTGCGAATTTCAAAGAGGTCAACCTGTACCTGCGCGGCATGGTGCCGCTGGTGGGCTTCAAGTCTACCACCGTCACCTACTCCCGTGCCGAGCGCATGGCGGGCGAGAGTCACTACCCGCTCAAGAAAATGATCGGCCTTGCCATCGACGGGGTAACAAGCCTCTCCGTAAAGCCGCTGAGCATGATTTTCGGCCTCGGTTTTGTGATCGCTTTCGTGAGCTTCCTGTTCTGTATCTGGGCGCTCATCACCGCGCTGTGCGGCAAATCCGTTCCCGGTTGGGCCAGCATGACGTGCATCATCTGCTTTGTCAGCGGCGTGCAGATTTTGTGTCTCGGCGTCATTGCCGAGTACATCGGCAAGATCTACATGGAAACCAAGCAGCGGCCCCGCTATATTATCAGCGAGCGGACCTGGGAGGAAAAAGAAGAATAAGCAGCATAAACGGGCGCGGCCATCTGGCCGCGCCCGTGTTTTTTATTCATGTGCATGTCCTCTGGCTGCGCGCGTGCAGCGCGCAAGCCAGGGGGCTTTCAGATAATAGATGAGATATGTCAGCGCTGTGACGCCCCAGGTGAAGGGGTAGCTGAAGCTCACGCCCGCGATGGTGTTCCAGCGGGGCACAACCAGCACAATCCACAGCACGCGCAGAAGGCATACGCCCATGAGACTGATGACCATGGGCCAGAAGGAATCTCCCGCGCCGCGCAGGGCATTGGACAGGATGTCGATGAATACCCACACCACATAGAAGGGCGCAAAGTACCACATCATCCTCCGCGCAAGCGCGATGACCTCGGCATCGGCGGAGAACATGCGCAGCATCCAGGGCGACAGACTCAGGAGAAGCACCGACATGGCCGCCGTCACGCCGATGTCCGTCAGCAGCCACTGCTTTACGCCCTTGCGCATGCGCTCATACTGGCCCGCGCCGAAGTTCTGGCCCACGAAAGTACACAGGGCAGTGCCCATGGCGTTGCTTGTGACCCAGTAGAGGGCGTCAAACTTGCCCAGCGCCGTCCAGGCCGCCACGGTAACGGTACCGAAATTGTTGACCGCAGCCTGGATGATGATATTGGACAGAGAGTACATGGAGCCCTGCACAGCAGCCGGCACGCCCAGATAAAGAATGCGCCGCAGGGAGGCGGGATAGATGCGAAGCTCTTTCACTCGGAAGCGCCATGGCCCCTGTTGTCTGCCCAGATGGATGAGCAGCAGCACTGCGCTGAACGTGAGCGAGATCACCGTCGCCCACGCCGCGCCCGCTACGCCCAAGGGCAATACCGCCACGAACAGCAGATCCAGCACGATGTTCAGCACGCAGCACACGCCCAGGAAGACCAGCGGCCAGCGGGAATCCCCCACCGCACGCAGGATGCCGGAGCCGATGTTGAAGATCAGCATCCCGGTGGCACCGAGGTAGTAAAGGCGCAGATATGCGGCGGAGTCCGAAAGGATGTCCGCCGGGGTCTTTACCACGCGCAGCGACCAGGCAGCCGACAGCCAGCCAAGCCCGGAAAGCAGAAGCCCCGCGAACAAGCAGAAGCACAAAATGGTATGTACCGCGCGGGACAGCGCCTTGTCATCATGCGCGCCGTAATACTGGGAAATGACCACAGTCGCGCCGGTGCCGAGGCCGGTGAAGAAGCCGATGACCAGGTTCGTGATCACCGCGGGGCTGCCGCCCACCGCCGCAAGAGCCGCCGGGCCCAGGCAGCGCCCGACCACGATGGCGTCTACGGTATTATATAATTGAAAGAAGAGCATGCCGAACAGGATGGGAAAGAAGAAGCGCGTCAGTTTTCCCAGGATGCTGCCCCTCGTCAGATCGTGCATTTCGTCCATATGAGATGATCCCGCCTTTCACGAAGCGAGGGGCATTATACAGCGTACCTTATAAAAAAGCAAGGCCTCAGGGCGTTGTGTTCTCTGTCCAGTCGCTGATATCAATATACACCCTGACGCGCCCGTCGGAGATGAGTTCGGCGCGCAGCGGGCGCATGTCGGGCTTTGAAAACCAGACGGTGCATCTGAGTGCATCGTCCGCTTCGAGGGTAACGACGGTTTTGCCGTCCTCCTCCCAGATGCTGTCCAGGTGCCCCAGCCGCATGGCGCGCAGCATGGCGGGCAGGGACGACAGCGGCGAGAGCCCGAAAGAATCCAGTGACCCGGTGTCCAGTACCACGCTGTCATATTCGAGTGTCGAGCTGCCGGGCTTTACTCTTGCCGACACCCCGCGAATGAGTTCCGGCGCCAATACTGTGACGCGCCCGCCCTCTCCGTCTTCCTCGTAAGAAAGGCCGAAGCGGGCGGTTTTATGCTCGTACTCGGCGCGCACCTTTGCGGTGAAGGAGAGACTTTCGAGTTTGTTCAGCCGCTCGGCAAAGGCGCGGTAATTGTCCTCACCGCGCCCCTTGCCGCAGGCCGTGAGCAGCAGGACGCACAGTAAAACAGGGATGATAAGACGTTTCATGATGACCTCCGCAGTTTTTGATGCTTCAATCTATGCGGCGGGGCACAAAGGCATGACAGCGCAATTTTGGTTGAACAAAACCCGGTTCGGTGGTATAATGCCGCTGTTAGATACTGGCAATTATGATACAGGGCAATTACCATGGAACTTTCTGAACTCAAACTGATCTGCGCAAGCAATCTCATCCGCCTGCGCACCGCCGCAGGTCTTACCCAGGCGGAGCTGGGCGCAAAACTCAATTACTCGGACAAGTCCGTCTCCAAGTGGGAGCGCGGCGAGGCCATTCCCGACGCCTGGGTGCTGACGCGCCTGGCCGAGATTTTCGACGTGACGGTAGACTATATTCTCTCCTCCCACGACGCCTGGGTCCCGCCTGCCGACGAGGAGGACGACAGCCCACAATACAGCCGCGGCATGATCTACGCGGTGGCTATCGTCGGTGTCTGGACCATGGCGCTGACAGGTTTTGTCGTGCTTTGGTGGATCGGGCATATTTACTGGCAGGCGTTCTTTGTCGGCCTTACCGCCTCAGCCATCGTGTATCTCGGTCTGAGCATCTACTTCAAGCGGCTTAAAAACCTGCAGTATATGCTGGCGGCGCTGGTGCTGAGCATCTTCATTTTGATTTACGTTTTAACCCTGCCTTTCGGCAACAACTGGCAGTTGTTTTTGATTCTTGTCCCCGCGGAGGTGCTGGTCTTTCTCGCCTGCAACATCCGCAGGCGGCCCAGACGGAGCAAGCC
>JBGUQD010000081.1:0-3823 GCA_045130755.1 Candidatus Limivicinus sp. | reverse complement strand
CTCTGGTATCCACCACGCGCTTCTCAGCAACCTGGCGGGGCGTATGGGGCTTTTGCTGCTTAGGCGCATTCTGGGGCTGCTGAGGCGCACTCTGCTGAGGCACAGGTGCGGCAGCCTTCACTGCGGGTTTGGGCTCGCCCTGCTTTACAGGGGCTGCCTTTCCCTCTGCCTTGGCTTCCGCCTTTGCTTCAGTCTTCTCCTTTGCAGGAGCTGCAGGCACTGCCGGCGTTTTGAATATATCTTCCAGGCTGTCGGCCTGGTTATGCTGCGTCATGTACTCAAAAATCACATCCAGCTCCGGCGTTTCCAGTACCTGCATGTGGTTTTTCGGCGGCGCTATATAATCTGTAAGAATCTGAGAGATCACCTTTGAGGCAACATTGAAATCTTTAGCTACCTCATGGATTCTATACTTGATCAAGCTCATACTTCAGTCCTCCTCTTTCCATTCCTCTTACTGTCTGCACGCTGTGTTTTCTCTCTTTTGCGCCGCACTGCCTTCTCGTTACGCTTTTCAAGTTCCGCCGAAAGCGCTCCGTAGCGTTCCGCATCTTTATCGGCAAGGATTTTTGCAAGGGCGTTTGCAAAACCGATATCCGTCACAGCCGCCATGGAACAATCAGCCATGCCAAAGGCAGAGGCGAGCTCCGCCCTGGTATATTGTATCGGCTGAATCAACACGCGGCGGCCGTTTGCGGCGTTCTCAGCCTTGCGCCGCGCAGTATCGCTTATGTCAGCGCTTATAAGCAGAAGCTTTGCCTTTCCTTCCTTCACCGCGTCACAGGCGCTGTCTGTCCCGGGTTCCACAGCACGCGCCCTGCGCATAAGGCCAAGCAGGCCAAGAGCTTTATCCTCCATCTCCGGCCTCCATTTCCTGCTCGAGACGTTCATAGATTTCCGACGGGATCTGGGCAGAAAAAGCGCGCTCCAAAGCCTTCGCCCGGATGGCCTTTTTCAGGCACTGGGCATCCCGGCACACATAAGCGCCGCGGCCCGGAGCCTTCCCCCGAAAGTCAAGGCTTATATCCCCCGCCGGGGATCGCACAACGCGCACAAGCTCGCGCTTGGGTTTCATTTCACGGCAGCCAAGGCACTGCCGCATCGGTATTTTCTTTTCAGCTGCCATGGCTTCCGCCTCCTGTCTTTTCGAATATTCAGGCCTCGGACTCGGGCTTGATGTCAATCTTGAAGCCGGTCAGCTTTGCCGCTAGGCGCGCATTCTGCCCCTCCTTGCCGATTGCAAGGGAAAGCTGGGAGTCGGGCACAATGACCCGGCAGCTCTTGCCGTCTTCAAGCATCGTAACGCTCACGACCTCGGAAGGAGAGAGCGCCGCCGCAATATATTCTTCGGGCACTTCGCTGTACTTTACAATATCGATCTTCTCTCCGCCAAGCTCGTTTACGATGCTGGCAACGCGTCCGCCCTTGGGCCCCACACAGGAACCGATGGGATCAACGTCGGGATCGACAGACCAGACGGCCATTTTCGTGCGGCTGCCAGCTTCACGGGCAATGGACTTGATTTCTACCGTACCATCATAGATTTCGGGCACTTCGAGTTCAAACAGGCGCTTTACAAGGCCGGGGTGCGTGCGGGAAATGAGCACCTGGGGGCCGCGGGTGGAGTTGCGGACCTCAACGACGTAGACCTTGATGCGGTCACCCTCGTGCAGAGGCTCGGTCTTGATGCGCTCATTGGGGGCAAGCATGGCTTCGGTATACTCGCTGTTGGAGGAGATACGGATAGAGACGCTGCCGTTTCTCGGCTCGATATGGGAGACGATGCCGGTCAGGATCTCATGCTCCTTGGAGGTAAACTCTTCGTAAATAATGCCTCGCTCAGCCTCGCGGATGCCCTGGATGATGACCTGCTTTGCAGCCTGAGCCGCGATGCGGCCGAACTTTTTGGTTTCTACCGGAACATGCAGCTCGTCGCCAACCTTGGCGCGCTTGCTGATTTTCTTGGCAGCTTCCAGGCCGATCTCATGGCTGGGGTCCTCGACCTCGTCCACGACAGTCTTGATGACGTTCATCTCAATGCGCTTCTTGTCCTCTTCGAGGATGATCTCAACGTTATCCTCACATTCGGGATTGTCGCGGCGAAAAGCGGCCAGCATGGCCTGTTTGATTTTATCATACATGTAACCGCGGGGAATGCCCTTTTCTTTTTCGATATCCTCTATGGCTTCAAAAAAATCTGCATTCATTTTTTCTTCTCCATTTCTGCTTCTACTTATATAGATATATGCAGCTTGACAAGCGCAACCCTGCTCTTGTCAAAGCGTATGTCGCTTCCGCCGGTCTCTATTGTCACATCACCGCTGTCATACCCCTTCAGCTT
Organism: Candidatus Limivicinus sp.; assembly: GCA_045130755.1. Lineage (GTDB taxonomy): Bacteria > Bacillota > Clostridia > Oscillospirales > Oscillospiraceae > Limivicinus. Next base: position 1,482 of record JBGUQD010000081.1, on the reverse strand, counting down.
TCCGACAAAGGCCTTGGCACCGTCCATAGGCTGGTAGAGGCGTACCTCGACCTCGCTGCCAAGAAACTGTTCAAAGTCCGAAGGCCGCTTGAGCTCACGCTCAGCCCCGGCAGAGCCGACCTCAAACACATAGCTGTCGGGTATAGGATCCGCCTCGTCCAGCATGGGATCGAGCCTGCGGCTGATCCTCTCACAGTCGTCGATCGAAAGACCGCCTTCTTTATCTACGAAAATACGCAGATACCAGGTGCCTGCCTCACGCACATACTCCACGTCCCAAAGCGTGCAGCCCTCTTCCTCGACGACGGGTCTGGCCAGAGCAGCAACCTTTTCCGTGATTTTACTCATATTTTCATCACCACATTATACCCTTTTAACTCGTTCAAAAGTCTCACAAAAAAGAGTGGGCGAAAACCCACTCTGACAATACCTAAACCTTACTTTGTGATAATAGCACGAAACATTCTGTTATGCAAGTGTTTTTTGCCGTTTGTTTCAGACTTTTGGTCCGGAGTTGTTTCGATGTCGAAATCATTCTCATTCCGGTCACGCCGCGGTCGAAGTATCCGCGTTTTTCCCATTCTAACATTTTTTGCTGTTTTCAATTCTTAAAAAAGCTTATTGCGATTTTGTCAATTGGTAAAATGCTATAATTTTTTTAACTAAACTTCGTGCAAATCGCTCAGATTCGTCGTAACAGACAAAAATGATTGATTTTGTTTTGCCAAAATGGTAGAATCAATCAAGAAGCCGGGGATAACCCGACCGCAAAATCTAATGAAAAGCGAGGAATCCACTATGAAAAAATTGTTGGCAATTCTTCTTGTGCTGACCATGATCGTCGCACTGGGTGCTACTTCCGCTTCCGCCGCGTCCGGTTCCGTGTACTGGCTGAACTTCAAGCCCGAGCTTGACGAAGCCGCTCAGGCGCTGGCCGCCAAGTACACCGAGCAGACCGGTGTCCCCGTGAAGGTTGTCACCGCCGCTTCCGGCAGCTACAGCCAGACGCTCACCTCCGAGATGGACAAGAGCTCCGCACCCACCCTCTTTGTCATCGGTAACCAGGCCGGTGTCAAGGAGTGGGGTGAGTTTGCCATGGATCTGACCGGCACCCCCATTGCTGAGGAACTGAGCACCGATGCCTACAACCTCTATGACGCAGACGGTCGTCTGGTTTCCATCGGCTACTGCTACGAGTGCTACGGCATCATCGTGAACCCCGACCTCATTGAAAAGGCCGGCCACAGCATGGACGAGATCAAGAACTTTGACGGTCTGAAAGCCGTTGCCGAGGATATCCACGCCCGCGCTGCCGAGCTGGGCTTCGACGCCTTCTCCTCCTCCGATATGGACGGCTCCTCCTCCTGGCGCTTTACCGGCCACATGGCCAACCTTGAGTACTTCTATGAAGAGCGCGACGCCGGCGGCTGGACCGAGTGCCCCGCCTCCCTCACCGGCGCTTACATCGGCAACTTCAAGAAC
>JBGUQD010000080.1:0-17468 GCA_045130755.1 Candidatus Limivicinus sp. | reverse complement strand
GTAAGCGTCAAACGGAATAGAAAAGGAGCTCGCAGGATGCGAGCCCCAAAATGTGGACGCCTGTTAAGTTGAATCAGCCCTGCACAGCGGCGGGGCATTCTGCGGCAGAAGAGTAGTCGCCCAATCAGGATTGGAGGGAGCGCGCCTTGGCGCTTCGTTGAGCAGCCAGGACAAGTAGCGGTACGGATCAAGGCCGTTTTCCTTGGCCGTTTCGATCAGACTGAAGATCACGGCGCTGCTCTTTGCGCCGCCCGGCGTGTTTGCGAACAGAAAATTCTTCCGTGAAATTACGAAAGGCTTGATGCTGCGCTCGGCACGGTTGTTGCTGAGTTCAATGCGGCCGTCCTCAAGATAGACAATCAGCGTCGGCCACTGGTTTTTCACATAGTTTAGCGCAATCCCCAGCTTGGACTTCGGCGCGGCATTTCTGGTATTTGCCCACGCCAACATCGCGTCAAGAACCTTAACCTGTTCCTGCCGCTGTGCTTTCCTCTCTTCCGGAGAGAGATCCTTCAGTTTTTCTTCCAGCTTAAAGAGCTGACTGCAATAGGCTACGCCCTGCTCGGCCGTGGGAGAGCGTTTCCCTTTGGGGACGGCTCTGAGCGCCTCATCGAATTTTCGACGTGCGTGAGCCCAGCAACCGACACGGATCGCACCGTCTATCCCGGTGTATCCGGAATAGCCATCCGTCTGCAAATATCCGCGGAAGCCTTCCAGAAATGCCTTGGGGTATTCCTGCCCACGTCCCGGCGCGTATTCGTAGAGGACAATGGGATGCTCGGCGTCGCCGCTTGTGCGGTATAGCCACATGTAGCTCTTAGCCCTGGCATCCTTTCCTTCCTCATGCAGAACCTGCAGTTCCGTCTCATCTGCGTGGAGAAGGTCGTGCTGAACAAGGCGCCGATGGAGCGCATCGTAGACGGGCACAAGCCAATCGTCGGAGCAGCGGATCAGCCAATTGGACATCGTCTGCCGGGAGATCATAAATCCCTGTCGGTTCCATTCCTGCTCCTGCCGGTACAGCGGAGATCCCATCACAAATTTCTGCACGGCAAAGTGAGCTACTGCTTCCGCCGAAGCATAGCTTCCGGGGATCAATGCCGGTTCCTTCGGCGTTTGAACGATCGGGGTGGAGATGCCATTCTCCTTGCAATTGAGGCAGGCATAGGTCACATAGACGTCTCGGTGAAGAATGATCTTGGCCGGGACGATCTGGATCTTTTCCTGAACCTCGGTGCCGATGGGCTGCATGACCTCGCCGCATTCCGGGCACTGGCGCTCTTCCTCGGAAAGCGTGTGCTCGACCTCGACGACCTCAACATTCTCCGGAAGAATATCCCGTGCCCGGCCGGACTTCCTCTTGCGGGTATGAGAGCGTACCTCGACCGCAGGCTCGTCCGCTTCCGCCGTGTCTTCGGCATAGACCTCCGGCTCATTGAACAGCAGACTGAGCTGGCCGTAGATCGCCTCCGATGCTTTCTCGGAGGAAGAGCCGAACTGCTTGCTTTTCAGCACGCGCAGCTGCTCAAGAAGCCACTCGTACTGCTTCTCAAGCTCCTGGTACTTCTCGTATTCCGCGCGGGAAATGGTTACCGTTTCCGCGCTGCTTGTCTCTAAAACAGCCTGGTTTTCCATGCCTTAAGTATACCATAAAAGTACTGAAAAGTACAGCATTTTCAGCGGTTTTAGGCATATTTATACGGCACTCAGGCCGGTCACCGGGCGGTGCGCTTTCGGCTGTTCTACCTTCAGCCCTTCCATCAGCCAGCGATACTGCTGCGGCGTGAGCTGCCGTACCTCTCGCTCGTTCCGCGGCCATTGGTAGACGCCGCGCTCCAGACGCTTGTACAGCAAAATGAAGCCGTCCTGTTCCCAGTACAGTCCCTTGATCCGATCCCGGCGCCGTCCGCAGAAAAGAAACAGTGTATTGGTGAAGGGGTCCAGATCGAATTCCTGCTGCACCATGGCGGAAAGACCGTCGATGCCTTTTCTCAGATCTGTGTATCCACAGGCAATGTATACACGGTCGGCTCCCGTGAAGTCATTTAACATTGCCCAAAGCCCTGCACAGTGCTGCTACTAAGTCTGCATTCGCTCCGCTGTATACATCCAGCGCCGCCTCGCCGATCCGTACCGTAGCAACCAGATCGTTCTGTGCAGCCGGTACCGGTAACGCTGCGAACCTCCGTTCCGGTTCCTGCGGCGCTTCCAACTGCTGCCGCTGCTGCTCAATCATGGCAGCGAAGACCTTCTTCTGCCAGTTGAAATAGGTCTTCGGCTTGATGTCGTGCTCCGCACACCACCGGGTCACAGACTGTCCACTGCTCCGGCATTCGGCCACACGCTGGCTCCATTCAAGTAAATTGCGCTGGGCCTGCGCACTTCGGATGGTTAGCTCGCCCATGTTATCCCTCCCAGTCTATGAGACTTCCTGGCAGTCTATGGCACTGCCAGGCATATATGCTGAGACTCCCATAGACTCGCATCGACCCGATGGAAGTCTACGAGAGTCCCTGTTCATTCTCTCATAGCTCTGGCGCGGCTTCAATCCGGCCTCTTATTTGACGCTTACATTGATTTTGTCATAATATCACACAAAGCCCTTTTACACCGAAACTGTTCGGTGTAAAAGGGCTTTTCTGTTTTTATTATCATCAGATAAGGAAGATTGAGGCAGCAGACAGCAACAAAAGAAACACGAGATTATAAACTGTAAATACTGTCAGAAAGCGTCCGGTTTCGGCGTGCTCCGAATGAGAGTACAGTTTTAGGCTGATCAGACTTGCCAGACTTGCGATCGGGGTGCCAAGACCGCCGATATTCACGCCGAGCAGCAGAGCATGTGATTTGGCGGTAAAGCCCGAAAGCAGAATTGCTGCCGGAACGTTGCTGATCACCTGACTTGCCAGCATAGCCGTCAGGTATTCCCGTCCGTACATCAATTTGCGTATGACGGCTGCCGCTTGCGGCATTCTTGCCAGATTCCCTGAAAAGACAAAAAATGCCACAAAAGTCAGAAGGAGCATGAAGTCTGCCTTTATGAGAATCTTTCGATTATAAACAAGCAGTACAATAATTATTATACTGAGCATGAAATACCAGGCCATTATCCGCAGTACAACAAGAAGGCAAACAGCCAGCAGCAATGTGTATACCAATAGTGATCGGCGGTCTAATCCAGGTGCCTCACCCAGGAAAAACACGAGCCCTTCCGGCTTGAGCAGCATGCAGCAAAGTATAAGAAGCGCCAGCGACATTCCCCATATCGGAGCGGTCACAGAAAGAAACTCACCAAACCCCATATCATAGCAGGAATACAAAAAAAGGTTTTGTGGGTTACCGACGGGTGTGAGCATGCTGCCCAGATTTGCAGCAATGGTCTGAAGTACGACCACTGTAATCAGTTCCTGTCGGTGGTGTGCCATACCCATCACGACGACTGCAAACGGCACAAAAGTCAGCAGGGCGACGTCATTCGTAATGAGCATTGAACTGAAAAAGCAGAGCAGAACCAAAAGCAGGCCGATCATACGGAGGTTCCCGGCCTTTACGCACAATACATGTGAAAGATGCGCAAAGAGGCCTGCGTTTCGAAAGCCGTTCACCACTGTCATCAGGCAAAACAGCAGCGACAGTGTACGGAAATCCAGATAAGAAAAGTATACTACATCAGGCGGAACAAGAAAACAGGTGACGACGGCAGCGAACGTGGCAATCACTAACACCGGCTCCCGCCGTGCAAAAGAATGTAATGCAGACATTTTACAGTACCTCTGTGCAAATATGACGGCATTCTATCACATTCTTTATTGGGATTAAAGACCATTTTTACTTTTTTATATAGAAGATTTCTCTGCCGTTTCAAGATGGCACTCATGCTGTCACTATCATGGACAAAGTGTAAACCTGTATTGTCTCAAGAGTGTGATCTCAGTACTGATCGTACACCAGATATAGATTGATACAGCGACTAATATAATGATTAATTTCAGCAAACTCATCGCTCAATTCATACGATAAGTGCTTGTCAAGGCTCTAATGCCGTGTTAAGATGTAATTACCTACTTATTGTCAGGTATTAAAGCAGTCTCATTCATAGGATTCTCAATAAAGGGGGCACATAATGTTTGAAAGAAAACTTTTCCGATCAGACATGCTCAAATGCGCTTTGTGTTACGACGCGCCGTGCACGAAAGCATGTGTAATGACAGACCCGGCAAAGCTTCTGCGCAGTATCTGGTTTGACAACGAAAAGAGCGCTGCACTTTCTTTGCCTGAGATTAACCCATGCACTGACTGTGCCGCTTCTTGTGAAGCCGCTTGTGTCCGCTCAGGAGAGGTTCCGACTCGATCTATAATCATGCGTCTCTATGACGATGTACGTCCGAATCTGGAAGTCACAGCTCCGGAAAACGAGGACCGCCTGCGTACAGAGATATGCGGAATTGAAATTGAAAATCCGTTTCTCCTTTCTTCATCTGTGGTAGCAAGCACTTATGATATGTGTGCACGCGCCTTTGAGGCCGGCTGGGCGGGCGCTGCGTTCAAGACGATCTGCTCCTTTGATATCCACGAGGCCTCGCCCCGTTTCTCAGCCATAACCGGTGACAACGACAGCATCATCGGCTTCAAGAATATCGAGCAGTTGTCTGACCATTCGGTTGCCGAAAACATGGCGATATTTCGCCGTCTGAAGAAAAATTATCCTAAAAAATTTATCCTTGCTTCCATCATGGGCCAAAACGATGCGGAATGGGAGGCTCTGGCCCGTCAATGTGAAGAAAACGGCGCCGACGCGATCGAGTTAAACTTTTCCTGCCCCAATATGGCTGAAGGCGGCCTGGGATCGGATATCGGTCAGGTGCCGGAATTGGTAGAGCGCTTTACCGCCGCTGCCCGGCACGGTACGAAGATTCCGATTCTTGCCAAGCTCACGCCGAACGTGGCGTCCATGAGTCCTGCGGCGGAGGCAGCCAAACGCGGCGGCGCAGACGGGATTGCTGCTATCAATACAATAAAGAGCATCATCGGCGTCAACCCACATACTTATGTGTCCTCTCCAGCAGTGCACGGCATGTCAGCCGTCGGCGGCTACAGCGGTAACGCAGTAAAGCCTATTGCGTTGAGATTCATTGCCGAACTTGGGCTGAACCCTTCATTGCACAGTATGCACATAAGCGCCATGGGCGGTGTGGAAAGCTGGTCTGACGCGCTGGAATTCATTCTTCTCGGCGGCGGCAGCATTCAGGTCACAACAGCGGTCATGCAGTACGGCTACAGAATCATCGACGACCTGAAAGCTGGACTGAATCTATATTTGGCCGAAAAAGGTTTTCATAATATAAAGGAAATACAGGGTCTCGCCCTGGATTCTGTCAGTGAGACGACAGATGTTTTGGAGCGGGACACTGTGATTTATCCAAAGTTCCACCGAGCCGACTGTATCGGCTGCGGACGATGCGTGATCTCCTGTGCCGACGGCGGACATCAGGCTATTCGACTTGATGCAAACCGCAGGCCGGTTCTAAACGGTTCAAAATGCGTTGGGTGTCATCTTTGTCTGCTGGTCTGTCCAGCCGGGGCAATCACATCCAGCGGGAAACGGATCATGAAAAAGGCAAGAACAGAATAATCCTTTCCTTTACCAAGTCACTCTGCAAATTAAAAATGATCATGAAACAAAGGAAAGGGAATTCATCGTATTAAGAAAGCCTGCAGCATGGAGCGGTGATTCCGCTCCATGCTTTTTTCATCTGTACCAATCTCTTAGAAATAATATCGTCATTGTTCATAAATTCAAATCTCGTTTTTAGTAGCAAGCACCGAAAAGGCGAAACATGCACAGAAGATATTGGCAATTTTCAAAGCGTGTTGCTATCATAAAGAGAGCTTGACGTTGTCAAGCTCTCTTTTGACTGGCACTATACACGTGTTTTAGCTTGTATTAACTTCATTTCATACTCTTCAGTTTCATATTTGCTCATCAGGAAAAACATGAAAGCTGATTTCAAATACTCTTTTTCGTCGAGCAGGCTACCGGCGCAGATAATTCGTTCGCCCAGTCTGCTTGTGCCTTCCAATAACAGCTCATCGGTTCTGCAGAAGCAGGAAAAGCATACAGACTGCAAAACCGCCCGCCAACATGGCTACAAATGAAACGGGCCATTTGCCGTTTTTGTTGAAGCCGTAAAAATCTTCCCAGCGTTTGTGTTCCGGTGCATAAACTACTTTATATAAATATAGGATACCATAGAACAGTACCGGCAGAACGCCGAGCAGCGCCATTTGAAATGTCATCCTACGCTTTTCAAAGCAAATAAAGGATATAATCGCCATCAGCGGCGTAACCAGATGCATATACAGATCCGGCCCGGTCAGCAGCATTTTATACCCCAGATTGGGGCCGAGAAACAGGAAAACCGTCAGCATCGTAACCGTAACAGCGACAGTACCGATGTATTTCAGCGTCCACACCCAACTCACCGACGATGCAAAGCATATCAGCAAAGCTGCCACTGCGCAGAAGACGTTGCTCAGTACCGTAAAATAACGAAAAGCGACAGCCCCGTTTTTGATGTGCCAGATCCCGTCCTTGCGGAAGAATCGTATCGTAAGAATCAGCGTCAGGGAAAAAATCAGTACATTCAATAATGTATTCATTATATCACTCCAAAATACTGCTCGGTGTCCGTTTTTAAGCTATCAGAATCGGAATGCCGCCATGGTATTCCAGACTCATGTTTATACAGAATCCGACAATCCGCTTATCTGTCATCCGCAAAGTGCTCACGTGCGTGAAAGGTTTTGCAGATGGCAGCATAGTTTCCGAATACAGTCAGCTTGTCACCGACGACAAAAACCGTGTCTGCACGAGCGGGAACCGCCTTCTGCCCGTTGTGTTCCACCAGCATGATGAGGATCCCTGTATTTGACCGCAGTCCGGTCTCGGACAGTGGGATCCCCTGCATGGATTCCGGTACGCGCTTGAGTGTGACAACGGCGATGGAATCGCCGCTGATATAGTCCAGCAGCAGGACTGTGTTGACCGAGTCAGTCCGCCCGACAAGCCGGTCCGCAACCTTTTGCAGAAACCTATCCCACCAGCCCCGGACGCGCGGGATCCGCATGACTGTAAAGACAACGATTCCGACAGAAAGCGGGGCCAGAACACCGATGTAATAGTTCTTCACTTGGCTTAGCTTAAGGGTAAGGAAAACGTTGATGAACGCGGAGACAATCGTAATATTGAATGCGTAGCCGAACAGCATCGTTGCCCTGGCAAGACGCCTCCTGACTCTGTTGGTCAGGAGCAGCTCGCTTTCCCTTGTGGTAAAGCCCGTGCCGGTAAGCAGGGAAATCACCTGAAAGCGCGCCTTTTCATCCGGGATCCCGGTAAAGCGAAACAGGATCGTAAACAGTTCTGTGATCACCCAATATACAATGATGATCAGAGAGAACAGAACAATATCCGTATAAATGTTCATTGTCTTCCGCTCCTTTCCTGCGCTCACGGACCCGGTTGCCTGCTGGGGGCGCATGAACTGTTGCAGACAAACAGATTGTTGTTTTTATTTTACCATAAATCAGGCTCACTTCAAGCCTTAATCCGGGTTACCCACATCTGTTGTTCGAGCCTTTTTCTTTACAATGTACCAAAGCGGTGTTATCATGAATAAAATTCTTTCTGTGCACAGGGTCTGTATGATGTTGGAAACGACCTGTGACTTTGACTGCATTCAAAGAGGTGAAGACATGCACCGACCGTATATCGCACGCCGTTTCCGTTCGCTGAGGGCCGGGTTGAGTCTGGATACATCTGCGCTTGCCCTCTATGAGGATATCATTGACCTGAGCATCGGCGACACTGATCTTGTGACCGACAGCCGCATCATCGATACAGCGTTTGCCGATGCAAAGGCTGGCTATACCCACTACGGGGATCCGAAGGGTGATCCCGAGCTGATCGCCGCGCTGTGCCGCGCATGGGCGGAAGACTTCGGTCAGCCCCTGACGGGAGACCGGGTCCTTGTCACCGCATCAAGCTGCCTCGGCATGAGCCTTGTGATGTTGGGCATCCTCGATCCCGGTGACGAGGTCCTGGTTCTGGGCCCGTATTTTGGTCCTTACAGAGATCAGATTGAGCTTGCCGGCGGTGTTTGCGTTGAGGTACCGACACTCCCTGAGGAAAACTATGCAATCAGCGAAGACCGCCTATGTGCTGCTGTCACGTCACGCAGCAAGGCCATCATTTTCAATAATCCCTGCAATCCAACTGGTATGGCCTATGACCGCGGTGATCTGGAAGTTCTCGCTCGCGTTGCGCAGAAGTATGATCTTCTCATCATTGCGGATGAAATCTACACGGCCTATCTATACAAGAGCAGCTTTATACCAATGCGAACTTTGCCCGGGATGGCGGAGCGCACCGTAACGCTCAACAGTTTTTCGAAAAATTTTCTGATGACCGGTTGGCGCGTGGGCTGCATCATCGCAGAGCCCGAACTGCTGTCGGTTTTCTCCGCAATCAATGCTTCTCTTATCTATACCGCGCCATCTGTCTCTCAGCGTGCCGCGATCCGTGCCCTGTCTCTGCGGCAGGATATCCGGCAGCAATACGTTGCCTGTTATCGGGAACGTGTACTATATGCCTCCCGGCGTGTCGCCGCTCTCCCCTATCTGAGCCTTGTGCCGCCAAGGGGCACCTTCTATCTCTTTCCCGGCATCGAAAAGACAGGGTTCAGCGCTTTGGCGTTTTCCCGCCTCCTGCTGGAAAAGGCCCACATTCTCGTCGCTCCCGGGGATGTGTTCGGCAAAGCGGGACAGGGACATATCCGCATTGCCTGTACTGTCGGCATGGACAGGCTCAAAGAGGCCTTTGACCGTATGGAAGGGCTCAAATTTGATTAATACAAAAGGCACCGGCCGGGCGTCATGCTCCAGCCGGTGCTTCATTTCTGACCGTGCGCAGTTCATTACCAGTCAGCGAGGAGATGTCAGTCCCGTCAAGCTCCGCCGTTCCGGCGGTCGGCCCCGTCAGACGCAGAAGTGTGTGATTCAGCGTACTCTTGCCGCATCCGGACTCGCCCACGATCCCAAGGGTCTCGCTGCTGTACAGGTCAAAGCTCACATCGTCCACTGCCTGGACAAAGCCCTGCTTTTCAAAGATCCATTATCAAAAAGCCCATTATTTCCATCTGCTGTGCTCCTTTTCCACTGTACCAGCCCGCGCATATCCAGCCGGAACGGCATCTGTATTGTATGATTACTTGAGCATGCAGGCGGGTCTCACTCTCCTCTCAATACTGTCTCTTCCAGACGTTCATATCCCCAGACCGTTTCGGAGTGTCACGATGAAGTCCTGCACGTTTGTGACAATTCCCTTCGCGGACAGGCTGCCCCGGTCACCGAGTTTGTTGGCAGTGAACTCCGAGATATCCACGCAGTAGAAATAGACCTCACGGATCGTACCGTCAGGCATCACTCTGTAAGACGGTGTCATATTGCCTACGGCGATACTGTGCAGCATAGTGGCAAGACAGATCACAGTAGTGGCGCCGCGTATGTGGCTGCGCATTTTATCCTGAGCTTCGTAGACATTGCCCGTCACTTCAGGCAGCGGCCCATCATCCCGAATGGAGCCTGCCAGCACATAGGGCACATGACACTTTTCGAGATGGGCCATAATCCCGTCTTCCAGCCCCTCTTTTTCAAGAAATGCACGGATAGATCCGCATGCGCGAACACGGTTTATCGTATCAAGGTGATTGTAATGGCCGTTGGGCTGGATAGCCTGCGTGTAAATATTCTGTCCAAGGGCAGTCTTGAGCCAGGCTGCCTCCAGATCATGGGTAGCCAAAGCGTTGCCCGCCAGCAGCGCGTCCACATAGCCGTTTTCAATCAGGTGAGAAAAGGCTTCCCGCGCATCATAGTCGAAGGCCAGAGCCGGACCCATCACCCAGACAATTTTGCCATGATCCCGGTCATGTCTTAAAATCTCATACAACTCATCATAGTCTCTGGAGAAAGCCGTCTCCCGGGAACGCTTCTGTCTGAATGCAAAGGTCTCCTCATGTCCGCCTTCGTTGGGATGCCGGAAGGCCCCCGGATGGACATAGATTCCCTCGCTGCCGTCTTCACTGCGCCCCAGTACCACAGGCTGTCCGCGTTTCAGGTTGCGAAACTCCGTCACCGCGATTTTCCCGTTTTCCCAGACTGCTACACAGTCCATACGGCTCTCTTCAGCCAGGTGCCAAACTCCCCCGATCTTAAAGTACTCAGGGAAAATGCTCATGGCATGGTAGTCAACAGGGGCGATACCGTCTGCCGGAGCAGGCTCCAGACGAGCTTCCGGCGCAAGTAAAAAACGTTTTTCCGTAAAATCCGGGGCATAATACGTTCTGAGATGAAAGGCCATGATTTCGTCCTCCCGTTTTCATATGTAATAGTTCATAGCAGAATATAATCACAGTACATATTTCAGGATGCAAACCGCCTGCAGCATGCTGGCAAGAACGACAAAAACATGGAAAACCGCGTGATAATACCGTTTTCTCTTACCGGTTTTATACAGGTATGCTCCAACTGTATAGCAGATTCCGCCGGCCAGAAGCCATGCAAAGCCGTGCCAAGACACTGCAGCGATTGTCGGCTTCAGGGCTATTATAACGAACCAGCCCATCACAATATAGCAGATCATAGACAGTCTGCTGTATTTTTTCATATCCAAAGCGGTAAGAAATGCAGCAAATAAACCCAGCCCCCACTCCGCTGCGAAAACAATCCAGGCAAGTATCGGATGCTCCGGCCGGATCGCCGTCAACAAAACCGGTGTATATGAACCTGCGATCAGCAGATAAATCGTACAGTGATCTATGACACGCAAAAATTTCTTGGCGTCCCCCACCGGCAAACCGTGATACGCGGTTGACACAGCGTACAATAGGATCATGGTCAGACCATAAATGCAACAGCTCAAAACCGCAAGGCTTTTATGCCCTCTGGCTGCTACTGTGAGACCGTAAACAAACACGCCCGCAGCCAAAGCGGCACCGATGCCATGCGTAATCGTATTCAGGTGTTCTTCGCCCCTTGTATAGTAGGGAAGCTCAATTTCCTTGATCGTGAGATATTTCATTCCCGCCTCACTTCCTTGCAGTTATTATTCCGACCGAATAAATCAGACTGACATGCCCCGGGTGATTCATTATAACACATTCTGGAAGAGCAAACAAGAATCAGCGCCCCGATCGTTTTCATGAACGTTCAGGGCGCCTTCCCATGTAATTTCTGTGACCCACTGCATCTTCCATTCGCGTCACTTCCTTTCCGCCTCACCCTATATCACAGGATTAAGACGCGAATCTTACACATGAAGATTATTTTTCTATGATAGTCTCTGTCACAGCATCCGGCTATCTCTCTTCTCAATCCAGTCCAGAAGGACTCGCAGTCCCTGTGCAGGCACACAGAAACGACTCCGATTACCACTCTGGACTTCAGCCCACACTTCATCGAGTATAAACCAGCGCACCGCTGAAACCTCAGACGATTGGAGAACAAGCTGTTCTATCCTTACAGGTTCTGTGTAAACAAATACCTGCGTTACTTCATTGTCTTTGAAAAGGCGGTCATGGAATGTTTTCTCATAATGAATGCGAAAAGTTCCTGCATAGTATAGTTGCTCAGGAACTGCCTTGATGCTCAGTTCTTCTGACAGTTCTCGCAGCGCAGATAGCAGCGGTTCTTCCCCTGCAGGTATATGCCCCGCAGAAGAAGTATCATACATCCCGGGAAAAGAATCTTTCGCATCGCTTCGCTTTTGAAGTAAAACTTCTGTGCGTCCGTCTTCAATGCGGATAACCCATACATGAGCAGTTCTGTGGAGTATACCGATCTTATGAGCTTCCTCCCTGCCGACAGTCTCCCCCGTTGGATTGCCACGCTCATCAACTATATCCAAGTACTCCATTCTTCTGATGATGTCTCCCTCCGACTGTATTATTCATTATACGTATTCTACTCAACCCGGGTTTATCCGTCAACTTCTTTGCTTTTCAGTCAAGTTCAGGGATCATCTGATGATTTAACGTATCTGTAAGAACAGGCTGACAGTACCGATATAGGTATCATTGCTGTCAATTTCTCAGGCAGTAGTCCGCATATTATCCAAACAGGCACCTGAAAGAAGCCATGTACGGCTGAAATCAGATGCCTGCATTGTACTTTTACTCTCCCGTATTTCCCATCAATTGTAATTCCTGCGCATGCGCTTTCATTCCCTCAATGCAAATCGCCGCGACATCCCTGAGTTCCATTCCAAGCATCTCGCAGCCTTTCAGTATCAATTCCCGGTCGCATTTTGCAGCAAAATGCTTGTCTTTGAATTTCTTCATGAAGCTTTTGACTTCCAGATCCCGTATCCCATTCGGCCGCATCCTGGCACAAGCCTGGATGATTCCGGTCAGCTCATCGACAGTGTACAGGCTTTTTTCCATATTGGTGATCGGTTCCACATCGTTGCGCAGTCCATAGCCGTGGGAGAGGATCGCCCTTATATCTGACTCCTCCACTCCGCAGGCGCGAAGCGGTTCTGCAGTATGATCCAGATGCTCCTCCGGGTACTTCTCATAATCATAGTCGTGCAGTATACCAACCGCCTGCCAGTGTTCCTCATCCTCGCCAAAGTGTCTCGCCATGGCACCCATGGCATAGCAAACGTTCTTAGCATGCAGGATTAAATGCTCGTCCGTCACCATTGTGTCATTCAGTTCCTGCGCTCTTTTCAGTGTTAACATATGACATTCCTCTTTATCATTATATCCGTTGCATACAGGAAAGACTGTGATATATATTACATCCGGCAGTCTTTTCAAGTCAATACCGGAAAGGACACATTCTATTGATGAATTTTGAACGAGATTTTATTCAACATATAGGCTTGCAAATCAAAGTTTTCGTCGATGCAGCTCATTCCGCAATCCTTACGGCATTGATTTCTCTATTGTATTCCTCTGACAAGTGACAATAATTATAAATGCACCACCCATCTTGAGGTGGTGCATTGTTGTGCGGCTTTAGCGGATTTGCCCATTGCCGCGAATAATGTACTTGTAACTGTTGAGTTCCTCCAAACCCATCGGGCCGCGGGCATGAAGCTTCTGCGTTGAGATGCCCATCTCGCAGCCAAGTCCGAACTCGCCGCCGTCTGTGAAGCGGGTAGATGCATTCACATAGACCGAGGATGCATCCACAAGCCGTGTGAACTTTTCTGCGCTCTCGTCACTTTCGGTGATGATCGACTCACTGTGTCCTGTGGAGTGCAGGGCAATGTGCCGGATGGCTGCATCTACGTCGTCCACCACGGCGACAGCGAGGATATAATTCAGAAATTCCGTGTCGAAGTCCCGCTCCCCTGCAGGCACGCCGGGGATAATTGCTGCGGCCGTGTGATCCAGACGCAGCTCAACCGGGACGAGTCCCTTGTCTTCACGTTCCTTCGTCAGGCGTGCGCAGAGCTTCGGCAAAAACTCTGCGGCAATGTTCCGATGCACCAGCAGCACTTCTTCCGCATTGCAGACCGAGGGACGACTTGCCTTGGCGTTTTCGATAATACTGAGTGCCTTGTCCTGATCTGCCGATTCGTCAACGAAAATATGGCAGATGCCGGTGCCGGTCTGGATGCAGGGTACTTTTGCATTATCTGTGCAGCGGCGGATGAGACCTGCCCCTCCCCGAGGAATCAGCAGATCCACATAGCCTACGGCCTGCATCAGCTCGTCGGCGCTGGCGTGGGACGTATCCTCGATAAAACCGACAAGGGCAGACGGAAGGCCCGCGTCCTCCAGGCCATGATGGATAGCGGCAACGATGGCCGCATTGGAGCGATAAGCTTCACGCCCGCCGCGCAGAACGACGGCATTGCCGGATTTCAACGCCAGTACGGCAGCATCGGAGGTGACGTTCGGGCGGCTTTCATAAATGATGGCAACTACACCAAGGGGAACGGAGGTTTTCTCAATTACAAGCCCGTTCGGACGAACCACGCGGCGCAGAACCCTCCCCTCAGGGTCCGGCAGCTCCGCCACCTCGCGCACGCCTAGAGCCATAGCGGCAATACGCTCCGGCGTCAGGGTAAGTCGGTCCATCATCACGTCGCCGTAGCGGTCTTTTGCCGCTTCAATGTCCAGGCGGTTGGCCGCAAGGATCTCCTCCTGCTCTGCAGTAAGTCTGCCCGCGATGGCAAGCAGAGCAGCGTTCTTTCTCTCTTTCGATGCTGTCAAAAGCGGCAGAGCAGCTTTTGTCTCTGCCAGGATTTCATGCGTGGTCTTCATAATATATCCTACCTCCCGATAAATTTTGTTCCGACGGACTTTCCTTCCAGTGCCTCATAGATCAAAAGCGGCTTTGCACCGTTTAGGATGAACATGTCGGTGCCGGCCTCCATGCAGATTTTTGCGGCCGTGAGCTTTGTCGCCATGCCGCCGGTGGAAAGGGCAGTCCCGCCTCCCCCCGCGCTGCTTATCATCTCGGGGGTAATCTCCCTCACTTCGCTTATGAGCTTCGCCGTCTTTTCCCGGCGCGGATCGGCTGTATAGAGTCCGTCGATATCGGAGAGGATCATCAGCATATCCGCCTTCACGCTTACCGCCACCAGTGCGCCGAGCGTGTCATTGTCGCCAACTGCGATCTCTACGGTGGAGACAGTGTCGTTTTCGTTGATGACCGGCAAGACACGCAGTTCAAGAAGCCGCTCCACGGTATTGGAAAAATTACGGTGCCGCTCATCATCCCTCAGGTCCTCTCCGGTGAGCAGGATCTGAGCGATCGTATGGTTATAGGTACCAAAGAGTCTGTCATAGACATCCATTAGTTCGCATTGGCCCACGGCAGCGGCAGCCTGTTTGGTCGCCATGTCGGTCGGGCGCTCTCTGAGGTTGAGTTTGCCGACCCCCATACCAATGGCGCCGGAGGATACCAGGACAATCTCATGCCCTGCGTTTTTAACATCGCTGAGAACCTTACACAGTGTCTCTACGTGCCGGATATCCATATGACCGGTAGGATGTGTCAGCGTGGATGTGCCTACCTTTACTACTATTCTCACAAATATGCCTCCTGGTTTTTCATTGTACCTGACTCAGGCATCCCGCGCTGCGATGACAGCCTCGATCACAGCGGAGCGAAACCCCTTCTCCTCCAGCTTGCGCACTCCCTGTATGGTGGTGCCGCCCGGTGAACAGACCGCATCTTTGAGCTCTCCGGGATGTCTGCCGCTCTCCAGGATCAGCTTTGCCGAACCCAGGACCATCTGAGCCGCAAGTACTGTCGCATCCTTTCTTGAAAGCCCTGAGGCAACGCCGGCGTCAGAAAGCGCCTCTACAAAAAGATCTACAAACGCGGGCCCGCAGCCGGAAACTGCCATGCCTGCATCCATGAGTCGCTCTTCCACTCTCAGAAAACGTCCCGAAAAGCGCATGGCATGGAGGAAAGCCTCCATATATGTCTCCGCGTCGCCGGTATAAAGAATCATCCCTTCTCCAACTGAAACCGGTGTATTGGGCATTATCCGGATAATAGGACAGTCGCCCAACATCTCTTTTAGTCTGGCGACAGTCACACCCGCAGCCATGGAGACTATCGTGAAGGGCTCATCCTTCTCTCCTAAAAGCGGACGAAGAATCGTGCAGAGATCCGGCAATACATAAGGCTTGACCCCGAGAAAAATGAGCTCGGCCTCACGTACGGCCTCTTCACATTCTGTCACAACTCCCCCAATCTCTCGGCGAAGCTTTTCAGCTTTCTCCGGATGGCGGTTTACAAGATAGATCTGATTATCCTTCTCTTTTGAAGCGGCCTTTGCCAGTGCGCCGCCCATGTTGCCTGTGCCGATAAATGCTATTTTCATTATTTTGCCCGCTTTCCTGTTTGAATACACTTACTTATACGCTCTAATACGAAGTCCACACAAATAGTATGAAACAGATTTATTATACCATTGCCGGCCGCATATTTCTACCCCGAAGGTGCAAAAATTATGTCATCATTATCATTACGCTCGAATGACATTCAGATACTGTTTTTTTCTTTGTCAAATAATTCAAAAGATTCACCATGCATATTGTGTTTTATCCGGCAAAAGATAAGGTCGGGCGATAGAGTCCCAAATGAAGAAAAGGAGATGGACGCATGTCTACCAACACCAGCAATCATCTGGTCAATCCCGCAGCCCGTGAGGCTATGGATAAGTTCAAAATGGAAGCAGCTGCAGAAGTCGGGGTGAATTTGAACAACGGCTATAACGGCGAGCTCACCAGCCGCCAGGCCGGTTCCGTCGGCGGACAGATGGTCAAGAAAATGATCGAGGCATATGAGAACGGCATGAAGTAAACGCCTGTGCTTGCAAGGATGCGGAACAGTCCGATGACTGTTCCGCATTTTTTGCAATTTTTCTGTTTTTTGCCAAAATCGCGCCTTGACTTTTGTCTGCCCCATGTTATACTGGGAAAAATATATTTGGAGGTATCTGGCATGACGCTCGAAGAACGCGCGGAACTCGGCGCAGAACTAAAAAAGAAATGCAACTGCTGTCAGGCGGCGCTGCTGGCTCTGGCAGACCAGACCGGACTAAGTGAGGAACAGATCATGCAGCTCGGGTCGGGCTTCGGCTCCGGTATGGGCAATATGGAAGGCACCTGCGGCGCGCTTGTAGGCGCGGGTATGGCTGCCGGATTCAAACTCAGGCAGAAGAGCACCACTCCCTACACCAGACAGATCTCCGAAAACTTCCGCGACCGCTGCGGCGCGATTCTCTGCAAGGATCTCAAAGGCCGCGACACGGGCAAGGTCCTGTGCGCATGCGACGAGTGCGTGCGCAACGCGGTACGCGCCTACGGCGAAATCGTCGGCATTGATTGAGTTTATTATAATTAGAAAGGATACAGATCATGGCCAGAATCATCAATGAGCCCTGCCACACTTTCAATGAGTATCTTCTGATCCCCGGGTACACGCCCATCACCTGTCGTTCGGAAAAGGTGTCCCTTCGGACCCCGCTTGTCAAATTCCGCAAGGGGCAGGAGGAATCCCCCATCACCATGAATATCCCCATGGTGTCGGCGATCATGCAGTCCGTCTCCGGTGACCGGCTGGCTGTCGCCCTTGCCATTGAGGGCGGTGTCAGCTTTATCTATGGATCTCAAAGCATCGAAAATGAAGCGGCTATGGTCAAACGTGCCAAAACCTATAAGGCCGGTTTTGTCAGAAGCGATTCCAACATAAGCCCCGACCACACGCTGCGCGACGTGTTGCGCCTCAAAGAGGAGACCGGACACTCCACCATCGCCGTCACCGAGGACGGCACTGCCGAGGGCAAGCTTGTCGGCGTGGTGACCAGCCGCGACTACCGCGTCAGCCGCATGGCACCCGAAATCAAGGTTTCCGAGTTCATGACTCCCTTTGACAAGCTGGTC
>JBGUQD010000079.1:0-4565 GCA_045130755.1 Candidatus Limivicinus sp. | reverse complement strand
CTACGAGGCCATTGTCAAGGGCAACGACATCCCCACCCCGGGCGTGCCCGAGTCCTTCAAGGTTCTGGTCAAGGAGCTGCAGTCCCTGTGCCTGGATGTCCGCGTGCTGGACGAACAGGGCAACGAGATCGAGCTCAAGGACGAGGATGAGGACGATTTCATCCCCGAACTCAAGGACGAGCTTTACGCGGCCGACGATGAGGAGCTGGCTGACAGCGGCTTCTCCATCGAGAACGCCCCAGAAGATGATTTCGGCGCGGATTTCGGCCTGAACGATGATTACAATGATGAGGAGGATCAGTAATGAGCTATTCACCCTTTGACGCCATTCAGATCGGCATTGCCTCCCCTGAAATGATACTCAACTGGTCCTACGGCGAAGTCAAAAAGCCCGAGACCATTAACTACCGCACCTTGAAGCCCGAGCGCGACGGCCTGTTCTGCGAGCGCATTTTCGGACCCACCAAGGACTGGGAGTGCCATTGCGGCAAGTACAAGAAGATCCGCTACAAGGGCAAGATCTGCGACCGCTGCGGTGTCGAAGTCACCAAGAGCAAGGTCAGACGCGAACGCATGGGCCACATCGAGCTTGCCGCCCCCGTCTCCCACATCTGGTACTTCAAGGGCATCCCGAGCCGCATGGGCCTCATGCTGGACATGACCCCGCGCATGCTCGAAAAGGTACTGTACTTTGCAAACTACGTTGTCATCGACCCCGGCTTCTCGCCGCTGCAGAAGGGCCAGATCCTCACCGAGCGCGAATACCGCGAGATGCGCGAGAAGTATGAGGACGATTTCAAGGCCGGCATCGGTGCCGAGGCTATTAAAGAGCTGCTTGCCCAGATCGACTGCGAAAAGCTCGCCGCCGAACTGCGCGAAGAGCTCAAGACCGCGGGCGGCCAGAAGAAGGCCAAGCTCGTCAAGCGCCTCGAGGTGGTCGAGGCCTTCCGTCAGAGCGGCAACCGCCCCGAGTGGATGGTCATCGACATCCTGCCCGTCATCCCCCCTGAGATCCGCCCCATGGTCCAGCTCGACGGCGGCCGCTTCGCGACCTCCGACCTGAATGACCTCTACCGCCGTGTCATCAACCGCAACAACCGTCTGAAAAGACTTCAGCAGTTGAACGCCCCCGATATCATCGTGCGCAACGAAAAGCGCATGCTGCAGGAGGCCGTCGATGCCCTCATCGACAACGGCCGCCGCGGCAGAGCCGTCACGGGTGCAAACTCCCGTGCCCTCAAGTCCCTCTCCGACATGCTCAAGGGCAAGCAGGGCCGCTTCCGCCAGAACCTGCTGGGCAAGCGCGTCGACTACTCCGGCCGTTCCGTTATCGTCGTCGGCCCCGACCTCAAGATCTACCAGTGCGGCGTGCCGAAGGAAATGGCCATTGAGCTCTTCCGCCCGTTCGTTATGAAAAAGCTCGTCGAGGACGGCGTTGCCAACAACATCAAGTCCGCCAAGAAGATGGTCGACAAGCAGCGCACCGAGGTGTGGGACGCCCTTGAGGACGTCATCAAGGAGCACCCTGTGCTTCTCAACCGCGCGCCGACCCTGCACCGTCTGGGCATCCAGGCGTTCGAGCCCATCCTCGTCGAGGGCCGCGCCCTGCGTCTGCACCCGCTGGTCTGCACCGCGTACAACGCCGACTTTGACGGCGACCAGATGGCCATTCACGTGCCGCTCTCCGCCGAGGCCCAGGCTGAGGCGCGAATCCTCATGCTCTCGGCCAACAACCTCCTGCGTCCCCAGGACGGCCACCCCGTCACGGTCCCGACCCAGGACATGATCCTCGGTTCCTACTACCTGACCATGATGCGCATCGACGCTGCCGAAAAGGGCACCGACCGCATGGTCGTGGAAGATCCGGGCGACAGCGGCTTTGAGGCCGGTGCCATCGTCTCCGGCGATGAGATCTACCGCGCAAACCTCGAGCTCAAGAAGGAAGACAAGAAGCTTATCACCTACAAGCCCACCCTTCTTTACCGCGACTCCGCCGAGGCCATCATGGCCTACAACGAGGGCGTCGTGGGCCTGCACGCCCCCATCCGCCTGCGCGTCACCAAGACCGTGGACGGCGTGGAGACCAAGAAGATCATCATCACCACCGTCGGCCGCATCATCTTCAACGAGCCCATCCCCCAGGATCTGGGCTACGTCGACCGCTCCGATCCCGAGCACGCCTTCGACCATGAGATCAGCTTCCAGGTCGGCAAGAAGCAGCTCGGCGATATCATCGACCGCTGCATCCAGAAGTACGGCTTCACCATCTCCGCCGAGGTGCTGGACTCCATCAAGGCCATGGGCTACAAGTACTCCACCAAGGGCGCCATCACCATCTCCGTCGCGGACATGACCGTGCCGTCTGCCAAGTACGAACTCATCCATGCCACCGAGGACGAGGTTGTCAAGATCGAGCGCCAGTACAAGCGCGGCTTCATCACCGATGACGAGCGCTACCGTCTGGTCGTTTCCGAGTGGGAGAAGACCACCAAGGACGTCACCGATGCGCTGTCCAACGCGCTCGACGAGTATAACCCCATCTACATGATGGCAAACTCCGGCGCCCGTGGTTCCATGAACCAGATCCGTCAGCTTGCCGGTATGCGCGGCCTGATGGCGAACACCTCCGGTAAGACCATCGAAATCCCGATCAAATCCAACTTCCGTGAAGGCCTGTCTGTCTTGGAGTACTTCATCTCCACCAGAGGCGCCCGTAAGGGCATGGCCGATACCGCCCTTCGTACCGCGGACTCCGGCTACCTGACCCGCCGTATGGTCGACGTGTGCCAGGAGGTCATCATCCGCGAGGAAGACTGCGGCACCACCGAGGGCGTGTGGGCCGGCGCCGTGTACGATCGCGGCCAGGAGGTCGAGTCCTTCGGCACCAGCATCCACGGCCGCTTCCCGGCCCTGCCGATCACCGATCCCGAGACGGGCGAGCTGCTGTTTGACACCGATCACATGCTCATGCCCGAGGATGCCAAGGTCCTTGAGGCCCACAACATCCACAAGGCCTATATCCGCTCCGTCCTGACCTGCGAGGCAGGCTGCGGCGTCTGCGCCAAGTGCTATGGCATCAACCTTGCCATCGGCCGCCCGGTCAACGCGGGCGAGGCTGTCGGCGTCATCGCGGCCCAGTCCATCGGCGAGCCCGGTACTCAGCTTACGATGCGTACCTTCCACACCGGCGGCGTCGCGGGCGACGATATCACCCAGGGTCTTCCCCGTGTCGAAGAGCTGTTCGAGGCCCGCAAGCCCAAGAAGATGGCGACGCTGGCCGAGATCTCCGGCACCGTCAGCATCGAAGAGGCCAAGAAGGGCGTCATGTACTCCATCACCATCACCAATGAGGCCGAGGGTGCCACCATGGTTTACACCGTGCCGCACTCCGCCGGTATCCTGGTGCACAACGGCGACCACGTAGACAAGGGTCAGGAGCTCACCTCCGGCGCTCTCAACCCGCATGATGTCCTGCGCATCCGCGGCGTCAATGACGACGAGTTCGGCCGCCAGGGTGTCCGCAGCTATATCACCTCTGAGGTTCAGAAGGTGTACCGTCAGCAGGGCGTTGACATCAACGACAAGCACATCGAGGTCATCGTGCGCCAGATGATGCGCAAAGTCCGCGTTGAGGAGGCCGGTTCCACCGATCTGCTCTCCGGCGCCACCGTTGACATCTCGGTCTTCAAGGCCGCCAACAAGGACATCGCCGAGCGCACCGCCGCGGGCGAGCAGGGTCTCATCCCCGCCACCTGCACCCAGCTTCTCATGGGCATCACCAAGGCGTCGCTGGCCACCGACTCCTGGATGTCGGCTGCGTCCTTCCAGGAGACCACCAAGGTCCTCACCGATGCTGCCATCAAGGGCAAGGTGGACCGCCTGGTGGGCCTCAAGGAGAACGTCATCATCGGCAAGCTCATCCCGGCCGGCACGGGTCTGTCCGTCTACCGCGACTTTGACGTCAAGACCGACGAGACCATCGCCACCGAGCCTGAAGAGTACGTCGACCTGACCGCTCTGGTCAACAAGACAAACGCGCTTTAATTGCATAACGCTATTGAGAACACCGGTCACCCCCGGTGTTCTCTTTTTTTAAGACAAGGCCGATATCCGGCTCCTTTGAAAGGGGAACCGTGCAAAAGCCTACCCTCCGCCGCGCGTGCGGCTGCAGATGGCAAAAGGCCGCTGCGGCAAAGCATGCACGTGTGAAAAAACCGAAAAACATCAAAAAACGGGGCTGTCTCAAAATGAGACAGCCCCTGCTGCAAATCTATTATTTTATCGTTTCACGCTCACAAAGAAGCTCACCAGCAGCACCGGCAGCGTCCAGAACAGCATGTAGAGAAACAGGTGCGAAAGCGGGTTTGCGCCCGTGATGAGAAAGCGCACAAACACAAGCGCCACGCCCAGCACCGAGGCAAGGAGATTCAGCACAAGATTGATGTTCGTCGCCAGATACATGCTCCGTCCGATATCCGCCACGCTCGTCAGCGGGGCAAGCCCCTCGTTGCACAGAATGGCGGTGATGCGCTCGTCCTTTACGTCCTCAGACGGCTCGGACAGGC
>JBGUQD010000078.1:0-5695 GCA_045130755.1 Candidatus Limivicinus sp. | reverse complement strand
TCCAACCAGCTGACAATGGAGGATATTGACCCGTTTACGGGTAGCAAGTAACAGTCTCCTCGCGCGTGCCAGACCGTACTTGCGCCTCCAGGCGCTGCTAGTAAACAAGGGCTATGCCCGAAAATGAAAAACCACCCGCTGGGCGGGTGGATGTTTATTGTTTTCGCTTGGTGCGGTTATGGCTTCCCCCTATGGGGGAGCTTTCAGCGCCGTTTACTGCGATGACTGAGAGAGCATTGCACGTCGACAGACAATCTCACGCTCATTGCCCCCTCCGGTAGCAGGGCCGAGACTTGGGCGACAGAACATGATGTAATCTTCCAACCAGCCGCATAAACTCGTAAGAGCACCGGAAACCCCGGTGCTCTTTTAATTGTGCTTGCCACGGGCGAAACCCTGGGTTATAATAAATCATTATCAAAAACAGGGACAGGTATCACATATGAACGAACAGACACAGACCGGCAAACTCTATATCGTGGCGACGCCCATCGGCAACTCCCGGGACATGTCGCCCCGCGGAAAGCAGATTCTGACCGACGTGGACATCATCGCCGCCGAGGATACGCGCCGCTCCATGGTGCTGCTGGGCAAGCTTGAGATCCGCAACAAACTGGTTTCAAACCATAAATTCAACGAATACGGCAAAGCCAAGTATTTTATCAATGAAATGCTCCAGGGCAAGAGCGTTGCGGTCATCACCGACGCCGGCACACCCTGCATCTCCGACCCCGGCAACGAACTCATCAAGGCCGCCGTCGAGGCGGGTATTCCGGTCATCGGCGTGCCAGGCTGCTGCGCGGCGGTGACGGCGCTGTCCGTGTCGGGCTTTGACCTGTCGAGCTTCCTGTTCTATGGCTTCTTTCCCCGGGAAAACGCAGAGCGCCGCAAACTTCTGGAGAAAATGCGCCACGGCGACACCCGCACTTACGCCCTCTATGAATCTCCCAAGCGCATCATGGAGCTGGTGGACTTCTTCATCGACGCGGAGGCCCGCTGCCGCATGTGCCTGTGCAACGATCTCACAAAACTCCATGAGATGAGCTTTCGCGGCACGCCTTCCGAGGTCAAGGACCAGCTTCTTGCCAAGGGCAATTACGATAAGGGCGAATACGCCGTCGTGGTGGAGGTCGATGACGATTACGTTTTCAACAAAAACGAGCACATAGTCTCGGCCGAGGCCATGCTGGTGGACGCCATGGTCGCGGGCGGTGTCTCTGCCAAGGAGGCCGTGGCCGCAGTGATGGCGGATGAAAACAATTCCTATAGCAAGAACGAGCTCAAGGCTGCGGCGCTGAATCTCAAGCGCCTCTTCGGTGGTTGACATGGCGAAAATCACACAGGAGCTTTCTGTGTCCTTGCCAACATTGAGCAAGGCGGTTTCCTCCCAGCCGGCGGATAAAGCACTTCCGACGAAGGTCGAGTTGCGTCCGCTGATCCTGAAAGGGGAGCGGGCCTATCAGGCCGAGCGCTTCGAGAACAACAAGGCATTCCATGAGAATCTGAAAGAAGACAGCCTGCTTTCATGGGCAGCGGAAAATCTGGAAGGCAAATACCGGCAGGCCCTCATCATCACCGATACCGAGAGCCGCCAGTATATCCTCAGGCGTGACGGCAGCTACAAAAAAACCGGCGGCGCTTCAGTCATCGCACGCCCCGCCGCACAGAGCCATAACCGGGAGAAGGACTATATCCTGCACGAAGGGGAGAATATCCCCGCGCTGGTCGAGCTTGGTGTATTCACAAAGGACTTTAGGATCGTCCGCGCAAAGTACGATAAGTTCCGGCAGATCAACCGCTTCGTGGAGCTGGTGGCACAGGGCGTAAAGGATGACGGGGCCGACAGTATCCGGATTCTGGATTTCGGCTGCGGCAAGTCCTACCTCACGTTTATTCTGTACTATTATTTCGCCGTCCGGCGGGGCATGAAGACTGAAATCATCGGCTATGATCTCAAGGCTGACGTGGTGCAGCGCTGCAATGAAATCGCTGCGCGCTATGGCTATGAGGGCCTGCACTTTGAAGTGGCCGATGTGACGCGCGACAGGCTGGCTGACACTGCCATCGATATGGTAGTCACACTCCATGCCTGCGATACCGCCACGGACTATGCACTGGCTTACGCGGTCAACCGAAAAGTGAAGCACATCTTCTCCGTACCCTGCTGCCAGCACGAGGTCAATCTCAGCATTGGGAAGGGCGGGGAGTTGGATCTGCTTTTGGAACACGGCATCATCAAAGAGCGCGTGTGCGCTCTGCTGACGGATTCCATCCGCGCCGCCGTGCTGGAGGATGCGGGCTACGCGGTGGATGTGATCGAGTTTGTGGACTTTGAACATTCGCCGAAAAATCTCATGCTCCGGGCGCGGCACACCGGGAAAAAACACAGCGGCAGCCGCGAAAAGGCGGAGGCACTGCGGGATATCTACGGATTCAAACAGAGCCTTCTGGAGCTGATACCGAAACAATAAAAGGGGAGGGGGAGAAATCATGAAGCCGAAACGATACAAACGCTGGAAGTTCCTGTACTGGCTTGTGCACGGCTTCATTATCCGCCTCTTTCATCTTGAGGTGAAGCAGCTGAACCCGCCCGGGCCCTGCCTTATCATCGCAAATCACGTCACGAATTGGGACCCGCTGCTGCTCGCCATGAGCTTCCCCAATACCCCCATCCGCTTTGTAGCCAGTGAGCATATCTTCCGCCACGGCATTCTATCAAAGCTGCTCGAGTGGCTTGTCGCGCCGATCCCGCGGAAGAAAGCTGCCTCGGGAGCGGATACGGTCATGTCGGTGCTGCGCGCATTGAAAGCAGGGGACACTGTCTGCATTTTTGCCGAGGGAGATGCCACCTGGGACGGAATGACCCATCCCGTCTTCCCGGCCACCGGCAAGCTTGCCCGCATGACGGGGGTGCCGCTGCTGACCTACCGCATCGAGGGCGGCTATCTTTCCTCCCCCCGATGGGCCGCCGGTCTCCGGCGCGGAAAGGTATGGGGCAGGCAGATCGGCTTTTATTCGCCCGAGGAGCTGAAAAAACAGAAAGGCCCGGAAATCACAGAGATGATCGACCGTGACATCTATGAGAACGCCTTTGCACGCCAGCGTATCGAACGTGTGCATTATCGCGGAAAGAACCGGGCGGAGGATATCGAGCGCGGCTTCTTCATATGCCCGAAGTGCGGAAAACAGGGAGACGTGCGCGGCCTGGGAGACTATGTGTATTGCAGCTGCGGCCTGCGGCTTTTCTATACGGAGGAAGGTTTTTTCGACCCGCCGGATCCGGTGGAGACTGTGGCCGAATGGGAAATCCTGCAGCGGCAGACGCTGGAAAGGCTGTGCAGCGAAGCAAAGGAAGTGCTGTTCTCGGATCATGAGCTGCGCCTGCGCGAGATCACAAACAGTCACCGGGAACAGACGCTCGGCAAAGGAATACTTACCATGCGGCCTGACGCACTGGAAATCGCGGGACGCTGTTTTATGCTTTCGGGGATCGACAGCATGGCCATGGTCAAGGCGCACATCCTGCTCTTCTCCGTGGGCGACAGATATTTTGAGATACGCGCCGACGCTGGACAGTGCCTGCGAAAATACCTCATTGCTTGGCAGATCATCAAACAGATGTAAAAGGGGAACTCACTATGGATTATTCAGCCACCAACACCGCGCTTTGGAATATCGTCATTCAGCTTGGACTGATTGCGGGGGCAATCCTTGTGTGCAGCATGCTGCGAAACAAAGTCAGAGCCATCCGCAGCGCCATGATGCCGGTGGCAGTCATGGCGGGTTTTCTGCTGCTGCTCCTTAAGTATACGGGCCTCATCCGCATCGACGGGGAGATCATGGAGATTCTCGTGTACCACGGCATCGCCCTCGGCTTTATCGCCATGTCGCTGCGCACCGTGAGCAGGGACGCAAACCGCCGTGACCGGGCCGCCCTCAAGTCCGGTGCGATCATTGTCAGCACCTATATGGTGCAGGGCGTGCTGGGTCTTCTTCTCAGTATCACACTCGGTTACACGCTCATGCCGGGACTTTTCAAGGCATCCGGCCTGTTGCTGCCCATGGGCTACGGACAGGGACCCGGTCAGGCCAACAACGTGGGCAGCAGCTATCAGAACCTGGGCTTTGCGGGCGGGCGCAGCTTTGGCCTTGCCATCGCGGCGGCGGGATATCTCTGCGCCTGTGTGGTGGGCGTTATCCTGCTCAATATCCTGGCCCGGCGCGGAAGCGTGAAGCCGCAAAGAAAGAGCAGCGACGACGATCTCTCCGTAGGCTTCTTCCAGGACAAAAATGAGCTCCCGGTCGCCGACTCCGTTGACCGTCTGTCGGTGCAGCTCGCGATGGTGTTGGTGACCTATCTAGGCACCTATCTCGTCACCCGGGGTCTCACCTCCGGCATCACGGCTTTGTCTGAGGGACTTGCCAAAACCGTCAACACACTATTGTGGGGCTTTAACTTCATCATCGGCTCCGCCGTTGCGGTGCTTTTGCGTATAGCGCTTGAGGCGGGGCGGAAAAAAGGAATCATCCGGCGGCAGTATCAGAACAACTATTTGCTCAACCGCATTTCCGGCTTCTTCTTCGATATCATGATCGTGGCGGGCATCGCCTCCATCAGAATTGAGGATCTGCACGGCCTGTGGCTGTACTTCGTCCTCATGGCGGTGCTCGGCGGTGTGGTGACCTGGTTCCACCTCAAGCGGGTCTGCCGCTGGGCCTATCCCGACTACTACTATGAGGGGCTCATCTCCATGTACGGCATGATGACCGGCACCATCTCGTCCGGCATCCTCCTGCTGCGCGAGATCGACAGTGACTTTCGCACCCCTGCCGCAAACAACCTCGTCAGCGGCAGCAGCGTCGGCATCATCCTCGGTGCGCCGGTACTGGTGCTGGTGAGCTTAGCCGCAAGGTCCGATCTCATGACAATCGTGACATGCCTCATCGCTGCGGCATATCTCGCGATTTTGATCCTGCTTCTGCGGCGCGTCAGCTTTGGAAAGAAAAAGTAAACGGCAATGCCTCTCCTGCTTTCACGGCGGGGGAGGCATTTCCGCTCAATAAAAAATGGAAAAAAGCATTCACAAAAGATAAACGGTGATGTATAATAAATTCAAATATTGAAAGGGGGCGGCTTCAATGACACAGCGGCTGAAACAAATATCCGGCGGCGTGGAGAAGACCGCCTCCATGATCGTTCTGATCCTCGTTTTTGCATTCATCCTGTACCTTGCTGTAAGTTCCCTTTTTGAAACCAGCTTCCTGAGTACCGACGATCCCTCCGGTGAACGGATCGTATATCTCAACGACAATGTCTTTCTCAGCATCATCATTTTTACGATCCTGCTGTTGACGGGCTACATTTTTTACCGGCGCTGTGAACCCATCAATCCGCACACGATGGAAATGGTCCTGCTCCTGTATGTTTTCCTCTTCGGCACGGCGTACGTCGCCACGACCAAGCTGCGCCCGCCTGTATACAGTGACTCTTTTCTTGTGACCTATGGAGCCCAGCGGGCAGCACTGGGGGATCATGCCATCCTTTTGGAAAACTATTTTTACCGTTTTCCCTTTCAGCTTGGCTATGTGCTCTATTCTGAAATCTTTTTTCGCGTGGTCAACATTGCCCTGCGCGGGGAACCGGAGGGTTACGCTGTCCTCGCCCTGCAGGAGATGAATCTCTTCTGGCTGCTTT
>JBGUQD010000077.1:0-11142 GCA_045130755.1 Candidatus Limivicinus sp. | reverse complement strand
TTCCGGGATGGGAAGGCCGAGGTGTGCGGCGTTCTCCACGAGGCTGACGCCTTCATTGGAGATGTAGAAAAAGATCACTGCCGTCCTTAGTACGCTGCCGGTGCCGATCACATGCGTGTCCAGAATGTGGCCGATGCCTACCAGCAGGAAGATCAGGACCTTGCGGCAGATACCCTTGAAGCCGACCTCGCTGGACAGCTTCTTATCGGCAAAAGCGCACATCACACCGGTGATATAGTCGATGGTCACGAAGGCCAGAAGTGCATAGAGCAGGCCATCACAGCCGCCGAGAAACCAGCCAAGCCAGCCTCCGACTGCAGTGAAGATGAGTTGAATCGTGGTCCAGAATTCCTTCATTTCAAAGTCCTCCTTGTAAAAATTGAAGCGCCACCTGTGGAGATGGCGCTTGGGTACGATTATGCGTTTGGATCAGGCACGTCAACGATCATGTAGTTGGCGGCAAGCGCCTGATACGGCTGTCCGCCTGTCTGCGGGAATGGATTATAGCTATAAACATCGGAGCCAAAGCCGATGCACAGGTCAGATGCCCACGGCGTGGTGAGCGCCTCGTCCTCCTGAATCTCGCCTTCATTGGCAACGATATAGAAGATGTTGTTGCCGGAGCAGTTCTCCCAGAAATACTGGTGCGGATAGAATTCCCGGTACATCGTGTACTCGGACGGGATTCTCACACCCTGACTTACTCCCGGAGCCGGATCAGTGAACTGGTAGATATACTTTTCCCTGTTCACCCACGGTGTGATATCCATCAAGGCAAAGCGGACGCTGCCGGAGCCACTGTAGTTGCAGTTTCCTGCGCAGAGCACGATGTTCAGAGACATGTTGCCGAATACGCTGCTCTTCTTGGAATTGATACGCTGCAGCATCTTGTTCGGGATGTTCATGACCGTTCGGATGCTTGCCAGCGACTCTTCAAAGGTGGTCGGGAGCAGCTGGATCGCCTTGACCGTTGGCACTGCCTTCTTCTTCACGGTGATAGCAAAGCTCGTGCTGGCGGAGCTAGCTGCGCTCGGCGCGTAGGTGACGTTGACCGTATCGGTGCCGTAGACAGCCGGAGTGCCCGGAGCAGGATCATAAGTGCAAGCATCCGTGATGATTTTGGAACTGCCATCCTCGAAGTAGGCCGTGATGACCAGACCATCATAATCATACGGATCTTCCTCGGTGAATTCCGTATCCGTAGGCATGGTCGTTACCTCGATGTAGTCGAGCACCAGCACGTTCAGGTCGAAGGTGGCGTCCTTCGTCACATCGTTGTGCGTATAGGAAACCGTGACCGGAATGGTGCCATCGGTATCGGAGACGGTGCCCTCCGCAGGAACAATGCTGCAGAGCTCGGTCACTTCCTCGCTGGTCTCGTTGTTGTAGTAGGCCGTCACGATCAGGCCGTCATAGTCATAAGCCTCACCGAGTACATAGTCAGTCTTGCTGGGCGGCAGAGTGATCTCGATGTACTCCAGCGTCTTGGGCTCAACCGTGATGCTGAAGCCGTCCCGGTACTGATTGCCGTCCTCGTCGGTATAGGTGGCTACGCAGGGAATCTCACCGACTGTTTCAAGTAGCGAAAAGTCCTCCGGCGAGAAAGTGCAGAGGCCAGTAATGTCCTCTGTACTGCCGTCCTGATACAGCGCCATGACCACGATCCCGGTGTAATCGAGATAGGTGCCTTCGAGGTAATCCCGCGTCTCCGGCAGGGTGGCGATGTAGATATAGCGGAGCTTCTTTTCCAGCTCGGCGGCCAGTCCTTGTCCCATGAGGTAGCCACGGGCTTCACCGGCACGGATATCCATCTTGGCCTTGTCCATCCTGATCCATACCTGAAAGTCGCCGTCCAGCGTGTCTTCCGGCACGTCCCAGAAATACTGCAGGTGGAGAAGGTGCGTTCCGGCAGTCTCATTATCGACCGGGTGGTACTCCGTGACCTGCTCGCCGTTGATGTAGTAAGTGACCGTGATGACGGCTTCCTCCGGAATGACCACCACAGGTTTCGGGTCATCTCCATCATCGGACTCATCCGGATCGGTGCCTTCGCCACCAGATTCACCGCCGTCTTCACCGCTACCTTCCTCACCGCCGTCTTCATCACCAGATTCTTCACTGCCGTTGGTATCCGGATCAGGGTCAGGTTGCGGCTCAGGCTCAGGCTCTGGTTCCGGTTCAGGCTCTGGTTCCGGTTTTGGCGTCAGCGTGATCTGGTGCTTGATCTCTCCATGAAATACAACGGAGGCACCTTCGCGTGCTGTGTAATCCAGATCAACAACCATGCGTCCTCGGCCATCCTCCACCAGAACATCTGTCACGCTCACGAAGAAATAGAACTGGATCGCCGTCTCACTGACGGTGGAAAGCAGACCGGAAATGTCCTTATCAGATTTCGACTTGGCGCTGGCATAGGCCGGGTCTTCACCGGCTCCCTGCATTTCATACTTGTCGTTGAAGGTGAACACATACTTGGTAATGCAGGAGAGGCTCCCGTCCGCAAGGCCGTCCGTGAAGCGGAGGCAGTCTCCCAGATCGTAGGCCGGATTTCCGATGGCCGTTACCCGGAAGGGCACATAGTTGATTGCCAGCAGCGCTTCCAGAACAGCCCTGCGCCGAGCGGGAGCGTCACCGCCACCGCGCTGCAGAAACGGATTCGAGCCAAGGTTATAGGTCAGGCCGTCATCCGGCGTCACATTGATATACATGGTTTTCTGCAAAGACAGGTCGACGCAGGAGAGACCGGTATACCTTGTCGTGTAATCCGAGAAGGATGCGCCGGAAAAGCGATGCTCCGTATCCAGCGTGTCCACGGGCACCTGTGTGTACTTGCGGAAGACCAGAGCGCCGGTACGGTCGATGGTGGCAAAGCAGCCCATCGCCTGCGAAAGCCATGAAAGGAAATCCCGCCATGTGTCGATGTTGTCCGTGGTGTACACCGAAAGCGTCTCTGTGCCATTAGGCAGGGCTTCTACCTGTGCCTGTGTCATGCCCAGCGGAACGCCACAGTGATTGCAGGCGTTGAGCATCAGGTCGTAGGGCTCACCCTTGGCGTTGCCGCCACCGTAGTTCCGGTCGAACTTTGCCATGTGGTCGTAGGCTTTGATCACAATGCCGGAAGCCGTCCACTCAGCCTCAGCCACGGTGAACACACCCAGCGGAATATCCTCAAAGGTACCGTCCGCCAGCTTCAGGCCGAGGAGTGGTGTGATCTCCAGCGCCTGCCACTGGTATCGCGTGATGCCCATGTTCATGAAGGTCGCGTTCAGCTCACCGATATAGACCTGCCCGATCTCCACGGCATCGGAGCCGCTGCACTGGTTTGTGATAGAAAAAGAGCCCTTCAGGATATTGGCTTCTGTGAAGGGCTTGTTCCCGGCAGTGCCGGTCAGCCGGAAGGTCTGCACCTTGCTATGCATGGCCTCCCGGTATTCTTCGCTTACTGCATACATAGCTGTCTCCTTAGATGGCGGCCAGCGCCAGTTCCAAATCCTCCGTCAGTGTCACCGCGCCTCCCGTGGTATAACCGGCAGGGATAGCCACACTGGTCTGGGAGAGCGGATTGAAGTTCGATGCGATAGCGCCGTTGACCGGGATGGTACCGGCTACGGTCTGTCCGGTAGAATCGATGATGATCTTGTTGGCCAGCACGTCTGCGGCAGTTGCCGTCACGCTGGTCACATCCTGATATGCCTCCGGGATTGGAGCAACGGTGACGCTGGAAAGACCATACTTGCCCTCATCCGGCGTGACGCTCTGCTCATTCTTGGTCGGCGTGACCGACTTGGCCTGCAGCTGATAGTTCCCGCCACCGGCGACACCTCTGACAGTGCCGGAGCCGTTGTGGTAGCCCTGCGGGATGGTGTATGTCTGGCCTTCCTGCACCTCCGCGTCCACAGCGCCACGATTCTGAAGACTGGAAATTGCCAAGGCCAGCGCATCGAGATTGTCACCGGCCTGCGCCTGTCCCCATTCAATCAGGGTATTCCGGATGGTGTTCCGGTCAGTCTGTATCCGGCTGATTTCTGTTGCAATACTCATAGTAGTTCCTCCTTCTCAGAGCCATTTTTCTGTGCGGTTGTAGACATACGAGCTGAGGCCGCTGGCTCCGATATTGTCCTTAGCCACGATGATATAGCCGTCCTCGTCTGCCGTGTACGCCGCATTCGAATAAGCCGCTGGATTGTTCAGATTCTTGATACTTGTGCCGACCACTGTTCCCGTTGTCTGCGTCACATCTTGGGTTGTGAACATGACACGGAAGCGGGTGCCCACGGTACCGCCGAGAGTAATGAAGTAGGAGCATCCCGCCTCGACACGGTAAATATCCACGTATGTATTAGTGGGATTTTCATATATCCAGCTGCCATTACTGACGTAGCCGGAATTGTAGTCGTAGACGCTTGGCTCCAAACGTCCTGCTCGGACTCCGTTAGTAACCGTGCCGGAGCCGTTGTGGTAGCCCTGCGGAACGGTATAGGTTTCGCCTTCATCCAGCTCGACAGCCACGGCTCCTCGGTTGACAACGGAGGCAAGGGCATCGGCCAGATCGTCCAGATTATCTGTCGCCTGCGCCAAGCCCCATGCCAGCAGCGTGTTCCGGATGGTGTTGCGGTCGGCCTCTATTCTTGTAACTTCGGATGATACGCTCATAGCTGTCTCCTCATATGGTGTGCAGCAACACTTCGATGTTGCCGATCTCAACCTGCACAGCCGCCGAGGTGACCGGACGGGTGTCACCGGCAGTGACGGCGTCTGCGGCATCCACAGACACAGTTCTTGTGTCCGGGTCATATTTCAGGCCATAGCCGAATCGATACTGACCGCCATCAATCTGCGTCGTATCCGCAAACTCTGCATCCATCTGCGGATCGTCTTCCATAACAGCAGAAAGCTCCAAGTCAGGCTCGAAGGTCGCATGCAGGATCATGGCTCAATTTCTCCGTCCTTAAGGATCTCGCCAACCGGGACGGTCATGATATTGCTGGCCCCAGCGGTCCCATCCGGGAAGACGTACCGGATTTGCATATCGACCTGCTGGGCGGATTTGAGCTTCAGCGTATCCTTCTGGGTGAGACGGGTGACTACTGCCTCACTGCTTATTTCCAGCGAGTCTCCGCTTTTCTCAAACATGACTCTTCCGGCCTGCGAGTAAGTGATAAAAACCGTCGAGCCGGTCAGGTCTATATTCGTTTTGAATGTGTTGGTTGGAGTGGTTCCTCGTTTCACGCTGTCCACCTCCTTCGCTAAAACTCCTCCAAGGTAAATGAAACCGTCCACAGCCCATCCGTACCACGATTCTTCTCCGAATATGGAGCAGGCACGGCCTTAAACGAGCGCAGGCGCATGGAGCGGTTCTTGTAAGCATGTGTTTCTATGTCGTATAGGCTGACGGTGATGGAATCCCGCTTGCTGTAGGTTTTGAACTTCCCGGCCCATGTGGATGAGCACTGGAAGGAAGCGGAGACGGACAGCTTGTCATATCGGGTGACGATGACCTGATCCGTCCCGGCCTCTGTTTCATTCACGCTTTCTACCACAGCGGATTCCTCTTCCCACGAGGTGGGAGTGAAGATGTTCTCGCCGTCAAACCTGATCGGATAATCTTTCAGCATTTATCTCCCTCCCGACCGGTAGCTGGCGGCCTTATTTGCTTTCACGACGATCTCTTCAATGCGCTCGGAGCCAATGTACACCGGGATAATGGTGTCACCGGCAGCCTCGCCCTTGATCCCGGACAGGCTTTCCCGGATCGCGGAAACCATGTCTGCAATACCTCCGGCACCGCCAGTGACCGTAGCCGCACTCGCACCTTGTATGGTAGGGCTGAGCACCATGTCACCGGCCACATCGTTCATGGCGTCCTTAATCATGCCTCGGCTCTTTTTGATGCCGTTGGCAAGGCCGCCGATGAAGTCCGGCATCCAGCTCTCATAGTCCGTAAGAGGGCCTTCATCCGGGACGGAGAAGTGAAGCACCGAGCGGATGGCGTCCGCCACACTGGTGACGGCATTGGACACCGCGCTGATGCAGTTCCTGATGCCGTTGACGATGCCCATGATGAGATCGCGGCCCCAGCCAAAAGCCTGAGAGATCAGGTTCCGGATGAAGCTCACCACATTGTTGAAGCCCTGCCGCACTGCGTTTAGCACATTGGTCATGGCGCTGCGGATGGAGTTCACGATGTTATTGAAGATCTGGGATACAGAGCTGCGGATGTTATTCAGCACGGTGGTGACCGTGGATTTCACATTGTTCCAGATCGTGGAGAAGGTCGTCTTCACCGCGTTCAGCGCAGTAGATACCACGGTTTTAATGGCGTTCAGCACATTAGTGATCACACCCTTGATCGCGTTCCAGATGCTGGTCACCGTGTTTTTTATGGCATTCAGCACGGTGGAAACCACACCGCTGATGGCATTCCAGATCGTCTGGAAGAGACTCTGGATGGCCTGCAGGACTGGCGTCAGGAAAGCCACGATGCCGTTCCAGATTTCTGTGACCTTGTTGGAGATCGCCTCCAGCGCCGTGCTGATCAGAATCTGTATGGCCTGCCAGATGGTCTCGAACAGATACCGGAAAGCCTCCAGCAAGGGAGCGATTGTATCGTAGATGCTCTGCCAGACACCGGTGATCTTGTCCCAGATGCCCTGCACGATACCGCTGATGGTATCCTTGATCGCCGTCCAGACCGTACTGACCGTCGTGCTGATCGCGTTCCATACACCGGCGAAGAAATCCCGGATGCCGGTGAAGACCGTCTCGCAGGTGGATTTGATTGCCTCCCATGCCTCGGTGAAGAAGGTCTTGATGCCTTCCCATACCTTGACAGCGATGTCCTTGATTCCTTCCCAGAGATCAATCCAGAACTGCCGGAATTCCTCGCAGTTGTTCCAGAGATAAATAAAGGCTGCGACCAGCGCGGCGATAGCAGCAATAATCAGGACTATTGGGTTTGCCAGCATCACGGCGTTCAGCGCTGCAAAGGCTCCCTTCACAGCCGTGATCGCTCCGGAGATCTTGGGCACAATGGTCATGATCGTGCCAACAGCGGATATGACTTTACCGACGATCACCAGAAGCGGACCGACAGCGGCGACAATGAGTCCGATCTTCACGATGGTTTCCTGCTGCGCAGGTGTCAGGGAGTTGAATTTATCTACCAGCCGCTGCACAAAATCTGCGACCTGCAGGATGACCGGAGCCAGTGCCTCACCAATGGAAGTGACCAGAACATCGATGGAGCTCTTCAGCTTTTCGAGGGAGCCGCCGAATCCACTCATCATGGCCTCAGCCATCTCGTCTGTAGTCCCGGCGCAGCTCTGCAGTGCCTGATCCAGTTCGCCAACATCACCCGGCGCGGTATTGATCAGCGCCAGCCACGGAGCCATCTGGTTTTTACCGAAGATGGCGGAGGCAGCGGCGATCTGCTCCGATTCGGACAGCTTGCTGAAGGCATCATGAAGTTCCCTCTGGATCGTAACAGAATCCTTCATGGAGCCGTCTGCATTGGTGACCTCAATCCCCAGCTGCTTCATGGCCTCATAGCCTTCTTTAGCTGGGGAGACCAGCCTTGCCAGACCGGTCTTCAGGGAGTTGGCGGCCTTATCTGCATCGATGCCGTTGTTGGCCATGACGCCCATGTACAGTGCGGCATCATTGACCGAGTATCCAGCGGCAGAGAAAATCGGAGCCGCCACGGACATGGCGCTCGACAGGCTGTCCACATCCAGAGCGGAGTTGTTGCAGGCGGCAGCGAAAACATCCGCGTAATGGCCTGCGTCCTCAAAGCTCCCGTGAAAGCCATTGATCGTAGCGACCAGCCCTCCGGAAACCGTGTCCAGATTGCCGCCTTCACCAGCAGCGAGATTCATCGCCGGAGCCAGAGCGGCAGCGGCCTGCTCCGCGTCCAGACCGGCACGGGCAAAGTTCAGTGTCGCGGTCGCGGCGTCCTTCATCCCGAAGGTGGAATTTGCCGCAGCCTCTTTCATGGCCTTGTTCAGCAGCTCGGCTTCCTCGGTGGTGTTGCCCATCGTCTTGTTGGTGAGCTGCATGGTCTTATCGACCTCGGCAAAGCTCGTCGCGCCTGCCGCACCAAGGGCAGCAAGAGGAAGCGTGACGTGCGTGGTCATGCTCTTGCCAGCGCTCTCGACCTTACCGCCGAACTCCTTCATCTTTTCACCGGCAGCCGCGATCTCCTGAGCCTGCACGGAGCCGAAGTTCTTATATTCCTGCTCCAGACTTTTCAGGCTTTGCTCGGTCTCAGCGATCTCCCTTTGAAGGGCATCATACTGCTCCTGAGAGATTGTGCCGTCCTTGAGTGCCTGATCCGCCTGCTTGGAGGCTTCCTTCAGCGTATTCAGCTTTTCCTTGGTCGCCTGAATCTCCTGCTGGAGGGTTTTGTATTTCTGGGAAAGCAGCTCCGTGTTGCCCGGATCGAGCTTCAAGAGCTTTTCCACATCTTTCAGCTGGGACTGCGTATTCCTGATTTCTGAATTGACATCCTTCAGAGCGGTCTGGAGCTTTGTGGTATCGCCACCGATCTCCACGGTGATTCCCTTGATTCTGTTAGCCACGGTAGCGCCTCCTTTCCCGCATCAGAAATTGTCATAGTCGCTCTGGGTAGCGACCTCGCGATACTTGTAATCGTCGTTCCGGCTCTCTGCGTACATATCGTTCACCATGCCGATGGTCAGAAGATCCAGATCCCGGATGGAGATGCCGAGCTGTACGCAGCGGAGCAGGAACAGCGGCGTTGTCATTTGCCGCTCAGTTGGGCGAAGTTTTTTTTAGACTGAACATCCGTCTGCACATTCAGGCCCCAGAGCTCGATGAGCTGCGGGAGCACCTGATAGATGGAGAAGGTGTTAAACCGGTCCAGCCAATCCTCCGGTGTATCCGGGATGCTGGGATCAGCGTGCTTAGCCATGATGTAGGCGATGTTTTCAAACATCTCCAAGGACAGCAGGTCGAGGGAGCTATCCGCAGCGTCATTCTTGCCTACGGCTTTCTCCAGCACAGCGAGGTCTTTATAAATGTCCCGGTGGAACTTCAGCCGGTAAATACGCGGGATGGCAGCAGATGCCCGGAAGGACACCTGCTGGCCGTCGATCTCGATAGTTTTTGTCATGCTCATGATGGATTAGCCCTCCTCGGTCTTCGTGACGGTGACGGTGTAGGCTTTGGTGGCGTTGCCATTGGTGACGACGATCCTCACGATGTTATCGCCGGTCTCCCAAGTTGCAGCCTGCCCACTGGTGTGTGCGGTGCCGTTGACGGTGATTGCCACCTCCGCCTCAGCATCCGCAGCGACAGCTGTAATGGTGTTCGTCGCATTGGTGGTGCTGGCCGTATAAGCGATGGTATCCGCGTTAAAGGCAGGAGTCAGCGTCAGGGAGCCAATGGTCAGGGAGGCCAGATCGGTTCCGTCATCCACGACCGGGTCATCACCGCCACCTTCAGAAGAAGGGATGTAGACGGCGTTGTACCAGTTCTGGTAGACGGCGTCGCTGGTGTTGTCGCCGGTCTTGGCCTTCACATAGCCATTGGCCAGCGGCGTGGCCTTGATGGACAGGGTCTCGGTTTTGACTTCGACCTCATCCTCGTTGGTCTGGGATTCGATACCCGGACGGCTGGCCGCGCACTTGTACAGGACGTGGCGGATCTTCTTCACGTCGCCGTCGAATTCAAACAGCAGCGCGAAGTTCTCAGCCTCGACCTTGGAGTTCTCGATCAGGACATTGTTGCTGTCCAGCTGCTCCTTCAGCACATCGGTACGGAAGGACTCCGGCACCATCGCCAGCTCCAGATCACCGTCATAGCCCATGTTGTTGGAGATGATGTAGTAGGCATAGCCGTCAGCATAGAAGTTGGTCGGCTCGCCGTTGGCATCCAGCGACAGGGATACAGCACCCGGCATGGGCACCGGAGTGCCGTAAGAGAACGTCCCGTCATCCGCGACGGTCAGGATCGCGTAGTGGACGTTGCAGATATTGAATTTGACCTTGTTCTTCTTAGGCATGATTCATACCCTCCATTTCAAATTGATACAGGACCTCATAGAGCTTTTCGCTCTCGATCCACACTTCGGACTTGTTATAAAAAATGCCGCGCTCGTCCAGCACGGCTTCCAGTTGGTTCTCTAATTCCGGAGACTTGATATCTGTGTACAGCTCTATGTGGTACCCGTCGATCTTGAAGTAGACCCGGCCATCGGCAGCAAAGTTATCGCTCTCCGGCATGAGAAAACAGATGAATGGCGGCTCCGGCGATTCTCCCTCCGCAAAATGGTGGTAGGCGTAGGGCAGGCCGATTGCCTCCATAATCTCGATCATTTCATCCATGCGTCAGGCTCCTTTCAATGTCCCGCTCCAGCTGCTCTATGCCTTGCTGCTCAGCGGCAGCGATATGCGGCTTGGCGGCTACCCGGCCACCACCGCGCTTGGCGTGGCCGAATTCCAGCAGGTGCGCCAGCATATACCGGGTCGGTGAGTACACCGTGACCTCCAGCGAGGTGGCGGATTCCTTCGTGGTCTTCATGCGCCAGCTTTTTGCATAGCGGCCTGTGAGCTCCGGAGCATTTGCGGAGATATCGTTTTTCACTGTCGTTCCGGCTTTCTTCACAGCGGCCTTCAGATTGTCGGTAGCAAGATCGGCATATTCCGTCAGGCCGTCCATGATCTCGTTGGCCAGATCATCAATCCGTACTGTTCTTCCCATAGCTACCTCTCTACAAGCACGGTGTGAAACAACCGGCTATTGTGTTTGAAGCCCATCTCGTCGATGGACAGGATGTTATAGATCCGGTCGCCCAGCAGGATTCGATACTGCTTGGAATTGACCACAGCCGTTTCCGAAGAATACCGGACCGTGATGTCGAGCCGATCCGCCTCCACGGTATGACCAGCAGACTCATCCTCGCTGGAGGAGAGTCCACTGGTCACCGCAGTGGCCCAGCAGGAGAAAAAGTCTGTCCAAACGGAGGTATGATTGCCGATCCGGTCCACCGCCGTCGTGTTCTTCTGGATGGTGATCCGGACCCTGAGCCCTGCGATATTCATCAGACCACTCCTTCCCGTATTGCAAAGAGAAGGGAGCGGAGCGTCATCGTCAGGTCGTGGTGATCCGCGTCCTCCCGGTGCT
>JBGUQD010000076.1:0-8019 GCA_045130755.1 Candidatus Limivicinus sp. | reverse complement strand
GCCCTCTGCCGGGAAAAGGGCGTCCTTTTCCACACCGACGCGGTGCAGGCGGTGGGGCATCTCCCCATCGACGTGAAGGCACAGAATATCGACATGCTTTCCGCCTCGGCCCATAAGTTCCATGGTCCCAAGGGCATCGGCTTCCTCTATGCCCGGAAGGGCGTGCGCCTCCGCAGCCTCATCGAGGGCGGGGCCCAGGAGGGGGGCAGGCGGGCCGGAACGGAGAATGTGGCCTCCGCCGTGGGCATGGCTGCCGCCCTGAAGGAAGCCGCGGCCGGAATGGCGGCGAACGACGCCCGACTCCGCCCTCTGCGGGACAAGCTGATCGCCGGGCTGCGGGAGATCCCCCACAGCGCCCTCAACGGGGATGCTTTGCAGCGGCTGCCGGGCAACGTGAATTTCTGCTTTGAGGGCATCGAGGGAGAATCCCTGCTGCTCCTGCTGGACGACCGGGGCATCTGCGCCTCCTCCGGCAGCGCCTGCACCTCCGGTTCCCTGGATCCCAGCCATGTGCTGCTGGCCATCGGGCGGGTGCACGACGTAGCCCACGGTTCCCTGCGCCTGACCCTGGGGGAGGACGCCACGGAGGAACAGGTGGATTATCTCATTCAGAATGTGAAGGAAGTCGTGGAATACCTGCGGGGCTTTTCCCCCATCTGGCGGGACCTGCAGAGCGGCAAATCGCAGTTTATCCTGTAAGGAGGAAATAAACTGGCACTCTACTCCGACAAAGTCATGGAGCATTTCCGCCATCCCCGGAATGTGGGCGTCATCGAGAACGCCGACGGCGTGGGTGAGGTGGGCAACGCCAAGTGCGGCGATATCATGAAGATGTATCTCAAAATCGACGACGATGTGGTCACGGACGTAAAGTTTGAGACTTTCGGCTGCGGCAGTGCGATTGCCTCCAGTTCCATGGCCACCGAGCTTATCAAGGGCAAGCCCGTGTCGGAGGCCATGCAGCTTACCAACAAGGCTGTGGCAGAGGCCCTGGACGGTTTGCCGGCATATAAGATGCACTGTAGCGTGCTTGCTGAGGAGGCGATCCAGTCAGCACTGGACGACTACTACAGCAAGCATCCCGAAAAGAAACCGGAGTAAGCATCTTATAAAAATCTCAATTGGAGGAATCATCATGGCAAACATTTACAAAGGCACACTGGGCCTGATCGGCAACACGCCGCTGGTGGAGGTCACAAATCTCGAAAAGGAACTGGACCTGGAAGGCCGGCTGCTGGTAAAGCTGGAATACTTAAACCCCGCCGGGAGCGTCAAGGACCGCATCGCCAAGGCGATGATCGAAGACGCGGAGGCAAAGGGCCTGCTGAAAAAGGGTTCCGTTATTATCGAGCCCACCTCCGGCAA
The DNA here is from genome assembly GCA_045130755.1 of Candidatus Limivicinus sp. Classification (GTDB taxonomy): domain Bacteria; phylum Bacillota; class Clostridia; order Oscillospirales; family Oscillospiraceae; genus Limivicinus. The sequence continues at coordinate 6,654 of JBGUQD010000076.1, read as the reverse complement.
CACCGGTATCGGTCTTGCCGCCATTGCGGCCGCCAAGGGCTACCGCATCATCCTCACCATGCCCGAGACCATGAGCATCGAGCGCCGCAATATCCTCAAGGCCTACGGAGCAGAGCTGGTGCTCACCGAGGGCAGCAAGGGCATGAAAGGCGCCATTGCCAAGGCGGAGGAGCTTGCAAAGGAGCTGCCTGACAGCTTCATCCCCGGCCAGTTCGTAAACCCCGCAAACCCCGCCATCCATAAGGCCACCACCGGCCCGGAGATCTGGCGCGACACCGACGGGGAAGTGGATTACTTCATCGCAGGCGTGGGTACCGGCGGCACCGTCACCGGCACCGGTGAGTACCTTAAAGAGCAAAAGCCATCGGTTAAGGTCGTGGCGGTGGAGCCTGCCGACTCGCCGGTTCTGTCTGAAGGCCGCGCAGGCGGGCACAAGATCCAGGGCATCGGCGCGGGCTTTGTGCCGGAGGTGCTCAATACCAAGGTCTATGATCAGGTTTTCCCGGTTACCAATGACGCCGCCTTTGCCGCGGCAAAGCTGCTGGCAAAGAAGGAGGGCATCTCGGTCGGCATCTCCTCGGGCGCGGCGCTCCATGCGGGCATTGAGCTTGCGAAGCTGACGAAGAATCATGGCAAGACCATCGTCGTCCTGCTCCCCGACAGCGGCGACCGCTACTATTCCACCGCGCTGTTCACAGACTGACAGATAAACAGAAAACGGCACGGAAAGGGCAATCCTTTCCGTGCCGATTTTTATCGGAAAAATGTGTTACGCAACGGGTGCGAAGAGGAACGTCCTGTCCCGCGCGAAGCTGTCCGCCTCACTTCCGGGTACGCCGAAGACGATCAGCTCCGTTCTGTCTCCAAAGGCGTCGGATGCAATCGACTCTGTCCCGGCCGGGATATAAACGGAGAAAAAGTCACCGCCTGCCAGCGCCTCGGATTCAAGCATTCCGAGATCGGCGGGCAGAATGATCTGCGCATTCTGCGGATCGTTCAGGATCGCGTAGGTCTCGCCGCCGCGTGTGACCGTGCCTCTGCCGGCGTAGATACCGCCGTCGATCAGCTCCGCGTCGGCCAGGCCGGCGCGGGTATACTGAAGGGTAAACACGCCGTTGTTGATCAGCAGTCCTGCAATCTTGACGATGGCCTCGCCGTTTTCTCCCGCGCCGCGGGCAAAGAGCTCGCTGCCCTCCGGAATGGTGAGGGTCATGCCCTCGGGGATGATGAGCATGCCGGTGGCATCGCCGCCGTAATGGAAGAGCAGGCGCGTATCCTCCTGCAGCACCCGGTCACGATCCAGCGTCCAGGGGAAGGTTACGCAATAGGTCTCCCGGATATGCAGAATGTGGAACATCGGGAAGTCCAGGCTGTCCGAAATGCTCTCCTCATTCGGCTCAACCCAGATATCCAGCAGAGAGTCGTCGCCGAAGCTGAATCTCGCCGCAACTGCATCCGGATCCGGCGCATTGATAAACTCCATCAGATTGACCCACGCGTCGAGCGTCATGACGAGTTCGCCGTTGAGGATAACGGGGTTTTCCAAAATGCGGCAGTCCCGTTCCAGATGGAGGGAGCCGTTAATTGCCGTGCTGCCGAAGGATTCCAGGCTGCCGGCAATCAGCTCGCCGCCGCCTGCAATGGTGAAATTGCCGGAGGAGGTCACCTCAAAGGTGGAATCAATTGCGAAGACGCTCAGGTTCGCAGGGATGGTGAGATTGTCGCGGATGGTAAAGACGTGCGTCCCCTCAATGTCATACTCGGTCGGCTCGTTATAGCTGACGGCGCAGGCCGCGGTGAGATCCGCGTAGGCCGCTTGCTCTTCGACCAGGTCATAAGGCCGGCCGCCGCGGAGGATGCTGCCGATGCCGCTGTAGCTGCCGGGGCCGACAAGAGCGATATCGGCCTCACGTCCCGGATCACCGAGATTGATCAGGCCGTCGTTCACAAGGCTGCCGTTTACCTGAATGACAGCTTCCCCGTTTACCGAGCCGCGGGCAAGCATCTCGCCGCCCTCTGAGATGGTGAGGGTCCTGCCCTCCGGGATCGTCAGGCTCCCCTGATAATCCCCGTCATGGGGCACACACAGGCGCACCTGCGCGGGCACGGTCACGTCGCCCGACAGCTCCCACGGGAAGTGCACCCAGATGCTGCGGCGGAAGATGTAGGAGTGCTGAACCTCGGTATCCAGCTCGTCCAGCACGGCCTGCTCGTTCGGCATGTTGAAGGAGAAGTCCAGCAGCGAGTTTTCACCGGGGAAGTAATTCTGCCCATAAACCAGCGTATTGCGGTCGAAAGCGTCATGCTCCACGCTCAGCTCACCATCGAGATTGAGGCTGCAGTTGCTGCCGAACTGGAAATTCCGCTCCACATACATAGACCCGCCTTCCCCTATCCACAGGGAACTATTGTCACTCATGATGAAGTTTGAGCAGATCAGTTCTCCTCCAACGCCGAATGACTCGCCGATAAGGCGTATACCGGAACCGATGGCGAACACGGTGAGATTGCCGGGAATAATGACGGACGTGTTCAGCAGGTTGATGATGTTCCCCTCGGGGATGACAAAGGTTGCCGGTTCGGCATAGCCCTGTTCACAGGCCGCAAGGAACGCGTCCCGGAGTTCCGAACCGGCGTCCTTGCTCACATACAGGCAGCCCTCGTTATAATACGACAGGACGGCCAGCTCGTCCGGATCCAGACATAAATCTGAGAGGTTTATAGTATCGGGTACCCAGAGGGTGCCCTGCAGATCAAAGCTCTCGCTGACGGTGACTCTGCTCGTTCCGGTGAAGACCAGCTCGCTGCCGCTCCACGCGTGCAGATTGCCCACGCTGAGCGTACCCGCGACCGTGAGCGGGCCGTCGACGTACAGATTGTCGAGCGAAAAACTCGAGCCGGGGATGGTCGTCACAGGAGCGTGAAAATGAAAGTCGGTCTTCCCGGAACTGATACTGTAGGTCGGCTCCCAGTCGAAGAGCACGTGGACATTTCCGTGGGCATAACCGGGCAGGTTCTCCGCGTTCACAAACATGGGGTAGACCTCGCTTTCATCATCCGGGTAGTAGTGGACGACAATGTGAGAGAAATCGCCCTGCAGGATGATGTTGGATGAGTAGACCAGCGCTTCGTCCTGATCGGTGATGTAGAGTTCGGAACCCTCGCCGATCGTGAGCTGCCCGCCCAGCGTCAGGCGGCCTTTAACTTCCAGCAAAGCATTGTCTTCGATCACAACGCTGCCGCCGCTCTGGATGTTCAGATTCCCGACGCTCAGCTCGCGTCTGCCAGAGCCTGAATCACCGCCTGCGATCGTCAGGGTGATGCCGTTCGGCACGATGAGCGTTGTCTGTATCTCCCCAAGCTCCAGCCCCGCCGGGATAGTCAGGCTTTCCGTGAGCGTATAGCTCCCCGCACCGCCTGCGATGGCGTCCTGCAGATCCGAAAGCCCATCGGCGTAAGCCGCCGGGAGCAGGCAGATCAGCACTGTCAGGCAAAGAAGAAAAGCGAAGGTATAATGAATTCGTCTGATCATGGCAAGCACCTCCAAAAAATACCGGAAATGAAACAATTGTCTTCTTGAAATAGTTGCTTATCTTATCAACATATTACCGCATGATGAACAGGTATTTCAAGAATTATTTTTGACTTTTCGTTTTCCATATCTTTACATTGCCGGAGAAAAAGTAAAACAAGCTTCAAATGATCCTGTCGTGTCTGCACACAGCAAAGACTATCCGGGAGCGCCTTTGAGAAAAAGGAGATCTGACAAGAAAAAACACTTGACAGAAGCAGAAAGAGCGCGTATACTCTGTTAAGCTTCGATACTTGACAGGGAGGCGCGCACCGTGGAGAGCAGATGGACACAGAGCATGCTGCTGGATTTCTACGGGGAGCTGCTGACAGACAAGCAGAGAGAGTGCTTCGACCTGCATTACAACGAGGATCTGTCCCTGTCGGAAATCGCCGATCAGCTCGGCATCTCGCGCCAGGGGGTGTGGGACAACATCCGCCGGGCCGAGGCCTCCATGAAGGAGATCGAAGAAAAGACCGACCTGATCCGCCGCTTTGAGGGCACAAGACGTATGCTTGAAGCCATCCGTAAACAGGCGGAAAAGATCGGGGAACTGACCGAGGGCAGCGCAAAGGGACTCGCGCTTCAGATCATGCGCGAGATCGACCAGCTTGAGGAATGAACGATGGCGTTTGAAAGCTTATCCGAAAAACTGAATGAGGCTTTTAAGAAGCTGCGCGGAAAGGGCAGACTGACCGAGAACGACGTCAAGGAGGCGATGCGCGAGGTGCGCATGGCCCTGCTCGAGGCGGACGTCAGCTATAAGGTCGTACGCGACTTTACCAAGGCCGTCACCGCCAAGGCTGTCGGTTCCGATGTGCTGGAGGCCCTGAATCCCGCCCAGATGGTCATCAAGATCGTCAATGACGAGCTGTGTTCCCTCATGGGCAGCGAAAACCGCAAGCTCAACATCAGCTCCAAGTCTCCCAGCGTGGTGATGCTCGTTGGCCTGCAGGGCGCGGGCAAGACCACCAACGGCGCAAAGCTGGCAGCCTATATGCGCAAGCAGGGCAAGCGCCCGATGCTCGCCGCCTGCGACATCTATCGTCCCGCCGCCATCAAGCAGCTCGAAACCGTCGGCGCGCAGCTGGATATCCCCGTTTTCCAGATGGGCACCACGAACCCCGTGGATATTGCCAGGGCCGCCATCGAGCACGCCAAAAAGCACGGCAACGACCTCGTCTTCCTCGACACCGCGGGCCGCCTGCACATTGACGCCCAGCTTATGGACGAGCTGAAAAACATCAAGGCCGCCGTAGAGCCTGCCGAGATCCTGCTTGTCGTGGACGCCATGACGGGCCAGGACGCGGTGAGCGCGGCGAGTGCTTTTGACGAAGCGCTGGACGTGACCGGCGTCATGCTCACCAAGCTTGACGGCGATGCGAGAGGCGGCGCGGCCCTGTCCATCACCGCCGCTACCGGCAAGCCCATCAAGTTCATCGGCGTGGGTGAGAAGCTCGACATGATCGAGCCCTTCTACCCCGACCGCATGGCTTCGCGTATCCTCGGCATGGGCGACATGCTCACGCTCATCGAGAAGGCGCAGCAGAGCTTTGACGAGAAGAAGGCCCTCGAGGCGGCCGAGAAGCTGCGCGCCAACCGCTTCACCCTCAGCGACTATCTGGATCAGATGAACCAGCTCAAGAGCATGGGCGATCTGGAGAGCGTGCTGAGCATGCTCCCCGGTGTGGACGCAAAGGCGCTCAAGGGTGTGAAGCTCGACGACAGGGCCATGGCGCGGCAGGAGGCCATTATCCTGTCCATGACCAAAGGCGAGCGGGAAAACCCCGCGATCCTCAACTCCAGCCGCAAAAAGCGCATCGCCGCGGGTTCCGGCACCACCGTGGTGGATGTCAACCGCCTCATCAAGCAGTTTGAAGCCATGCAGCAGATGACCAAGCAGCTCACCGGCAAGAACATGAAGAAGCTGCAGAAGAAGATGGGCCGCATGGGCGGCGGAGGCGGCTTCCCCGGATTGGGCGGAGGTTTCCCCGGATTCTAAAAGGCTTACTTAGCGCAAAGCGCTTTGTAATATAAACAAGTATTAACATGGAGGTGAATATACATGGTTAAAATCAGACTTCGCAGAATGGGCGCCAAGAAGGCACCTTACTACCGCATCGTCGTTGCTGATTCCCGCAGCCCGCGCGACGGCCGCTTCATCGAGGAGATCGGCATGTACGATCCTATGGCTGACAGCGAGAAGATCAAGGTCGATATGGAGCGTGCAAAGTACTGGATCGCCAACGGCGCTCAGCCCACCGATACCGTACGCGGCCTGCTCAAGAAAGTCGAGGCCTAATTTAAGGAGTTCATGACCGCATGAAAGAGCTTTTGACCTATATCGTACAGAGCCTGGTCGATAATCCCGATGAGGTTTCTGTGACCGAGCGCAAAGCCGACGGCGAGATCGTCTTTGAGGTTCGCGTCGCTGACGGCGACATGGGCAAGGTCATCGGTCGGCAGGGGAGGATCGTCAAGCAGATCCGCGTCCTCATGCGGGCCGTCGCCCAGAGAAAGGGCAAAAAAGTATCAGTTGAGATTATGGACTGATCCGAAAAACTCCCGAGAGATCGGGAGTTTTTTATTTTACAAAGACGAAACAAAGTTGGTATTATCTCTGTAATATCTTCCTGCTATTATAATCTTGCAAGCAGCAAAGAACACATTTGAATAACTCCTTAAACAACCAAGCAGAGTGGTCAGGCACTCTGCTTTTGTTATTCTTATTCGTTTTTGTTTGCAAACTGTCCCCGCTGTGTTATAATCTTACAGTTACAAACAGATTTTGTCTCGGGAGGAAGACCATGGAGAAAAAAGCGCTGATCGAGGCCGGGCGCATCGTCAATACCCACGGTGTGCAGGGCGAGGTCAAGATCGAAGTATGGCTGGACTCGCCGCAGTTTTTCAAAAGCTTCAAGCGCCTTGTGCTGGATTCGGGCGAGGAACTGAAAGTCCTCGGTGCAAAGACCCACAAGGGCTTTGTCATTGCGCGGCTTGAGGGCGTGGACGACGTCAACGCCGCCATGCGCCTCAAGGGGAAAAATGTCTCCGTTCACCGTGAGGACGCTGCACTGCCGAAG
>JBGUQD010000075.1:0-2270 GCA_045130755.1 Candidatus Limivicinus sp. | reverse complement strand
CGGCATGAGCTGCTGCTATACCAGCCAGAACATCGAATCCATCGCTTCGGATGCCTTCCTGGACGAGATGATTGACTGGGGCGCGCTTTTTGTATGGTACTTCCACTATATGCCGGTGGGCAACGATGCCGTGCCACAGCTGTTGCCAAATCCGAAGCAGCGTGAATACATGTACCACCGCATCCGCGAGGTGCGCGCCACCAAACCCATCTTCGCCATGGATTTCCAAAACGACGGCGAGTATGTAGGCGGCTGCATCGCGGGCGGGCGGCGCTACCTGCACATCAACGCCAACGGCGATGTCGATCCGTGTGTGTTCATTCATTACTCCAATGTGAATATCCACAGCTGCACACTGCTGGAAGCGTTGAAGAGCCCCATTTTCATGGCCTACCACGACGGTCAGCCCTTCAACGACAACCATCTGCGCCCCTGCCCAATGTTGGAAAACCCGCAGCAGCTCCGGGAAATGGTAGAGAAGACAGGCGCGCACTCCACCGATCTGCAATCGCCGGAGAGCGCGGAGCATCTTTGCGCCAAGTGCGATGCCTACGCGCAATGCTGGAAACCCACGGCGGATAAGCTGTGGGAGACATCCCGCGGCGCGTAAACGATGGGATTTGGCGGCGTGGTTCCCCTTTGTCGCGTCGCTTGTCCATACAGTCGCGCTAATGCGCGGCCTCGGGGATGCCGGCTCCTTTCATACACCTCAAAGGTTTATATATAATTACTTCTTCTGCATGAAGTCCCTGCTATTCTCGGCATCCCCCTTTTATCTACGCAACGGGAGGTGGTATCAACATGACGCTGACATTGCTTGAATACTACTTCCTGTTGTTCTTTATCGCTTCATTTCTTGGATGGTGCATGGAAGTGACATGCAAACTGTTTCAATTCCATCGTTTCATCAACCGTGGATTCATGATCGGCCCCTATTGCCCGATCTATGGGTTTGGTGCGGCAGGCGTTACGATGCTTCTGTCGCGTTTTACGGATGATCCCTTCGCGGTCTTTGGGCTTGCTATCCTGATTTGTGGCACTTTGGAATATGCAGTCAGCGTGATGATGGAAAAGCTCTTTCATGCCCGCTGGTGGGACTATTCCAGAAAGAGATTCAATCTCAATGGGAGGGTATGCGCCAACACGCTTATTCCCTTTGGCTTGCTGGGACTGATTATGGTCTACTGGGGAAAACCGACCTTATTTGGACTGTTTGCCTTGCTTTCGGAATCAGCGCTGGAGATCATTTGTATATCCTTGCTGGCGCTGATGATGATTGATTGCGCTGTGTCCACCTGGGCACTGATCCGTATCCGAATGGGTGCTGAGAATGTGGAGGGCGACAGCACGGAAACCATTACCGCAGCGGTGCGGACTCTGCTGCAAAGGGAATCCATATTGGTGCGACGCACGTTGCACGCTTTCCCTGATGCGCGGATATACAACCGCCGTCTGCTGACCAGGCTGAAAGAATTGAAAGTCGCACAAAAGCTGGAAGAAAAGCACGAAGCGGCTCTTCGTCGCTTGAAATACATAAGGGGCGATGGAGATGGAAAATAGAACCGTCTCAAGGAACACGTTGACTTTTCTCTACAAGGCCATGTTCGTGGCATACTGTCTTCTTGCCCTGATCGAGGCAATGCGTTATATCAGCGGCGGTGACAAGTATCGCTTTCTGCTGTGCATATTCGCACCGGCGATCCCATTGGCGGTAATACTGATATTTCGCGTTCTGAAGCTCCGCTTCACCTGGCACCTGAATCTGATCATCCTTGGCTTCACAATGCTTGCCTATATGATAGGTTCCTGTGTCGATCTCTATCACTCCGTTCCCGGTTACGATAAATTCGTCCACGCCATGTCCGGCGCTTTTATCAGCCTGCTGACCTGCGTGGCCTATTATTTCATTAAGCCGAGCCATAGCATAGAGGCCATAGACGCACGGCTGCTGCCGGTTTTCGTATTCACGGGATCAATGGCAATCGCAGGATTGTGGGAGATATGGGAATACCTGATGTCTGGACTGACAGGACAGGACTTGCAGTTTGTCGCCGCAACCGGCGTATCCGATACCATGCAGGACATGATCTGCTGCCTCATCGGAACTGTTGCCTTTTTGCCTTCCGCTATCCGATTGAGCAGGGGCCGGGGAGACTGGCTGACCGGCGCTGTTTCAGATTTTATCCAAGAGAATTACGGATCGAATTGAGGGATCTTCTGATGCTCGGTATTATTGATGTTGGCGGCGGCCTGCGGGGAATATATGGCGC
>JBGUQD010000074.1:0-20539 GCA_045130755.1 Candidatus Limivicinus sp. | reverse complement strand
GAAGCGCTTGGAGCGGTCATCTTCAACAACCCGTACACGCCTGATCCCGTGAAGCTCAAGATCCCCGTGGAGAAGACCATCAGCGGTGATGAGACACCTGTGGCAGAGACAGTGTTCACCTTCACGATCACGGCGACTGGCGATGCGCCGCTGCCGAGTCCTGCAACAGTGACCATTACCGGCGCAGGCAAGGCCTACTTCGAGCCGATCGAGTTCACGAAGGCGACGAAGGAGGGTGAAGCCTACACCTACACGGTCACTGAGACAGCGTGCAAGAAGAAAGCTGACGGCACCGACAATAAGAGCTACGAGCTTGACAGCAAGACCTGGAAAATCGAAGTGACGGTGGAGAACACCGACACTGACGTCCTGAAGATCAAGAGCTACAAGGTGAATGATACGGAGGCAACTGCCGAACAGCTCACGTACGAGGGCAACGTCTGCACTGTTGCAGAAGCGCTTGCGGCAGTCTTCGACAACAAGTTCAACCCGCCTCCTGCCAAGCTCAAGATCCCTGTGTTCAAGAACTTCATCGCCGACGGCGACGCGATTGCTACCAAGCCCGACACCGTGTTCGTATTCGAACTGAAGGCGAAAGACGACGAGCCTATGCCGGATCCGGCAACGATCACGATAACCGGCACAGGCACTGCATCCTTCGGTGAGATCACGTTCGAGAAGAGCGGCACCTATGAGTACACCGTTACCGAACTTGAGGGCACCGAACAGGGTGTGACCTATGACACGACGCCCAGAAATGTGGTTGTCACGGTCGCGGTAAACAGCGAGGATGAGCTGGAAGCCCACTGGACCTGGGCGGTCGATCCGGAAGAGCCGAGCGCGGCGTCAAGGGACACTGATGTCAAGGTTGACAACATCTACGAGGTTGGTAAGCTGATCATCAAGAAGACGGTCGCCGGCAACCTCGGTGTAAAGACCATTGCATTCCCGTTCAAGGTGGAATTCTGGGATGAACAGGGCAACGAGATCAAGACCGCGTTCAAGTTCTCCGGCAGCAGGAGCGACACGATCAAGAGCGGCCAGACGGTCAGCCTCAGACATGGTGAATACATCGTCATTGAGGGAATTCCCGTGGGAACCGTTTACAGAGTGACAGAGACGAACAGCTATCACCATCTCGTGACCTCGACCGGCTCAGTCGGCAAGATTGTCGCGAATAAGACTGTGGGTGCTTCGTTCCTCAACTACAGGAGCAACGTTCCCAAGACGGGCGAGACCAATCTGCTGCCTGTGACGATCCCGGCAATGGGTGTGTCCGGACTCGGCATGATCCTGAGTGCTCTCTTCGGCAAGAAGCGCAAGTCTCGCAAGAGCAAATAATCCAGCAAAACCCTAAACGCATAAATCATTGAAAAGACCGGGGCAAAGAAGCCTTTGCCCCGGTCTCCCATACAGGCTCCGCTGCAGGGTGAGGAGGGAAATCTGTCAGCATGGACAACGAAAAAAAGGTAAAACGCTTCGGATGGTGGAAACTTGTGTTCTGTCTGTTTGCGCTGATCTTCCTGGTCAGCGGCGGCATCACGGCTAAAACACTGCTTGCACATCACAAGGCGGATAAGGCGATCCAGGAACTGAGAATTCAGGTGCAGGAAAGCCGCAGCAGCGACATGAGCGGTGATAATGCGGCGCAGCAGCCGGAAAAACCGGAAGGGACAGATTCCGCAGCGAAAGAAGAAACGCCGGAGAAACCGGAAGAGACAAAAGAGGAAGCACCGAAGAGACAGATTTCCATGGACTTCACAGAACTGCTGAAGACCAATTCGGATATCAAAGGCTGGATTTACGGCGAAGCAACCAATGTTGATTACCCCGTACTGCAAACGGACGACAACGACTACTACATGGATCACCTCTACAACAAGGAGGCCAACAGTTCCGGCTCGATCTTTGCAGACTACAGAAACAAGAGCGATTTTTCCGACAGAAATACGGTGCTTTACGGCCACCACATGGGAAACGGCACCATGTTCGGCTCAATCGAACATTATGCCTCGCAGGATTTCTACGAGGCAACGCCGACAATGATGCTCTACACGCCGGAGGGCGATTACAGGATCGAACTGATCAGCGGAACGCATGAGAGCGGTAACGAACAATTCGTGGAGTTCAACTTCAATTCTGAGGAAGACTTCCAGAAATATGTGGAAAGCTTCCGGGAGCGCTCCACCTTTAAGAGCGATGTGCAGGTTCAGCCGGGCGATAAGCTCATTTCCCTCTGCACCTGCGCCTATGTGTTCGATAATGCCCGTTACCTGCTGATGGGCAGACTGGTCCCGCTCTATGCCAATGAGGATGCGGCGCAGCAGCCGGCACCCCCCGCCGCAAGCCCTGCGGCCAACGGCTGAAAGCCGACCAAAAAACAGCCCTGTATGCGATGACATACAGAGCTGTTTTGGTTTTAAAGACAAAACACCCACAGGGGTGCAAAGGCACTTCCTGTGGGTGCAGACTGTGAAAGAGGGGGGATTAATCGCTTTCATCCCCCGGAAGCTCTGCCTCACGGCGGATCGATGCAAATTTATAATTCTGCCATGTTTGCTTCAATTCCCGTTTGGTCTTTACGCGCAGTGGGAAGCTGCCCCCGCTGCGCATGATACAGAGCGTGTCATGGATCTGCTCGATATAATCCATGTTGACAAGGATCCCCTTCATCAGGATTAAAAAGCGGGAATCCAACTGCGTCTGAGCCTGTAAAAAGGTCATGCGCGTCCGAAAGCTCTCTCCGTCACGGTTTTTGATGCGAATATAGTTGCCGTCCGTTTCGATGGAGACAAGGTCTGCAAAAGGCAGGCTGTATTCCTTCCTGTCATAGGAAAAGGTAAAGCGCTGAGCCGTTTTTGTCTTGCGCCGCAGGATGTGGTCCATGAGACGGAAGACCTGTTCATCGGGACAGGGCTTGATCAGATAGGCGGTGGCAAACACGGAAAAGGCCTCCGGCCGATGCTCTTCGCTGTTCGTCGCGAAAACAAGGATCGTATCATCGTCCGTCTCCCGGAGCGTTTTGGCGACCTCGATCCCGGAGATCCCGTCCATATTAATATCAAGGAAGACGACAACATGCTGAAACGGCCGATAATTCCGCAGAAAGGCTTCCCCACTGGAGAAGAAATCAATCTGGCAATCAAGCTCGTTCATGACAGCGTATTGCTTCAACGTGCGTTCCAGGCGGAGGCGGTCTGTCTCGTTGCCGTCTACGATCGCAATGTTCATGGCAAATCATTATCCTTTTTTGGAATCGAACTAAGGCATTATAGCATAGATCACAGCCGCTGAAACTTGGCAAAGGCGACAAATTTCACTTGCAATATGCCAAAAAACACTTGCAATGTGCCGACTCTTCCACACGGCTCGGGCGAAGAGATCCGGCCTCATAATCGTATAAAGAAACAGCCTGCCGCCCGAAGGCGGCAGGCCTGCTTTCCGGCCCATACGCACTGCTGTCTGTCGGTACAAGCCCGGGTTCGGATAATGCTTGCTTATCCCGCTTTCAGAACGATGGTCACATCGCCGGGAACCGCCGGGGCTTCATACTCGGTTTTGTCCTTGGCAAAGCCTTCGGGGGGCTTCAGAAGATGCACGGTGTAGTGTCCCGGTTCCTCGTCAAATTCGGCGACGCCGTTGTCATCCGTTGTGCCGATCATGCACTGCATGTCGGAGCAGAACTGGACCTTCGCGCCGGCAACGGGAGCGCCGCTTTCGTCCACGCAGATGATGCGGTACGGCGTGTCGGTATCGGGAGCAGAGGCGAAGACATTGGCGACCTTCATGGTCCCGACAGTTGCCATGTAGGGCTTGCCGCCGCCAAAGCTGCTGCCGTCACCCGGCACCGCGTCTGCGGGAGCGCTTTCAGCCTGTCCACCGCCGCCCAGCAGATCCTGGATCGCCATCTCATAGCGGTCGACCTGCGCGCCCTCAATCGGGGTGCCGAGGATCTGGCCGTTGCTGTCGATAAAGAAGCTGATCGGGAAGCCTTGGATCGTAAAGAGATCATCGAAGTTGTCAGGACTCTGGATGGTGATATAGGGCGTGCCCGCATCAGCGAGAATCTGCTTGGCTTCTTCAATGGCCTCCGGATCATAGCTGTCATACAGCAGGCCGACGATACCGCAGCCCATGCTCTGCAGACGCTCATGGATCTGGGCGAGATCGGGGAGCTCTTTGATGCAATGGGGGCAGCTGGTTTCCCACATGTTCAGCATGGTGATCCGGTTTGCGGCAAACAGATCCGCGCTGTTGACCGGGTTGCCGTCCAGGTCCTTGGTCTGGAAGCTGATCGTCTGGCCGGTCATCTCCGAATGGGGAGCCTCGGGCTCATAATAGTCCGTGGTCTGGATGATGTCTTCGACATTATCCAGAAGAGAAAAGTATTCGCTGAGCTCGTCATCGGTAAAGTCTGCCTTGATCTCGTCCGTACCGATGATGACATAGTGTGTGTAATCACCGATGGTCGCCAGCTCATTCCAACCGTAGGCCGGGAGCATATCGTTAAATTCCTGGCTCGCGAGCATGCCCTGGTCACAGTTGCTGCGCAGGCAGATGAAGGTGAGATAGGGGGCATAATGCTCGTAATCATCCTCTTCTCCGTTACGCATATATTCGATCTGCGTATAGTAGATGCCGGCATTGTAGGCCAGTTCTTCTGCTACCCCGATCATCAGCTTGCCGAGGGTGTTTTCCCCGGTGAGGTACCCCCAGGGGATGTGAAACGTAAGTCCGGTCTCCGGCATGGGGATGTCACACAGCTCCTCGCCGTCCGCGAAGGCAGGAACGCTCAGCGACACCAGCATCAGTACCGCGAGCAGGACCGCAAGCAGTTTTTTCATTTCTCGCTCCTTCTTTCTTTCAAATAAATGATAGTATAAAATTACCACATTTTCCGGAAAGATACAAGTCTGAGCTTGCCCCTGTGCATCTTTTTGCTTCGGCAAAAGCGCGGGAGGTGAACAGGGAAAAAACGCATACACGGCCGGCTCTGTTCGTCCTTTTGCACGGATACTTGGTGTGGTTAAATGATCTTTTTTGTTGACAATGTCCAAGCCTCACGCTATAATAAAAACGTCGAAAAACCCCAAAAATCAACAAAGGGAGGATAAACACATGAAAAGAACACTCGCAATCCTGCTCATGCTCGCCTTGATCCTGAGCCTTTCCGCAGCCGCCTTCGCAGATGGCCCCAGCGGCAAGGTCATGCTGTACTCTTCCATGCAGGAAGCACAGCTCCAGGCGATCGAGCAGGCCTTTGAGGCCAAGTATCCCGGCGTGGATATGGAGTACTACTATGCCGGCGGCGGCAAGCTGGTCACGAAGATGACCACCGAGGCCCAGGACGGCGGGCAGATCGCCAGCGATCTGGTCTGGCTGGGCGACCCCTCCGACTACGAGGTGTTCAAGGCCAACGGCTGGCTGACGCCTTATGTTTCCCCCGAGACCGAGCATATCGCCAAAGAGTACATGGATCCTGAAGGCTACTACACCGCCGGCCGTCTGGTGACCATGGGCATCGCATGGTTCATCGGCGTCGATGAGGAAGAGGCCCCCAAGACCTGGAACGACCTGCTTGATCCCAAATGGGAAGGCCAGATCGTCATGACCGACCCGGCCCAGGCCTCCACCACCAAGTACTGGATGGCCGCCATGATGCAGTCCGACAAGTACGGCCCCGCCTACTTTGAGAAGCTGCGCGACAACGGCGTGGAGTTGGAGTCCGGCACAACCGCCACCCATAACCGTGTGGCCGACGCCTCCTATCAGGTCGGCATCTGCCTGGACTACGTGTCCGCAAACCTCATCGCTGAGGGCAGCCCCATGGCTTTCCACTACACCACCGAGGACGTTATCACCATGACCAGCCCCATCGCCATCATCAAGGGCTGCGCCAATGAGGACAACGCCAAGCTCCTCATGGACTTCATCCTCTCCAAGGAAGGACAGGAAGTCCTGGTCGCCAACAACCTCGTCTCCGTGCGTGACGACGTGGAGATGCAGGTCGACACCTCTGCCATTGCCGCAATCAACATGCCCGTGGACTTCAACGAACTGGGCGAGAATCTGCAGAACTACCTGAACGACTTCAACAAGATCTTCAACAAGTAAGCTTGTATGCAGCGGCGGGCATGCCTGTCTTTCAGTACGGGCATGCCCGCTCTTTTAATAGCCGTAAGGAGAATATGCTATGGCCAATGTGAAATTCAACGACATCACTTTTCGCTACGGCTCGAACACGGTGCTGGAGCATTTCTCGCTCGAGGTGGAGAGCGGGAAGATCGTCTGCCTCGTCGGTCCCTCCGGCTGCGGCAAGACCACGCTCGTGCGTGCGCTGCTGGGCCTTATAAAGCCTGAGACCGGGTCCATCACGGTCGGCGACAGGGTGCTGTACGATGCCGCCAGGCGCATCAACGTTCCCGCCGAAAAGCGAAATATCGGCATCGTTTTCCAGGACTACGCCGTGTGGCCGCACATGACGGTGCTGGAAAACGTGAGCTACCCCCTGAAAAAGCAACGCCTCCCCAAGGACGAGATCCGTACCCGCGCCATGCGCGCACTCGAGCAGGTGCATATGACCGAGTACGCAAACCATCTGCCCAATCAGCTCTCCGGCGGACAGCAGCAGCGCGTGGCCATCGCCCGCGCCATCGTGGTGGACAGCGATGTGCTGGTCATGGACGAGCCCATCACGAACCTGGACGCGAAGCTGCGCGAGGAGATGCTGCTTGAGATCCGCATGATCCAGAAACGCCTCAACGCCACCATCCTCTACATTACCCACGACCAGCAGTCTGCCCTGCAGCTGTGCGATAAAATGGCCATCATGGAGCAGAACGGCACTCTGTGCCAGTACGGCTCGGACGAGGAGATCATCCTCCACCCCGCCAACCGCTTCACTTTCGAGTTTATCGGCGTGTCGAACTTCATCCCGCTGGTGAAAGACGCGGGTACCCTCAAACTGGACTGCGGTGAAAAGATCCCCTATCCGGAGAAGGTCCCGGCCGAGGCGGCAAACGGCGGGTTTGAGCTGGGCGTGCGGCCGAACGACATCGTGTTTGACGACGCCTCGCCCCTGAAGGCGAAGGTGGATTCCCGCATCTTTCTCGGCAGCGAGTACAACTACTTCCTGTCCATCGGGAAAAAACAGATCCGCGTACAGCAGAGCATGCTGGACGCGCGCACCAGGGGCGTGGCAAACGAAGGCGAGACGGTGGGCGTGCGCTTTTTGAACGCGCGCTTCTACCCCGCGCAGAAAGGAGCTGAGACTGCATGAGCAACTATGGCGGCGTCAGCGCCGAGCTTGCGGCCGTAGACGGGCGCAG
Source organism: Candidatus Limivicinus sp. (assembly GCA_045130755.1). GTDB lineage: Bacteria > Bacillota > Clostridia > Oscillospirales > Oscillospiraceae > Limivicinus. The sequence continues at coordinate 13,211 of JBGUQD010000074.1, read as the reverse complement.
GCGGCTGAATATGGACAAGGTGATGACGGTGGTCTGCTTCATCCTGCTGCTGATCATCGTGGTCATCCCCATCTTCATGATTATCTACAATGCGTTTTTCTATGAGGGCAAGCTCGAGGTCAAGCTGTTTGCCGAGCAGCTCACCGAGCCCAACAACCTCGCGGCCATGTGGAACACCCTGAAAATCGCGATCTTTACCACCATCCTCGGCACCGTCATGGGCGTGTTCTACGCCTGGCTTCTCGGCCGCAGCGATATCCCCGCCAAGGGCCTGATGCGCGCCCTGTTCAACATCCCCTACATGTTCCCGCCGTTTCTCGGCGCCATGGCATGGGACATGATGTTCAACGGCCGCTCCGGCTACATAAACAAGTTCTTAAAGGAGCTCTTCCAGCTCAAGGGCATGCCCATCAACATCAACTCCGTCTGGGGCATTGTGTTCGTGGAAGTGAGCTATTATTTCCCCTTCGTGTTCATGCAGGTGGTCTCCGCGCTCGAGCGCATGGACCCCACGCTGGAGGAATCGGCCCGCATCGCGGGGGCAAAGCAGAGGCAGGTCATCTGGAAGATCACCCTGCCGCTGGTAAAGCCCGCCATCTCCGCCGGCGCTCTGCTGATCCTTACCACCTCACTCGCCCACTTCGGCGTGCCCGCCATCCTGGGCTATGCCAAGCGCATCTACACCCTCCCGACCCGCATCTATGAGGTCATCTACAACTCCGGCGGCTCCTTTGACGGCATCCGCCAGGGCGCGGCCATCTCGGTCATGCTTGTCGTTGTCGTGGCGCTGGCCCTGATTTTGCAAAACCGCATCCTCTCAGCAGGCAGCTACGACATCATCAAGGGCAAGTCCATGCGCCCGACCCTGATTAAACTCCGCGGCGCGAAGATCCCCCTCTTCCTGCTGGCGATCCTGACGCTCGTGATGATCGTCATCGTGCCGCTGGTGATGATCGTGCTCATCTCCTTCCTCAAGGCCTACGGCCTGCCGCTGCAGCTGAAAAACTTCACCTTCGCCCAGTATCAGAAGGTCTTTTCCGCAAACGGCACCATCGCCTCCATCCGCAACTCCCTCTTCGTCTCCATCACCGCGGGCATCATCTGTATGTTCCTCGGCACCTTGGTGGCCTACGTGGTGCAGAAGATCCGTCCCCGCGGCAGGGGAGTGCTGGAGGTCATCTCCATGCTGCCCTACGCCATCCCTGGCACGGTACTCTCCATCGGCGTGATCCTAGCCTGGAGCGGGCGCATCGCGGGCATCAACCTCTACAACACCATCTGGATTATCCTGGTGGCTTATCTGGCGCGCTACCTGTCGTTCAGCATGAAGACCTCGTCTGCGGCGCTGCTGCAGGTGCACTCCTCGCTGGAGGAGGCGGCCCGCGTCTGCGGCGCAAGCCACACCGAGAGTCTGGCCGACGTGACGCTGCCGCTCATCCGCCCCGCCATGGTCAGCGGCTTCTTCCTCATCTTCCTGCCTGCCATGCGTGAGGTCACGACCTCCATTCTGCTCTACGGCCCCTACACCCGCACCCTCGGCGTGCAGATCTACTCCCTGCGTGATGCGGGCATGATCCCCCAGGCCGCGGCGCTGGCGACGGTCGCCATCGGCATCATCATCATTCTCAACACCATTGTCACCAAGCTGACCAAGGATAAGAAGGGGGTATAAGCGATGGCGGACCAAATCGTACTCAATCACGTAACCAAACGCTTTACCACCAAGACCCTGGGCGACATCGTCGCGGTGGATGATTTCAACCTCAACGTCCATGAGGGCGAGTGCTTTTCCTTCCTGGGGCCCTCCGGCTGCGGCAAGTCCACCACCCTGCGCATGATTGCGGGCTTCGAAGACCTCACCGAAGGCGAGATCGAGCTCTGCGGCAAGCTGGTGTCCAGCAGCAAAAAGAATCTCTATATCCCGCCCGAGGAACGCGGCCTCGGCATGGTGTTCCAGGCCTTCGCGGTGTGGCCGCACATGAACGTGTTTGAAAACGTGGCTTTCCCGCTGCGCATCCAGAAGGTCAACAAGACGGATATCGTCAAGCGCGTCAACGAGGCCCTGCACCACACGAGCCTGACCGGCCTTGAAAAGGTTTTCCCCGGCGACCTCTCCGGCGGCCAGCAGCAGCGCATCGCCCTGGCCCGCGCCATTGTCACCAACCCCAAGGTCATGCTGCTCGACGAGCCGCTTTCAAACCTCGACCCGAAGCTGCGCGAGACCATGCGCTTTGAGATCAAGGCCCTGCAGCGCAAATTCAACTTCACCATCATCTTCGTCACCCATGACCAGAGCGAGGCCATGGCCATCTCCGACCGCATGATGGTCTGCGACATGGGCAAAATCATGCAGATCGACACCCCGGAGAATCTGTACAACAAGCCCTGCAACCGCTTTGTGCACAACTTCCTGGGCGAGAGCACCTTCATCAACGTCGTGGTGAAGGACGGCAAGGTCTATCCCAAGGGCCACATGGAGCAGGCCCTGGAACTCCAGATCCCCGACGGCGCCGCCGAGGAGATGGTGGTCGCCACCCGTCCCAACGAGATCGCGCTCACAGGCACGGGGGAGGGCGGCTTCCGCACCCACATCGAAAAGCGCATCTTCCTCACCGACCGCACGGAGTACCTTGTCCCGGTTGGCGATCAGCTCCTGAAGGTGCAGACCCCGCACCGCATCGCCTTTTCTCAGGGCGAGGAATGCTGCGTGCACCTGGTCGATCCCATGTGGTATCCCGCCGACGACGAGGCCGCCGATAAAGAGCGCGCCCGCCGACAGCTCTTCTGAACTTGAGCGACATACGCAAAGGGGCTGCAGCATTGTTTTGCTGCAGCCCCTGATTTTTATACTTATTGTTGTTTGGAAATCACAGAAATGCCGCGATGACCGCGAGGACGATGGACGGCAGGAGGTTTGCCACGCGCACCTTTTTCCCCCACACCAGGTTGAGCCCCACGCAGAAGATCAGGATTGACCCGATCAGCGACAGGTTTACAAGCGCCGCCTCCGTCATGAGCGGGCGGATCAGCGCCGCAAGCAGGGTCATGGCGCCCTCAAAGACGAACACCGGGATCGCGGAGAACAGACAGCCCTTGCCGAGCGAACAGGTCATCACCAGAATGATCACAAAGTCGAGGATGCCTTTTGTCGCGAGGATCGACCAGTCGTGGCTGATGCCGTCCTGGATCGCGCCGACAATGGCCATCGCGCCGATGGAGACGGTCAGGGACGCAGTCACAAAGCCGTCGACAAAATGCTTGTCCTTCGCGTTTCCGGTCTTGCGCTTGAGCCATTCGCCGAAGGTCTCGAAGCGGGATTCAATATCGACAGCCTCACCGATCAGCGCGCCCAGCGCAAGGCAGATGACGACCATCAGCGCCTGTCCGCTGCTGAGACCCCCGTCACGGATCTGCAGCATTCCCTCCATGGCCCCGGCAATGCCGATGAACAGCACGCTTACACCACAGGCCATGTTCAGCGTGTCCTGAAAACGCTCCTTCAAAAAACGGCCGAACAGCAGCCCGGTGATCCCGCCGAGCACGATGCCGACACTGTTGATGATGGTTCCCAATCCGATCATGGATACTCCCTCCCGATGAGACGCCTGTATGTCTTTGGCGGCAGTATACACGCAGGAAGGCGCACTGTCAAACGGAAAATGGGGCAGGCGCTACAGCCCGCTTGCGGCGAGCGTCCTTTTGCCCGTGTACAAAGCGCTGTCAGAGAGGGAGACGGAGCGCACATTTATAAGCGCATCCATCGGCGGAAGCGCCCCCTCATCGCAGGTCAGGACGGTCAGGCAGAGCTGCCCGTTTCGCACATCCGCCCGGTAATCGGCCACAAAGGGGAGGGAGAAAAGTGCCTCATCGAGCGCTGCCAGCCCATTGCTGCTCCTTCGCGTCACCGTGTCGAGGCGCAGCACCTCACTCCCGCAGGGGCAGGGGAGCGGCAGAACACGGGTATAGTCTCCGGTACGATAGCGGATGAGCGGCATGGCCTCCATCCCGATGGTGGTGATGACAAGCTCACCGATTTCGCCCGGCGACAAAGGTCGACCCGCATCATCTATGATTTCGGCGATGACGTGGTTTTCCCGCAGGTGCATCCCCTCATGGACCGGGCAGCAGATCGCCCCGCCCAGCGCCATTTCACGGGAACCGTAATGCGGGAAAAGGCGCGTGCCGAGGATTTCCTCACACCCGCGCAGCACCGCGTCGGGACAGGCGTCTCCGCTTACGAGCGCGCGCTTGAGGCTTCCGCGCCCGCATGCGCGCAGGATGCTTAATAACTGTACCGGCATGCCCACAAAGGTGTCGGGCTGCTCACGCTGCATGACGGCGGCGTATTCCCCGTAAGTCAGTCCCGCGCCGAGCTTGAGCGGCTTTGCGCCGAGGCATGTCACCGCCTCGGCAATCAGTTCTCCCAGCCCATTCGGCCCCGAAAACGGAAAGCAGATCATGGTCACGCTGCCGGGGAAGATGAGCTCCCCGAGACCGGCCGTGAAGAGTTCCACTGTGCCTGCAAGGTCGCCCTCGGTATAAAATACACGCTTGGCGGCTCCGGTCGTGCCAGAGGTCGCGTCGGACAGAATGCGCTGAATTTCAGCCTGGGAGCACAGCAGCAGACCCGGGGCATTTTGCGCAAGATCCTCGTCTGTCGTAAAGGGCAGTGCCTTCAATTCCTCGAGACTGTCCAGATGCTCCGGCAGGTCTTTATAAAAACCGCCGCGCGCTTTTTCCCGTTTCAATACGGCGTTCAGCTTTCTCAGCTGCAGCGCTTCAAGGCTCTCCCGCGTAACTGTCGGGAGAGCCTCTGCTCTCATAATGTAGTTGTCGATCCGACTTTTCCGCACGACTCAGATCAAGCCTCTTTCACTCAGGATTTCCATGCATTTTTCATATGTCGCGGCGATGATCTGCGGGCAGAACTCCACGCGGTTTGCGGGGTTGCCCTTCGTGATGTCCCGGCAGTCGATACCGCCGTAGTCCGCGCTTATCTCATCCGAAAACCACTGGGTAAATTCGCCGAGGGCGCTCTTGTGCTCAGGGTGATCCATGCCGGTATCTTCCCCCTTGCCGGTAAAATAAGAGATCAGACAGGCTCCGCCCGTCATGCAGCCGCAGCAGCCCTGCGAAAAGCCCACGCCGCCGTTGAGTCCGCCCATAGCTTTCACAAGGCCGGGGTCCTCCTCGCCGATGGTCTCCAGCATCAGAATCGCCAGAATCTGTCCGCAGAAATATCCATAGCGGCTCAGCTCCAGAACGCGGTCGAATAGATCCATAGTCACACCTTCCTTGCAATTACAAGCCAGTATCGGCACTTGCCGCGGGGAATTTCACAGCAGGGGGCATCCTCCCGCCACAGCGCTTCCAGATAGTATGCCCGCCATACATCCGTCATGTCCTCCAGCGTCAATGCTTCAAAGCCTGCCGCGTTCAAAAGCGGCTCAGGCTCCCGGGAAAACACATCGGACAGCATGAACTTCCCGCCCGGCTTCAAAACCCTGTGCGCCTCCCGCAGCGCCCCCGGCACATCGCCGGAGACGAAAAACGCGCACTGGCTCAGCACCGCATCAAAGTGTCCGTCGGGGTACGGCAGATGCAAAAAGTCACCGCGCTCCACCTCACCGCTCCGCGGCGCAAGGTCGATGCCGTGCGCATCATAGCCCGCATTCCGCAGGAGCTTTATTGCCTCGCCGCCGCCCGCGCCCATATCGAGTACGCTTGCACCCGTCGGCAAATCGGCCAGCGCAAGCATACGGCGGGTGTGGGCCTCGCCGCCCGGGTGCCCGTTCATTTGTCCTCCAGCGCCCGTTCCACCGAGGCCACCTTGCCCAGGGCCAGTTCCTCCGGCACATAGACAAAGCCGCACACGGGGCAGACCGGCAGCTCCACGGGAAAGCCGTTGTCCAGATACATGAATTTGGCCTTGCCTTTGACGAGCTTCACGCCGCATTTCACGCACTTGAGCTTCCCCTCCGGGTCGATCGTATAATAATTCTTCTCTGCCATAACAACACCTCAGTAAGAGTGTGGAGTGTGGAGTTAGGAGTGTGGAGTTAATCACCCATGACATAACTCCTCACTCCAAACTCCAAACTGACATTACCCTTCTCTTTTCACAACCGTCATTCGGTGGCTCCACGCCCGGTGCACGAGATAGCTCCCGTCGCCCTCCCGGCTGAACTTCACCCAGAAGGTGGCGTTGCCGATGCGGCGGCAGGCGATGTAGAGTCCGCTCTCCTCATCAAAGATGCAGGCTCCGGTCTTGCGCACTTCGTCCATCACCGCGATCACGTCGTCCATGAGGATCATGCGCGCGTCCATCATGCGCCGTGCTTCCTCGGTATAGCGCAGATCATAGTCCAGCTTCATTTCCTTCGTCTCCTCCTGCCAGAGCTCCCATAAAAGCTCGCGCTTGAGCGTCAAACGGTTATAGCGCTTCTCGCTGATATCCGGCGGCGCACCCGCGTCGGTGCCGTAGATGAGCTCCAGAATGTGCTTTGACTCCCGACCCTCTCTCGCAAAGCGGTCCCGGCAGGCCATGCAGTAGGAGATGTACGGCGCGTCCGAACGCTCCAGGCACTTATCCGTGAGTTCCTTTGCCACCTCGCGGTTTGCGTAGGCCGAGAGACCGCCGTAGCCGCAGCAGGGGGAGCGATCCCCGGAATAAGGCGTGTCCACAAGTTCACATCCGAGCTGCCGTGCAAGCTCCCGTATGGCGTTCTGGGTAGACTCGTCCCCACGCGCGCCGCAGGAATCGTGCAGTGCCGCCGGGCGCTCGAGCCCGTGCCCGCCCTCGGGCAGACCAAGTTTACATAACACGTCCCAAATGCCGATGACCTGCATACCCTCATGGGAGCTGAGTTCCTTTTTACAGGTCGGGCAGCCCGCAATCACGATCGGATCGCCGAGCTTTGAAAGTTCCCGGTTGAGAAATTCCTTCGTCTGCTCCTGCATCTCGCTGCGTCCGGCCCAGTCACCGATGGCGCCGCAGCAGCCCAGCATCAGCCCTACGCTGCCGTCAAGCCTCTCGCAGAGGTCGAGGTAGGCGGCCTTCACCGTCTCCGGCGCGATGGCCGATGCCTGACAGCCGGGGAAGAAGACATACTTGCAGGTCTCAAAGCCCGGCTGGGGACGGCTTAAAAACGCCTCATCGTTGGAAAACAGCATGTCCAGCAGGGCAAACTCGTGGGGCGCCAGCGGCATCTTGTCGGTGGACACCATGTTCCGCCGCGCGTCCAGACAAACCCGCGCCCTGTCCACTCCGTTGGGGCAGACCACCGTACACTGCCCGCAGAGGGCGCAGGAATTCATGGGCTTGTTGAGCTGGTGGTCGCCCATGATGATCTGGGTGTTGTTGTAGATCTCCTTGGCCAAAAGGCCCGGGTGCTTTTTATAGTGGGCGAGGTAGGCACAGGATTTCATGCACTCCTCGCAGCGGCACTGGAGGCAGCGCCCGGCCTCGGCGATCGCTTCCTCTTTGCTGTAGCCCGCACCGCTCATGAGCGTTTTCGTGAGGGCCTTCGCCTCGCTCAGATCGGTGTAGAGCTTGCTCTCCACCGGACCCTCCTGACCGCGGGTGTTGCGCGGGTCGAGATTCTGGGAAAGCCTGTCCACCGTGAGCGCCGCCTTCTTCGCGCCGAAGGCCGCATCCATGACCCCGGTACAGGGCCCGGATACAAGCTTTATATCCTCACAGTACATGAGCTCCGGGATGCACAGCGCCTCCGGGAACAAGCTCTGCCGCACAGCGGGGGAGACGCACACCACATCGAAGGCGGCGCGCTTTTCCTCAAAGAACGCGCGGTCGATGGTGCAGCCGAATTCAAATTGAATGTCCTTGCCCTTTAAGCGCTTGAGCTCTGCCCGGAAGGCATCCTCATCCAGAAAAGCGGTCTCGCATTGCAGGAACCTTTCCGGATCCGCTTCCTCACAGAATACCGTCAGCGGGTAGGCTTTTTTCTCAATCTCTCCCGCGAGAAACAGCGCAAAGAGCCCGGAGCCGAAGATGGCGACAGTCTTCTTCTTTCGTGTGCGGAAAACACTGCCCAGCTTCTGCACCTGCCCAAAACGGGCGACAGCCTCCTCCACCGCGCGGATCTGTACCGCGTCGCCGATCTCCCCAAGGCGGCACTTGTGCTCGCATGGGGCCTCGCAGCCCATGGCAAGGACGAGCGGGAAGGGTGCGATCTTCTCGTAAAGCTGGAGGGCCTTTTTGAAATTGCCGCTTGCTGCCGCCTCCAGGAAGGCGCGGGCGTCCAGCTTCAGGGGACAGGCTGCGCTGCAAAACGGCGGGTGCTCATATACGCAGCGCTCCACCATGCTTTCCATTTCTTCCTTGGAGATCTTGTTGACCTTATACACATGCGTGGAACCGCGCTCCTGAATCTGCGCCATGGGAAGCCCTCCCTCTGAATACGTATCTAACCTCCCTTTGGAAAAAGGGAGGTGGCCGCAGGCCGGAGGCATTGCGCCCTTTATGGGTGGATCGATCCCCCAGTCGCTTCGCGACAGCCCCTTTTTCGAAAAGGGGCTGATGAATTGATCTGTAAACTTGAACAGAGAGGCCCTTTCGGGCCTCTCTATTATAGCATTGCTTAAGGTACTTGAAAAGATGGATTACAGAGCCTTGAGCGCTTCGAGCACCTTCTCCGGCAGGGCCGGGATGCGGGTGATGCGGGCGCCGGTGGCGTTGTAGATGGCGTTGAGGATGGCGGGGTGCGGGGCATCCAGCGGGGCCTCGCCGCAGCCGGCGGCACCGTAGGGGCCGTTGGGACGGTAGGTCTCGTTGAAGTGCAGTTCAATGTCATCGGGCGCGTCGTTCGGGTACGGGATGCCGCACTTGAGAAGGCTGGTGTGCTTGTTAAGATCCTCAAAGTCCTCGGTCAGCGCAAGGCCGATGCCCTGGACAAGACCGCCGTAGAAGTTGCCCTCGACGAGCAGCCTGTTCATGATGGTGCCGACGTCTGCAACTGCCGTGAACTTCTCGACCTTGACCTTGCCGGTCTGGGTGTCGACGCGGACCTCGGGCAGGAAGATGGTGTACATGTAGGTGGCAAAAGGCTCGCCCTGGGCGGTATCCTGGTCGATCGGGTGATCGGCGCAGAAGGTGGTGACCCAGTTGCCTTCGACCTTGGTCTTCTTGCCGTCGGCGATCATCTCTTCGTAGGTGCGGTAGGTGCCGTCGTCCTTCTTCATCTCGGCAAGCAGGTTCTCGGCAGCCAGACGGCAGGCGTTGCCGCTCATGACCTGGGAGCGGGAGCCGCCGGCAGGGCCTGCGTTCGGGGTGATCTTGGTGTCGTTCATGACAAGGCGGATTTGCTCGGGCTTGATGCCTGCCTGACGCAGGGTCTCATGCGCAGACACGAGCACGCCCATGTCGGCACCCTGACCGTGATCCTCCCACGCAGCGTACATGGTGACGGTACCGTCAGGGTTGAGCTCAGCGTAGGCGGAGGAGGAGTCCACACCGTCAAGGCCGCAGCCGTAAACGCCCAGCGCCACGCCGATGCCGTATTTGTAGCGACCGTCGGAGGCGGCGTTCTTCTCGGCAACTCTCTTTTTGCCGGCCTCGTACAGCGGGCGGGCCTTGTCGAACAGGGCCTCTTCGCAGTAGACGTCAGGCGCATAGCCGGTCGGGATCGTGGTGTTCTCGGACGCCTTGTAGCAGTTCATCGCGCGCATCTCGAAGGGATCGATGCCCATCTTGGCGGCGAGGCAGTCAATGGCGATCTCAGAGCCCATGTAGGACTGGGGAGAGCCGTAGGCACGGAAGGCGGAGCCCCAGGCGTGGTTGGTAAACACGGTCTGGCTCTTGTTGCGGATGGAGTTAATGCCGTAGCCCGCGCCGGTGAACTGGCTCAGACGCATGGTGAGCAGATCGCCGAACTCGGAGTACGGGCCGTGGTCGACGTAGTTGTCGCCCCACAGGGCCAGCAGCTTGCCGTCCTTGTCCGCCGCGAGCTTGATGTGCATGAAGGCGGGGGAGCGCTTGCCGGTGTAGGTGATGTTCTGGAACTGGTTGAAGTTGAGGGAGACGGGCTTGCCGAGGATCTTGACGGCCGCGCCGATCAGGGCCTCATTGGTGGGGGAGAACTTGTAGCCGAAGGTGCCGCCCGCGTGGTTCTGCACCAGACGCAGGTTCTCCATCGGGACGCCGATGCCCGCGGCGATCATGGGCATGTGCAGGTGGATACCGATGGACTTGGAATGCACGGTGACCATGCCGTCCTCGTCGATGTAGCCGTAGCCGTTGTCCGGCTCGAGGTGCAGGTGGGGCTGACGGGAGCAGTAGCTCTCGATCTCGACCTGCTGCTCGTCGGGGATGGAATCCCAGTCGAAGTCCGGGCCCTTGATGCAGTTGGTTTCATAGAAGACGTTGGGAGTGCCGGGGTGGATCTCAATGGCGTCGGGAGCCATGGCGTCGAGCGCGCTCATGTAGGCGGGCAGCTCTTCGATCTCGACCTTCACGGCGTCGGCGGCGGCGCGGGCGTGGGCCTCGGTGTCGGCCGCGACGATGGCGATGGCGTCACCGAACTGGAAGATCTTGTCGGAGCAGAGGACCGGGCGCTCAAAGCCGTCGGTCTTGTTGTGCTTGGGCAGCATGACGAGACCGTTGATCTGGTTGGTGCCGCCGGCGGCGAGGATGTCCTTGTAGGTGATGACCTTTACGACGCCGGGCATCTTCTCGGCCTCGGAAATGTCGATGTTCTTGATGTTCGCGTGGGAGACCTTGGCCTGGGTCAGGGCAAGGCGCAGGCAGCCGGGCATCTTGAGCGCGTCGTCAGCGCCGAAGTCCCAGGTGCCGGTGACTTTCTGGGCTGCGGAGGGACGGATGTACTTGCTGCCCTTGATGGAGTCGCCGGTGGGCTTGAAGATCAGGTCTTCCTTGCTGCACTCACCGCGCAGGACGGCGGCAGCGGCCATGGTGGCGTCGACCAGGGGCTTGTAGCCGGTGCAGCGGCAGAGGTTGCGCTGCTTGTTGAACCAGTCGCGAACCTCTTCGCGGGTGGGGTTGGGATTGTTCTCGAGCAGGACCTTCGCGCTGATGATGAAGCCGGGCGTGCAGAAGCCGCACTGGGCGCAGCCGTAGGCCATCCAGGCAACCTGCAGCGGGTGCATGTCGGTCAGCGTGCCGACGCCTTCGATCGTGGTGATCTCGGCATTGTCGGGCACTCTGCTCATCTTGAAGATGCAGGCCTTGGTGACCTTGCCGTTCATGATGACGTTGCATGCGCCGCAGTGGCCCTCGCCGCAGCCGATTTTGCAGCCGGTCAGCAGCAGGTGCTCACGCAGGACAGTTGCCAGGGTCTCGTCCTTGTCCAGCACGAGGTTTCTGGTCACGCCGTTGATGATAAGCGTTTTCTTGATCATAGTGTTCCTCCTTCTTGTATTTCCAGTATATTTACGACCTTATTCAGGTTTACGCTCAATGGTGATCGTGCCCGCCGCATCTGTCGTGGTCGGGGCCCTTGCCGGTGATATCCTTGACGCGCTCGATGCCGCGCGGGGTGTAGAAAACAAGCTGCGCGAGACTGCCGTCCATGTTCTCTGCCCGCAGGCGCAGGAAGTTCGCGTTTTCGTAGTAGTCGATGGGAAGCTCGCGCCGGTAGATCTTCCCGGTGGCGGGGTCTTTGATCTCCACCGTTACTTCGCTTGCGGTCAGTTCAAACAGCTCCTCGTCCATGGCCATGCCTCCGATGCTCAAAATCTTACAAATATATTTTAACCCTCGCTCCATACGGGTTTCAAATTACAAAGAAAAGCAACTCGCAGAAAATGCGAGCTGCTTTTTGAACAATTTATACAAATGAGCAGAACAACTATCCATTTACTTTGTGTTCATTTCATGATATTTACACAAGACCAAGGTGCCGTTTACATCGCACAGCGGCACAGCAGGGACGCGCTGCCCGAGTTCAGCCTCATAGCGCCGCAGAGCGCGTTTTACGCCGGGCAGGCGCGGGGAGTTATAGTCGTGCAGCATCAGAAAGCCGCCGGGATTCAGGCGCGGATAGAACCAGCGAAGTCCCGCGAGGGTACTCTCCTCCAGATCCACATCCAGCGACACCAGCGCGAAGCGGTCTTCAAGTCCTCCGAGACTTGCCGGGAACAGCCCCTGCCGGATGATGACCTTCTCCGGGTGCGGCATGAGGCGCATAACCTTTTCAATCCCGGTGTTGCGGTGGGCCTGCACAAAGCCCGCCGCTTCGCCCTTCGCCTCTGCTGCGTCAAAGCCCTTGAAGGTGTCAAAAAGGTAAAGCGTGCGATCCGGCATCAGGGCGTTTATACACCGGGCAAAGCCGCCGCGGTAGACGCCCAGCTCCGCCACCGCGCCGGGGATGCCGTCAAGCTCCCGGCACAGAGCTTCGAGCGTGCGCATGCGGACATAGTCGTTTTCCAGATCGCGGGAGCTGAGGGGACTGTCCGAGACCCACAGCGGCTCGCGCACCAGGTGCTGCGGTGCTCTGACACTGTTCAGATACACCGGATCAAGGACCGTCTCTGCATCCGCATAATTCCGGTTGCGGTCGGTTAGCTGCCAGTTGTTTTTCAGGAATATCAGCTTGTCAGCGTCGATTCCCAGCGCTGCCGCCTTTGCCGCAATATCGTCCGCATGGCGGCTTGCAACCAGGATAAGGCCTATGTCTTCGCTTTTGACTTCCTCCGGGCGCAGCACCGGGCGGCCGAGAAAGCTGTCGGACACAGGCGCGGAGTCAAGAAAGGCACAGATCTGCGACAGATCCAGCCCCTGATCGGCAAGATCCCCCGCGCCGCAGCCGGTGCCCCAGATGTAGAGCTTCATGTGCATCATCCCCCATGGCCACAGTTTAGGACGAAAATGCAAAAATGTAAAGATATACTCTTGCGTTTTCCCTACAGTGCATGTATACTTAAAATAATCGAAGATTAAATATTTGCAATTCGTAAAAACTGGAAGGTGATTTTTGTGCAGATCGGTGCGGTCATTGTGGCGGCGGGCATGTCGTCCCGCATGGGGGATTTTAAGCCCATGCTGAATATCGGTTCCATCTCGATTGCCCAGCGCATCGTCGCGACCTTTCACCAGGCGGGTGTGACGAAGATTGCGGTGGTCACGGGCTACAACGCCCAGCAGCTCGAGCGCCATCTGGGAAATCTCGGCCTTGTGTTTCTGAGAAACGAGCGCTATGCCGAGACACAGATGTTTGACTCGGCCAAGATCGGAC
>JBGUQD010000073.1:0-6865 GCA_045130755.1 Candidatus Limivicinus sp. | reverse complement strand
CACGATCCCAGTCACCAAAGAATTCGTCAAACAGGTTTTCACCAAAGATACTCGGCATCAACATAACTCTTACCTCCTTTGACCCTCTTGCGCTGGTCGCGCACCCGCTGTCGGTGTGCTCCCTTTCGGGTGGCACCCTCGGGCAGGCTGTCGTGTCGGCGTCGGTCTTTGTATGTTGTTACCCTGAACCTCCGGGGCTCTTTCTTTCCTTCCCCCTCGGTTCGTATATTATTATACTCATTTTGTTAGCACTGTCAATAGGTGAGTGCTAATTTAATGGTGAACAATTCGTGAACAGCTTGCAGAGAATGATTCAATCCAGAATTATTTGATTCGCCCCAGAGATCATCGTGTGAATGCGGGATTATTTGGAAGCCGATGGCATACTATATTATTGTTGGCGAATAGTATAATCACCCCAAAGTACAACCACGCTCCCGGCACGATGCCGGGCGTGGTTGTCCGTCTCTGCGTGATCGTCAGTCAAAACAGCTCCTTCGCTTTTGAGGCAAAACGCTTTCCGTAGATTACGAAATTGTCCTTGTAAAGCTCCATGGCGTTGTGCTTCTCAACATTGCCATTTACACCTACCGGCCCAAAGTGGATAACGGGCATACCACAGGCACCGCCTCCGGAATAGCAAAGCATTCCGTTCACCATTTCAATGGTGAGGATCGATTGAATGACGGTTTCTCCGCCGCCATGCGTGAACTGCTCCGTGGCAAACGCGCCACCGAGCTTCCCGGCAAAGCCCAGTTTCCCTGCGTAAGAAAGCAGCCAAGCGTGCATGTCCGGGGTCATCAGCGCCGCATAGGAGGGGGAGCCGACGACGATGCCGCAGGCCTCCTTCACGAAAACCTCGTCCATTTCTTGGATGGAGAACGCCTGGGCTTCGACGCCCTCTGTCTGATCCATGCCCTCAACGATCCATTTGGCTGCCTGCTTTGTGTTCCCTGTTTTGGAATCATAGATAACCGCGATCTTCATATCCGGATCTCCTGTTTTCAATTTCCCCGGCAGTGATGTTCTGCGCAGTGGTCATGGTCGCAGTCGCCGCCATGGTGTTCATGATGGTCACAGCAGGCATCGGGGTCATATTCCAGCCTACCTTCCGCCAGCGCCTTTGCCGCTTCATCCGCCGGGCCTTGCACGCCCGCATACAGCCGGATGCCCGCCTCGGCCAGCGCCATCTGCGCGCCCATGCCGATGCCGCCGCAAATCAGCGCGTCCACCTTCGCCTCTTTCAGGAAGCCCGCCAGCATCCCATGGCCGCTGCCGTTTGACTCCACGATTTGCGTATTGACGATGGCCCCGTCTTCAACATCATACAGCTTGAATTGCTCCGTATGGCCGAAGTGCTGGAATATTTCTCCGCTCTCATAGGTTGCCGCGATTCTCATGCATTGATCTCCCTTCATGTCGATATGCCTTGTCCCTTGATGGTTCAGCTGATAGCTGCCGCCGCCGATACGCAGGGTTTTGCCGTCCACAAGCGCTTCGGCCAGCTTGCTCCGAGCGCTGTCGTAGATGCCGGTGACCGTGGTGCGGGCGATACCCATGCGCTGCGCGCATTGTTCCTGCGTCAGCTTTTCCCGATCCATCAGGCGGATACACTCATATTCGTCGAGGGTCATGGTAATCGTTCCCGCCTGCCCGCCATCCTCTGGCGCGAAGCTCCAATAATCGGGATAGCCCTGGATGCGGCGACATCTTGGTATTCTTGGCATAGCGCGCCTCCTTATGCTGACATATGCTATTATAAAGCAGATAATGACATATGTCAATATAAAACAAAAGGAAATCCTATCCGTACACGGAATACACGAATTACACGGATTACACGAATTACACGCGGTACACGGCAAATCCGGAAAAACCAAGGGAAATCGAATCCCAAGGTGACTAAATCGGATAACTCCCGAATAGAACACGGCCCATGATGCAGACCCAACCGTGTATTCCTGCGGAATACGGGGGATGAGGGCGGCAACGGGCCGGGATTTGCATAAAGAAAAGCGAACCCATCATTTCTGAAGAGCTCGATCACTACATGAGCGTTTTAATGGCGAAGGACTGCACATCCTTTGCCTTGTGGTTTTATAGAGATAACTGATGTAGTTGATTGACTCATTTTTCCTTGGAAAATCTACAATTCTTTCTTCTTGATCGGCTTCAAGTAATTCTTCTTGAAATCCCTCTTGCTGCCGAAGAATTCTCTCTCCGAATGTGTTAATGCGGATTTCTCCTCAAGCAATTCTGTTGTACATATCAAATCCGCCACTTGGAACAATTTGTAGTCTTCCGGTTTCACCTTTCGGAATTCCACAAAGGCGGAAAGCGTGCTGAACACACCAGTCAACACTTTGGTCAATTCAATCTGTCCATTGTCGTAATATACAATAATACGATCAAAGCCGTTCCAGAATTCGGCCTTATCACGCAGGATGGATAACAGTGACTTAGAGAGCTTCTGCGTCAATGAAACGACATCCGGACACTCAGACTTTCTAACTATCGCGCAAGTGTATTGTATATCAAGTCTGCGAGCAAAGTGAAATAGAGCATTATAGAGGCGTTTACGATCTTCCACCAGGTCATCTTTATAATCCTTTTCGCGCCTGATGAGCGGTCCGGTGTGAATGGCATGGTGTGGATAGCCAAGGTTTATCAGATGTGCTTCAAATGAATCGACATTCTCTTGAATATCCACGCTTTGATTGTGTAATACCATAGAAACGATGTAGTATGGAGAATGTGCCTCATAATGGCCAAAATCGCCGGATTCATCGATGAAAACGCTTAAGCATCTCTCGCTCATAACCCAGACTCCTTAGTAAAGAAAATGGCGGGGAAATTCCCCGCCGCTCGGTGGACCAGGGTCTTGCGACCAGCCCAAGGTGGCAACCACCACCTTCATTATATGTCGATTATACCAAATCTATTTACGGCTGTCAAGAAAAACTTTCTCTGCCATTTATGTATACATGGTGTATTGATCCAGTATCTTTTTCCGTTCGCGCCAATCTGGCATGAGCATCGTCAGAAACTCATAGAACCGTTTGGAATGGTTGGGATGAACCAAATGGCATAGCTCATGGGTGACGACATACTCAATGCAATGTCTTGGCGCGACAAGAAGCCGTTTGTTCAGTGTGATCACGCCTCTTTTGGATGAACACGATCCCCAGCGCGTTTCCA
Organism: Candidatus Limivicinus sp.; assembly: GCA_045130755.1. Classification (GTDB taxonomy): domain Bacteria; phylum Bacillota; class Clostridia; order Oscillospirales; family Oscillospiraceae; genus Limivicinus. Next base: position 3,667 of record JBGUQD010000073.1, on the reverse strand, counting down.
TGTCCCTTATTCGAAGGCTGGGCATGGGAACACTGTATTTGCGAAAAACAGGATAGCACGTTTCCAGAATCTCTCTGAAAACCTCTCTGCACTGCTTATCCAAATATCGTTTGACGATATGCTCCCGCATCTGGTAATCGTCCGGGTTTTTTTCGCTCAAGCGAAGGTAAACGCCGTCCGATGTCACTTCATTTCTCTTCCCCTGGGTGACTGCAAGACGGAGGCTGCGGCCAAGGATATTGAAGGTTTCACCGCTGACGTACGCCTTGGGGCGAGGCCGATATTGCTCCATCTCGCCAAATCTCTTTACGGCCGATAAAACGTAGTCTGATTTGCTGCTGACAAATTCATCGACTCTTGCCGCAGGCACGGCGCGGTTCGCTGAAACAATGACGGAACCGTCAGCCCGGATGCGAAGATTGAGATTCTTGACATCCTTCCATTCCAAGCGATAGGAAATTTCTGTTCCGTCGCAGCAAACAATTCGCCGCTCGCTTTCATATTGTGCAGCCATCAGAACCTCCTGAGCGCCACGGTCTTGACATTCTCAATGATCTTGTCGATCACATCAAACGAAAGCTTCAATCCACGCTGTTTTTCATACGTATAGAATAAATCATCAATGTCCTGTGAAATGCGATCGTGAATTGTCTTATTATTCGTCCAATCGACCTGGCTGTGCTTTTCGACGATCCTTGTGATGGCTATAGCCATTTCGGCGGCAAAGTCTGCAGAGACCTCAACCCCTTCGGCAGCGTCAAAGATTGCTGCAATCACGCCGTAGAATGCCTGCGCGTGTACATTGTTGCTGATCGACGCGGGATAGCTGACCGTGCTGCGGCCCGCATGGTAATCCTCCATGATGGACTGCATCTTGGCGAGATACTCCGCTTCGGTGATGACCTTCTCCCGATACTCATTCAGCGCCTGCTTGATGCGCTTGGAGAAGCTGTCATAGTAAGCGGGATTCTCGTCATACTTTTCACTGATGCTCTTACTCAACCGACTGGAGATGGCGTCTGCCTTGGCGCGAAGGCTGCCCAGCTCCGCCAGCGCTTTCTCGAAATCATCCTTGTTCAGGATGTCGATCGGGTCTGTGAGCTGCCGTAATCCCGCCACGGACAGGTGCGTGTCCAGCAGGTTCTGCATCAGCGGTTCATATTCGCGGTTGTCAATGGCGTCACAATAGCGTATCTTCACGCTGCGGCGCACCTTGGAGAAGAACACAAAGGTGTCCTGATAGCGCTTCAACTCATCCCTCGGCACAGCGGAGTAAGCCGGCTGGGAATTCAGTACGATATTCAGCGCCTTGCCGAAGGCACACAGCAGGTTGTAGAAGAATTCCCGCGCCTTATCGTCCGCAAGGAATACTTCCACAGCTTCACTGTCGCCGATGTCCGCCACGGGTGCAAACAGATCGATCAACCGCGAGTAGGCGTCTCTCAGCGTTCCAACCGCGGACATGACGTCCACGACCACGCCCTTCAGATCGCCGCCTTCGAAGTTTTCAAGCCCTGCGCCGCTGTACATATCCATGACGGTATCCAGCTTTTGAATCAGACCGCGATAATCCACGATCAGGCCATAGTCCTTGCCCTCGCAGAGCCTATTTGTGCGCGCAATGGCCTGGAGCAGGCCGTGTTCCTTCAATTCCTTGTCAATATAGAGCACTTGGCAGATCGGCGCGTCAAAGCCCGTGAGCAGCTTGCTGCACACGATGAGTATGTCGATTTCCCCGTCGCAGAACTTGTTCTTGATGGCTTCTTCATAGCGGTCCGCATCGCCATAGCGCTGCATCATCCTGTTCCAGAAGGCCAGCACCTTGTCGTCGCTGCCCTCGTCGATGTCGTCCGCGCCTTCCCGCAGATCGGGCGGCGAGATCACCACGACGCACTCCAGATCGCCGAAGGCTTCAAAGCATTCCAGATAGCGAACAGCGTCCCGCTTGTAATTCGTCGCCAGCATGGCCTTGAAGCCCGTGGCCTTGAATCCCTCGACGAAGTGATTGTAGATGTCCAGCGCGATCCGCTTGATGCGCGCGTCCGTGGAGGTCAACCGGCGAATGCTGCTCCACTTGCGCGCAAGGTCCTCCTTCTGCGCAGGGGTCAGGCGCCGGGTGGTCTGCTCAAACCATAGGTCGATGTTGGCCTCGTCCACATCCTGGTCCACAAATCGCCCCTCGTAGATCAGCGGCACGATCGCGCCGTCGTCCACGCCGTTCTGGATGGTGTACTTGTGGATCAGCCGCCCGAATCGCGCCACGGTGTTCTTTTCCGACTTCATCAGCGGCGTGCCGGTGAAGCCGATGTAGCAGGCGTTGGGGAAGACCGCGCGCATACGGGTGGCCATCAGTCCGTAATTGGAGCGGTGGCTCTCGTCCACCAGAATAAAGACGTCCCGCGAATCATTCTTCGTTTCCTGGCGCTCGGCGATGTTGAACTTGTTGATGATCGTCGTGACGATATCCGCCTTGTCGCTGCCGAGCAGCTCCACCAGATGCTTGCCGGTGGAGGCCCGCGCGGGGTTCAGGCGCGTGTGGGCGAAGGTCGCCGCGATTTGTCCGTCCAGCTCCTTCCGATCGGTGACGAGTATGACCTTCGGATGGCACGGGGCCAGCTCCATCAGGATGTACTTTGCCAGCATGACCATGGTCAGGCTCTTGCCGCTGCCCTGGGTGTGCCAAATGACGCCGCTCTGCCGGTTGCCGCGCTCGTCCGGCTGGCTGATGGTATGGATGATTTCCTGAATGGCGAAGAACTGCTGATAGCGGCATATCTTCTTGACGTTGGCGTCGAACAGGATGAAGTAGCGCATCAGCATCATGGCGCGGTTCAGGCTGAACAGGGAGATCAGGGCCCGATCCTGCTCGGTCGGCATGCGTCCCGTGACGTGCTGTTGCAGCTGCTCTTCCATGAACGCCTTGTCCTGCTCCTTCCAGACGCTCCAAAACTTCTTGGGCGTGCCGGTGGTGGCGTACTTCACGGCGTTCTTGTTGGTGGCAACCACGATCTGCGCGAACTTGTAGAGCTGTGGGATGTATTCCTTAGTCTGGTTGCGGATGCTCTGCTCCACGGCCTGCTCGATGGGAATGTGCGGCGCCTTGCACTCGATCACGGCGAAGGGAATGCCGTTGATGAACAGCACGAGGTCAGGCCGCGCGTCGTGCTGCCTGTCAAGGCTCTCCACCGGGAATTCCTCGGTCACGTGGTAGAGGTTGTTCTCCGGGCGCTCCCAGTCGATGTATTTCAGGTTGAAGCTGAGCATCTTCCCGTCCCCGACGGTCTCCGGGTAACTTCGCCCCAGCATCAGCGCGTCGTATATCTTCTCGCTGGCGCGCACCAGCCCGTCGGTCAGCGGCTCGTCAAGATCCTCCATGGCGCGCTCGATGTTCGCCGCGGAAAACTCGTTCTCCGCCCCCGCGTAGCTGTAGCGGTTCAGCCGCCGCAGCTGCCCCCGCAGGATGTCCCGCAGCAGCACATGATAGCGGCTCCCTCGCTGCTTGGCACAGTCTGCGGGGGAGAGATAGATATATCCCAGCGATTGCAGCAGGTCGATGGCGGGCTGCTGGGAGGTGGAGCGTTCAGAATAAGTGAATGATTCCATCATTGCTCTCCAGTTCTACCGAGAAAGTCAATCCGTTTAAGGAAATACATCCGATGTTCATCTT
>JBGUQD010000072.1:0-6388 GCA_045130755.1 Candidatus Limivicinus sp. | reverse complement strand
ACCATATCCTTAACAGCCTGACGAGCGGGCTTGAGGTACTGACGAGGATCAAAGTGATCCGGATGCTCGGCAAAATACTTACGGATGTTGCCGGTCATAGCAAGGCGGATGTCAGAGTCGATATTGATCTTGCAGACGGCAAGCTTTGCAGCTTCACGCAGCTGATCCTCCGGGATGCCGATGGCATCAGGCATATTCCCGCCATACTGGTTGACCATCTTCACAAATTCCTGAGGAACAGAGGAAGAACCGTGCAGCACGATGGGGAAGCCGGGCAGACGTTTAATGCACTCATGCAGAACATCGAAACGGAGGGGAGGCGGAACCAGAACGCCATCGGCATTGCGGGTGCACTGGGAAGCCTTGAACTTGTATGCGCCGTGAGAAGTACCGATGGCGATTGCCAGGGAGTCACAGCCAGTACGGGAAACAAACTCCTCAACCTCTTCAGGACGGGTGTAGCTCTCGTGTCCGTGCTCGACAGAGACCTCATCTTCAACGCCAGCCAAGGTACCGAGCTCGGCCTCAACCACGACACCGTGGTCATGTGCATATTCAACGACCTGACGGGTCAGGGCAATGTTTTCATCAAAGGGCTTGGAAGAAGCATCAATCATGACAGAGGTAAAACCACCGTCGATGCAGGACTTGCACAACTCAAAGGTGTCACCATGGTCAAGGTGCAGGGCGATGGGAATCTCAGGATTCTCGATAATGGCGGCCTCAACCAGCTTGACAAGGTAGGTGTGGTTGGCATAAGCGCGGGCACCCTTGGACACCTGCAGGATAACGGGGCTTTTCAGCTCTCCGGCTGCTTCGGTGATGCCCTGGACAATCTCCATATTGTTGACGTTGAAAGCGCCGACAGCATAACCGCCGTTATAGGCCTTTGCGAACATTTCCTTTGTGGTTACAAGAGGCATAATACAAAATCTCCTTTGTTTTTCTAAAAATTTGTACAAAAAGCACATTTACAAATTTTCGTTAATATTATATCCTCAATCTTGCCCATAATCAATATGGACTTTCTACAAAATCAAAATATTTTTAATTAACTGGAGGAATAAAAATGTCTGAGAAGCTTATCGGCTCCTGCATCTTCGGTCAGTCCGGCGGTCCCACTGCTGTTATCAATGCCAGTGCATACGGCGTTATCCGTGCTGCACTCGACGCCGAGGAGATCACCAAGGTCTACGGCGCGAACCACGGCATCAAGGGCGTCCTGGATGACAAGCTGTTCGTCATGGATGAAGAAGACCCCGAAGAACTCAAGCTCCTGCTGCACACCCCGTCCTCTGAGCTCGGCTCCTGCCGCTATAAGATCGCCGATCCCGAAGTTGATGACACTGATTACAAGCGTATTCTCGAGATCTTCAAGAAATACAATGTGCGCTACTTCTTCTATAATGGCGGCAACGACTCCATGGATACCTGCAATAAAATCAGCCGCTATATGGAATCCGTTGGCTATCCCTGCCATGTGATGGGTGTTCCCAAGACCATTGACAATGACCTGTTCGGCACCGACCACTGCCCAGGCTTTGCAAGTGCTGCCAAGTATATTGCCACCTCCTGCATGGAGATTAACAAGGATGCCCGTGTTTACGACAGCGGAATGATCACCGTTGTGGAGATCATGGGTCGTCACGCCGGCTGGCTCGCTGCAAGCGCCGCTCTGGCTACCGCATACGGCTCCGGTCCCGACCTCGTGTACCTGCCCGAGCTGGACTTTGATATGGACAAGTTCCTTGCCGACGTGGTGCGCATCTATAATGAAAACGGCAAGTGCTTTGTTGCGGTTTCCGAAGGCATCCACTATGCCGACGGTAGCTTCGTGTCCGAAGCCAAGACATCCGCGACCGACGGTTTCGGCCATGCACAGCTCGGCGGCCTTGCCACAATGCTGGCTGAGATCATCAAGGCCCACACCGGCGCCAAGGTCCGCGGCATCGAGCTGAGCCTGCTGCAGCGCTGCGGTGCGCACCTTGCCTCCGCCACCGACGTTGAGGAAGCCTGCACCGCCGGTATGGAAGCGGTGAGGAACGCTGTCAACGGTGTTTCCGGCAAGATGGTCGCCTTTGAGCGCGAGATGATCGACGGCAAGTACCACTGCAAGTATGTTCTGCTGCCTCTGTCTGAGGTTGCCAACTATGAGAAAAAGGTCCCGTTGGAGTGGATCAACGAGTCCGGCAACGGCCTTAAGCAGGAGTTTATCGACTACGTACTGCCTCTTATTCAGGGTGAGCCCGAGCTGCCGCGCGTCGATTCCCTGCCTCGCTATGCCAAGCTCAAGAAGATCCTGGCGAAGTAAGTTCAGTTATGAAAAGAACCTCGTATCAGACGATACGAGGTTCTTTTGTTGAACAAGCAAGCCTTTTCGGTTATAATGATTGTCGGTGATAATATGATCGGTCTTCAACACCCCTATATTTCCGTTGCCCTTTCATCGGGAGCAAGCTTCGGCGGTGGACAGCAGTTTTCAAAAGACGCCATGATCCGGCGCTGCGGCTGCGGTGTGGTAGCTGCGGCTGACGCGCTCTTGTACCTCAGCCGCTGGCACTCACACGGGGCAGTGGATTACTTTGCAGGGCTTCTGGAGGATAGGCCTATTCCCCTCTCCGACTATGACAACTGTATACAACACCTTAACCGCAGCTATTTCCCTATGATCCCTTATGCCGGCATCAACGGCATCATGCTCATGGCGGGCATGAAACTCTTCTTCCGCCGTCACGGCATGCCCTATACCGCCTGCTGGTGCTTTGCGCCGGGAAAACTCTGGGACCGGATCGAAGTAATGCTGCGCGCAGATATCCCGGTCGTCATGTCCGTGGGGCCGAATTTCCCGCTGATATGGGGCGACAGACGGGTGCGCTTTTTTGTCCGCAATCCGGCGGGTAATTATATTCCTGCTTCCGGGGCACGGGCGCACTACTTCACCGTCACGGGGCTGGATGCAGACTGGCTGCAAATCTCCTCCTGGGGGCGGCGGTATTATCTGAGCCGACGGGACTTCTCCGACTATGTGCGCCGGCACAGCACAAGCATTGCCAGCAATATCCTTTATATAGAGCGAAAATGAGACTGTAAACACAGCCTCATTTTCTTATATCATATTACTTAAGAATGACCTTGTTGAAATTCTTTTTGCCGCGGCGAAGGATGATGCCCTTGCGCAGCGTGTCCGCGTCATAGCTTGCGGCAATATCGGTGACCTTCTGATCCTCGACTGTGACGCCGCCCTGCTGGACATTGCGGCGCGCTTCGGACTTTGAGGCGCACAGACCGGATTTGACCAGCAGACTCAGAATATCGAGCTTGCCATCAACCAGATCAGTGTCTTCGATCTCACTGGTGGGCACGTCGCCGCCCTGGGCACCGCCGGCGAACAAGGCCTTGGCAGAAGCTTCGGCCTTCTTAGCCTCTTCTTCACCGTGGACAAGGCTCGTAAGCTCATAGGCCAGGATTTCCTTGGCCTTGTTGAGCTGGCTGCCCTCCCACTTGTCCATCTCGTCGATCTGCTCAAGCGGCAGGAAGGTCAGCATGCGGATGCACTTGAGCACGTCCGCGTCGCCCACGTTGCGCCAGTACTGGTAAAACTCATAGGGGCTCGTCTTGTTGGGATCAAGCCAGACAGCGCCGGAGGCGGTCTTGCCCATCTTTTTGCCCTCGGAGTTAAGAAGCAGCGTGATGGTCATGGCATGTGCATCCTTGCCGAGCTTGCGGCGGATAAGCTCCGTGCCGCCGAGCATATTGCTCCACTGGTCGTTTCCGCCGAACTGCATGTTGCAGCCGTAATGCTGGAACATGTAGTAGAAGTCATAGGACTGCATAATCATGTAGTTGAATTCCAGGAAGCTCAGGCCGCGCTCCATGCGCTGTTTGTAGCACTCGGCGCGAAGCATGTTGTTGACGGAAAAGCATGCGCCCACCTCGCGCAGCAGATCGATGTAATTGAGGGGGACAAGCCACTCGGAGTTGTAAAGCATCATGGCCTTCCCGTCAGAAAAGTCGATAAACTTCTCCATCTGGCGCTTGAAGCACTCGGCATTGTGACGGATGTCTTCCTTGGTAAGCATCTTACGCATATCGGTGCGGCCGGAGGGGTCACCGATGAGGGTAGTGCCGTCGCCGATCAGGGCAATGGGTTTGTTGCCCGCCATTTGCAGACGCTTCATGAGGCACAGCGCCATAAAGTGACCAACATGCAGCGAATCCGCCGTACAGTCAAAGCCAATGTAGAAGGTGGCTTTTCCGTTGTTGACCATGTCGCGGATCTCGTCCTCATTCGTAACCTGAGCGATCAGGCCGCGAGCTACCAGTTCTTCATAGATTCCCATTTCTTATTTCTCCTATATGAATTTATTGACTAATAAAGATAAAGCCCTCTGTCCTTGAGGACAGAGGGCAATCACTTGCGGTACCACCTCTGAACACACAAACCTCACGATTTATGTCTCAGCGAGTGCAAAACACTCATGCGCTGTATCGGGCGCCTCCGTCATAGCCTACTCGGTTGCCTTTTCGGTATGCCGCTCCGGACTGTATTCAGGCATCTGCCTCTCCCCTTTTTCACCGGCCAAGGGGCTCTCTGCGCAGGCGGTAGAAGCTCTACTTCTGTCCTTCATTGCGTTAACATGTGGGATTATACTGTATCTTACCTGTAAAGTCAAGTATGTTCCGATTTGAAGTGTTCACAGGCTTCGAGCTGCTCCTCTGCACTCAAAAGTGTAGTCCCGGTGATATTGTCACCGCCGTGAAGTCTTGCGAGTTCCTGCTTTCGGCCCTCTCGGTCAAGCTCAACGATGTTGGTATACGTCCTGCCGTCACGTTCCTCCTTGCGGATAAGATAGTGTTGATCCGCCATGGCGGCGATCTGCGGCAGATGTGTCACGCACATAACCTGTTTTCCTAACGATACCGACCAAAGCTTCTCTCCGACACGCTGGGCCGCTATGCCGGAAACACCTGTGTCGATTTCGTCGAAAATCATAGTGGCGACCGGATCCTTCTCCGCAAAGACGTTCTTCATGGCCAGCATGATGCGGCTTAGCTCACCGCCGGAAGCGATACGGCTGATACGTCCCAATTCCTCACCTGCATTTGCGGACATGACGAAGCTAATCTCGTCAGAACCGTTTGCATCAAATCCGGGTTTTCCTGTCAGCGATTCAAACTTCACAGCGAAACGAACAGAGGGCATATTGAGCTGCCTGAGTTCCTCCATGATGCGTTGTTCGAGAATACTTGCAGCTGTGTGCCGACTCCGACTGAGATTTGCAGCCTCTGCACGACAGCGCTCAGCCGCCTCATGCAGTTGCTTGCGAAGCTTCTCGCTGCGCTCATCAGCATACTGGATATTATCAAGCTTTTCCTTACAATCATAGAGATAGGAGATAAGACTGTCCTCATCCCGGTTATACTTACGCTGAAGCTTGCTCAAAAGCGCAATGCGCGTCTCCAAGCTGTCGTACTCACCGGGGGAAAAGTCCAGGTTCTCACGAAAATCGCGCAGGCTTTCTGCCGCATCTGAAATACTGAAGGCGGCACTGTTAAGCGATTCCTCTGTATTTTCCAGTTCCGGCGCATAAGCGGAGGCTTTCCCCACATAGTATGCGGCATTCTGCGTCAATGTCAGAGCATTGTCTTCATCACCCGACAGCATGGCGATTGCATTGTCCAGAGCCTCGCTCAGTTTTTCGGCATTACGCAGAAGATCGCGCCGGGCACAGATGGCATCATACTCTCCAGCTTTAAGCTCAGCTCGTTCCAGCTCTTCGATCTGGTAACGTAAGCTGTCGCTGAGGCGTTCCTTTTCAATTTCATCCATCTGCAGGGCATTGAGCTCTTTTTTTATGTCATTATACTGCTTGTAGCAGCAGCGGTATGCCTCCAATGATTTGGGATCGGTGCCGAAACGGTCAAGATATTCCCTGTGCCGACGCTCATCCATCAGCTGGCGTCCATCGTTCTGCCCATGAATGTCCACAAGTTGAGCGGCAAGTTCTTTGAGCTGCGCAGTTGTAACAGGAGTGCCGCAGACGCGGCAGCCGCTTTTCCCGTCAGCACTGATGCGGCGCTGGATAATGAGTTCATCCTCAGCATCGATCTCATTGTCACGCAGCCAGTTTTCACAGCCGTCTATATCGAAGATCGCAGTGACCATGCCCTTTTCCGCGCCGCGGCGTACAAGCTCACGGCTGACCCGTTCGCCCAAAACCGCGCCAATGGAGTCAATGACGATGGATTTTCCCGCGCCTGTCTCACCTGTCAGAATATTCAGACCGCGTTCGAAACTGATGTCCGCGTGTTCGATGACGGCAATATTTTCAATGTGGAGTTCGTTGAGCATAACATGCCCCCTGTACTATCACGCCGCGTTCCAAAA
>JBGUQD010000071.1:0-2074 GCA_045130755.1 Candidatus Limivicinus sp. | reverse complement strand
AGCTTGGAGAACTCGGGCAGGCTCAGCTCGAAGGAGCGGGCCATGGCCTCGAAGAAGCGGCCGGTGCCGGCGGCGCACTTGTCGTTCATGGCGAAGTTCTTCACGGTGCCGTCGGTGTCGATGCTGATGCCCTTGACGTCCTGGCCGCCGATGTCGATGATGGCCTTGACGGAAGGATCGGTCACATGCACGCCCATGGCGTGGCAGGAGATCTCGGAGATGTTCTCATCGGCAAAGGGAACCTTGTTGCGGCCGTAGCCGGTGCCGATCAGGTACTCCAGCTCCTTGCTGCTGCTCAGGCCCACCTGCTTGAGAACCTCGTCCATCGCCGCAATGGCGCTCTGCTCGGAATTGATCTTGCTCTTGATCGTGGTGTCGGCAACCATTTTGCCGTTCTCGTCCAGAATGACTGCCTTGGTGTAAGTGGAACCTACGTCACAACCGCCGAAATATTTCATTTATCATTATCTCCTTGTATGTTTAGTAGCACGCGGGGAAGTTCAGAGGGGATCACCCCTCTGATTTTTCGCCTCGCAAGGCGAAAACAATTCAGATCGTTTTTCCCGGGGGGGCGTGTACCTCGGGAAAAACTCTTCTCAGCTCTCAAGTGTGCAAGCGACGTCAAACGAAGCTCGCGCCGTTCCGTTTCCGCTTTAAGGCGAAAACTGCACTCTGCTCCCTCCGTTTTCCTCTTAACTGCAAAGCCTCTGCTTTGCAGTTAGAAGGAGGAGCAGCGGAGAGAATGAGCTTTCGTCACGCCTGGCGGAAGCGAATGAGCAAAGCTTGCGACGACGCAGTGCGCGCAGAGAGCTGCAAGCCTTCTAAAATGAATGGCCTTTGCCATTCATTTTACATACATACCTCGTCCTCGAACTCGACCAGAGACGGGTCGACAGGCTCGGCCTTCATGACTGTGCGCATGTACTCGTTGACCTTGTCGCGCATGGTGCGGCGGGAAACGGTACGCGGATCCATCAGGTCGTGCTCGATCCAGATCAGGTCGTAGCCGCGGGCGCGGCCCTGCTCGTCCAGAATGCCCTGAACAGTCGCCATGTTCTTGCAGGCCACATTCTGGTACATGATGACGAGCTTGGCGTTCCAGGCTTCGCACTGGGCCCAGCATTCGTCGACGACGTTCTGGTAGCCGCCGTTGGTGTGACGGCGCATGACCATGCGCTCGTACAGGCGGGCCAGGTCTCTGAGAGCCTCTTCCTTGTCCTCGGTCTCGAGGTGCTTGGTGAAGTTCAGAGACTCCATCTCGACCAGGACATCGATGCCCCAGCAGTTGGCGAGCCAGTTGGAGAAGTTGGCATAGTAGTGGGCCGGGCAGGACCAGACGATGGCGCGGTGCTTCATCTTGCGCTCGGGCCATGCGGTCTCGCCGTTCTCGTAGGCCTTCATGAGCATCTTGTCGACCTTCTGCATGGAGGGGAGAACGCGCGGGTCGATGCCGCCGTCCATCTCGTAGTTCCACTTGCGGAACAGCTCATAACTCGGGCCGATCAGCTGCGGGCGGGAGGACTTGTTGATCTCCCACTTATTGAGCTCCAGGTCGGTCTCCTGATTGAAGCGCTTCATGCAGGTGAAGTAAGCGTCCCAGGACCACTTGGCGCCGGTTTTCTCCTCGATCCACTTGATGCAGGCCTTGATATCCTCAGCGCCCATCTGCACGGTCTCCTCATCCAGATAGCGGACGGGGAAGCAGAGGTGGAAGACGGGGATATTCGGGAAGCGGCGGGAGAAGTAGGAGGATGCCATGGTGGAGCCATCGCAGGGCATGGAGCTGGAAATGAAGCCGGAGCCCATGTCGGGCAGGGCGTTGATGACCAGCGCGCCGCACTCGGAGGACGGCACGGGGCAGGTATCGGCGGGCAGGCCGTAGGACTCGACCGCGTCGATGTAGGGGATGCAGACAAGCTGGTCGATCTCGGAGACCAGGAACATGGGCAGCAGCTGATGCGGGATGCCGCACAGATCGGGGAAGCCCGCCATGATCTGGCCCATGGTCATCTCGTCGAAGGTGACCATCATGCGGTTGAGTTCATCGCTGTTGCCGTTCTTGCGGTCGGCCTTG
>JBGUQD010000070.1:0-15484 GCA_045130755.1 Candidatus Limivicinus sp. | reverse complement strand
TGGAAAGACCGGTCTTTTCAGCGACTGCAGCGACTAATTCTGCCTTATTCATAGTTTGATTCCTCCTGAATGATATATGGCTTAAATGCCATGGTATGGTGAGTTTTCCCGCATTTTCGGCGGTTTACTCATCGTCAAAACGGCCTGAATAACATACACGGGCCGTGAGCAAATAGACTGTATCATACTTCTGCATATTTCGCAAGTACTATTTGCGCTTTTTTAAGGATTTATGCCGGTTTTTAACGCATATGAAGGATTCGTGCGATCTTTTCACCGCCGGGGATGAGTTTCATATCCTCTTTGGTGACGGCTTTGAACACGATGGCGGTGATGAGATACACGACGACGGCCGCCCCGATTGCCGCGCACATGGCAATCAGTGTGCCGATCCGATGACTGCCCATCAACACCCGCTGGCACAGCCCGTAAACACCCCAGGCAGTCAGTCCCATGAGAGCGCTTGCGGCCATGGGACCGCTGAATACGCGCAGCAGGCGGGGCCGATGGTCCAGCGTGCGGCACATGAAGACATAGTCCATCGCCGCCATAGCGGAGTAGCTGCACAGGGTACCCACCGGCGCGCCATAGATGTTGATGTCGCGTCTGGCGACAAGGAACCAGTTGATAACGATTTTGATGATGCCGCCGGTGATGAGCGTCACCATGGTAAGCTTTTCGCGGCCGGATGCCTGCAGGATTGCGTTTTCCATCAGTACCAGGCACACAAAGAAGGAAGCGATGCCCATGACCTGCAAAAGCCCTGCGCCTGCCGCATGGCTGCCGGGATAGAGCACATCCATGATGGGCCCTGCCAGCACCGCAAGGCCGACGCCCATGGGGATGGCGAAAAAGGCGGAGATGCGCATGGAATCCTCGGATACGACTCCGGCAGTCTTCCTGTCGCCTTTTGCAAGCGCGCCGGAGATGGCCGGTACGATGGAGATGGTCAGCGGCGTAATGAAGGCCGCGGGCAGATTGAAGAGTGTCTGTGCCTTGCCGTACACGCCGTAGAGAACCTTGGCCTCCCGGTAGGAAAAGCCGGCCGCGCTCTGGAGCCGGTTCATGCAGAGCTTGGAGTCCACACTGTTTAAAAGCGCCATGATGCAGGCACCGGTGGCGATGGGGATGCCGATGGTGAGGATATCCTTCACAATCTTCAGCGCGGGGTCGACCAGATCATCGTCACCCGGAATGTCTTTGGGGTCAATGCCGCCGGTATAGGGGGCGGAGAGCACGGAATAGTGCCGGTGCTTGTAGATGATCATATACGCAAGCGATACCGCCGAACCGATGGACACACCGAAAATCGCGCCTGCCGAGCCCATGGGCAGCGACATCGGGTCGCCGGGCCGGAAGGAATGCAGCACCAGCTCCGCGATCACGAGACCGGAGACCACCTTGAAAAAGACTTCCAGCACCTCGTCCACGGTGGTGGGCAGCATGTTGCCGTTGCCCTGGCAGTAGCCGCGGTAGGCCGACACGATGCACACCAGCAGGATCGCCGGGGCCATGGCCCGCACACTGGGCGCAGCGTCCGGGTTTTCCAGATACTCGGCCGCCAGCCACTCTGGAAAGCAGAACATGATGAGCGCGAAGATGAGGCCGATCACCGTAAACGTGAACAGTGCCACGCGGAAGGTTTTTTCCTCCTGCTTGGCCCGGCCGTTTGCGTCCGCCTCGGCGACCAGTCTCGACAACGCGACCGGCAGACCCGCGGTGGCAAGGGTGAAGAAGATATAGTAGATGCTGTAGGCGCCCATGAACATGGAGTAACCCTCGTCCCCGAGGATGTTGCCCAGGGGAATCTTGTAGAAGAAGCCGAGGACCTTCATGATGATCACGCCGATGGTGAGGATCGCGGCGCCGTGCATGTAGTTTTGACCCTTGGTTTTAGCCATTCAAGCCTCCATAATAAACCAAATAATTGAAAGCTTTAACCCGAAGGAAATCAATCGCAATTGATTATATTTCCTCAAGCAGGCATCTCGCCGCGTGCACACCGCTTGCGGACGCGTGGGAGAGGGAGTGGGTCACGCCGGAGCAGTCGCCGATGACGTAGAGACCGGGAGAGCAGGTCTGAAGTCTGTCGTCAATCTCGACCTCCATGTTGTAGAACTTGACCTCCACACCGTAAAGCAGGGTGTCGTCGTTGGCGGTGCCGGGGGCAATCTTGTCGAGAGCGTAGATCATCTCGATGATGCCGTCAAGGATGCGCTTGGGAATTACCAGACTCAGATCGCCGGGGGTGGCCGCCAGCGTCGGGGTGACAAAGCTTTCCCGGATACGGGCCTCGGTGCTGCGCCGTCCGCGTACCAGGTCGCCGAAGCGCTGCACGATGACGCCGCCGCCGAGCATGTTGGAAAGGCGGGCAATGCTCTCACCGTAGCCGTTGGAGTCCTTGAAGGGCACAGAGAAGTGCTTGGAGACCAGGAGGGCAAAGTTCGTGTTCTCCGTGTGCTTGCTGGGGTCCTCATAGCTGTGACCGTTGACGGTGACGATGCCGTTGGTGTTCTCGTTGACCACCACGCCGTGGGGGTTCATGCAGAAGGTGCGCACCATGTCCTCAAACTTCTGCGTGCGGTAGATGATCTTGCTCTCGTAGAGCTCATCGGTCAGATGGGCGAAGATCTCCGCCGGCAGCTCCACGCGCACGCCGATGTCCACGCGGTTGGACAGCGTCGGGATGCCGAGAGAAGCGCACACTTTCTCCATCCACTTGCTGCCGCTGCGCCCGACGGACACAACGCACTTGCGGCAGGTAAAGCTGCCCTTCTCGGTCTCCGCCTCGTAGCCGCCGTCGATCTTCTTTAGACCCGTGACGGCAGTCTCAAAGTGAAAGTCCACCCGGTCCTTGAGCTCGTTGTAGATGTTTTCCAGCACCACATAGTTGATATCGGTGCCGAGGTGACGGACCTGGGCGTCAAGCAGGTGCAGCCCGTTTTCCAGGCACATGCGCTTGATTTTGCTGTTGGCGGTGGAATAGAGCTTCGTCCCCTCGCCGCCGTGGCGGAGGTTGATTTTATCCACGTACTGCATCAGTTCTATGGCCTGGGTCTTGCCGATATGCTCATATAGCGTGCCGCCGAACTGATTGGTGATGTTGTACTTGCCGTCGGAGAAGGCGCCGGCACCGCCGAAGCCGCTCATGATGCTGCAGGTTTTGCAGCGGATGCAGGATTTGACCTTCTTTCCGTCGATGGGGCAGTGACGCTTGTCCAGAGGCTTGCCCAGCTCCAGCACGCCGATCTTCAGGCCGCGTTCGGCTTTCGCAAGCTCATAGGCGGTGAAAATCCCGCCGGGACCCGCGCCGACAATGATGACATCGTAATCCATGATGAACACTCCTTTATTGAAAAAAAGAAACCCCACATCCCCGGAAGTGGGAAAATGAGGTAAAACGCACATAGTTCCTTGTTGATAATACCACGCTGAACGAGGCACTGTCAAGTAGAGGATGCGTGAACAGCCCGCCGCTAAGCGACGGGCTGTTGTCTGAAAGAATTATTCCACGGCATTGGGGGCATAGATTGGGCCGTTGGTATAGAGCACGGTGGCCGTGGTCGTGGCGCCGGGGGTGAGGAAAACGGCGCGCTTGAGCAGCCCCTCGTCATCATACTCAAAGCTCACGCGGCTGAGCATGGTTCCCTCCTCATCGTAGCGCTCCTGTCTTGAAAGCTGGTCACCGTTGTATTCATTGAGCAGGGTGTAGTTTGTCCCGTCCTCACCCTGCACGGCGATTTGGTTGCCATGCTCGTCATAGGCGGCGGAATTGAGATAAGCGCCGGTCCTGGCGTCGGTTCCGATACGGAAGTGCACGCTGCCGTCGGGGTAGTAATTATATTCATAGCTGTTCGACACAAGGTCGCCCTGCCCGATGTAGGAGTCATATGCGTCGTAGCGCCTTGCCACCTGGTTTTCCGTAATGGTGTAGCTGCCGTCCGCGTCGTAGTCGTAGACAGACACACGGTCGCTCATGCCGGGATAAGCAGAGAAGAGCTCCACTTTTTCGGCGATGCGCCCGTAACTGTCATAGCGGTAAGTCGTGGTCAGGGGGCCGCCGCATTCCGGATTCAGGCTTGCCTCTTCGGAAAGGCGGCGACTGAAAAAGTGAGCGGCAATTTTGGCTGCATCCCGGTAGTTTCCCAGCCCCTCGAAGATCTCACGCGCCGCGGCATAGTCCTCCTTTTCCAGCAGGGCCTGCCCTTTGCGGTACAGGGCCTCCTGTGCAAGCTCGGCGCTGTCCTCATACTTCCCGAGGGCCGTAAACGCGTCGCGCGCGTCGTCCCAGCGCCCGTTGTCCAGGAGCTTTACCGCGCGGTTATAGGAGGCAATCTCGGCGTCGGACTTCTTGGCCTTGGCAGCCAGGGTTCCCGCATCCTTATAATGGCCAAGCTTGTCGAAAAGCACTGCGGCCTCGGCATATTCGCCCACGTTGTATAGGCGGCATGCCTCGCCATAGATGAGGTCTCGCCGCTCGATGATCTTGTGCGCGCCGAAGGCAATGCCCGCTACCAGCACCAGCGGCACAAGCACCAGCAGGACGCGCCGCAGCAGCTTTCCGCGGGACTGACGTCTGGCCTCGTCCAGCGCAGCCTGCACAGCTTCACTGTTGAGACGCAGATTCTTGTTCTCTCGCAGCAGGTCTACACTCAAGTATTTTTTGCACTGTTCCAGAGTCTGGTCGCAGCGGTGGCAGCTTTCGCCCCTGCGGTTGATTTCGCCGCAGGCGCAAAGCCACAGATCCTGTGTTTCCAGCGGCACAAAGCGGCTCAGATTGCTGGTCTCCAGACGGTACTGGCGGATGAGCTCGGTGTCGAAAAGGCGCTGGTTCAGATCTGCCTGGGCCGGCAGGGATTTCCACTCCTCCACGCTGCCGATATAACGGCTGCCGTCGCTGAAGGAGACGTTCAGAAGCTGCACCGTAAAGCTGCGCACATCCGCGTCAGAGAGCAGTACGGCTTCCCGCTGGCCGAAGAAGGAATCGCGCGCGGCATTGAGACCCTCATACACATGCTCCTCCCGGCACAGCATATCGCCCGCACGGTTCGTGCCGGTGACCAGGACCTTGATGCTGTTTATCACCTTGTCGGAGATGCTGCGCATTTTGAGCTGGGCCAGCACCTTGCCTGACTGATTGTCCATGAGCAGCGCGCCTGCCGCGATCACCAGCGGCGCGCCCGCGGTATAGAGATCCTCCGGCAGGGAATAGAGCCGGGAATAACGTTCCGCCATCGTTTGTGCCCCCTTTGTCAGATGCATTGGGTTACATAACGCTGTTAAGTATACCATTTACTACAGTGTAATTCAAGCCATAGTTTCTGCAAAAGTGTAAATAATTCGGGAATTTATTCATGTTACAGCCATAAAGCCGCCAGCATGTACGCCCCTCACGGCGCATAGACTGTAAGGAAACCGAAGAAACGGGAGGGGAGCGGGATGAGGAGACTTGCAAGACATCTGGCGGCACTGCTGACTGCGGCGGGCGTATGCCTGATGACGGGCGGGATCGACGGGCGGCTCGGCGCGTACATGCTTTCGATGCCTCAGAGTGAACGTATGAAAAACGTGACCGTCCTGACTGCCTCCCCGGTATACGCGCGTCCCGTGCCGGGACCTCTCGTTCGCACCTTTGGTCTTGCGCCGCCGCAGGAGTCTTTCTCCCCGCCTCCGATGCCGACGACGGAACCTGACACGATCCTCGAGACCACCATTGAGGGCGGTATGCGCATCAAGAACGAGACGGGCTATTGGGTCGACGCAGCCGAACTGCTGGCTGAAGGGCCGGGACTGACGCTGCCGCCGGGCGAGCCGCAGATCCTCATCATCCACACCCACGCGAGCGAAGCCTACACCCAGTCGGGCTCCGACCGCTACGCTGCCAGCGATGTAAACCGAACCGAAGACACCCAGTTCAACGTCGTGCGCATCGGCGACGAGCTGACCGAGATCCTCACGGAAGCGGGTCTCTATGTTCTGCATGACCGCGGTATCTACGACTACCCCAGCTATACCGGCTCCTACAATCGCGCGGGAGCCGCCATCGAACAATATCTGGAAAGCTGCCCCGGTATCCGCATCGTGCTGGATATCCACCGCGACGCCCTGGGCGAAAACGGCGTGGTTTACAAGACCATGGCCGAGGAAGAGGGGACCACCGCAAGCCAGATCATGCTGCTCGTCGGCACGGACGAAAGCGGGCTTGAGCACCCTGACTGGCGCAGCAATCTCGCCCTCGCGCTTTACCTGCAAAACGCCGTCAACAGTGCCTGCCCGACCCTCATGCGCCCGGTGAATCTGGTGCCCCAGCGATATAACCAGCAGCTCACGCCCGGCTCTCTCATTGTGGAGGTGGGCAGCAGCGGCAACACCCTGCGCGAGGCCCTTGCCGCCATCCGGCTCTTCGGCCGCGCCATCGCTCCGGCACTGGCGGAGCTGATCGTTTATAGTGAGTGAATTCGCTTTACAAACCTATGGTCTCCGTGGTATACTGAAGCCCCACAAGGAAAGCAGTATAAGACATCACTTATATATTTACAACAGGAGGAAATTTCCAATGAAAAAATGGGTATGTTCTGTATGCGGTTACGTCCATGAGGGTGACACGCCCCCCGAGTTCTGCCCCATCTGCAAGGTTCCCGGCTCCAAGTTCGTCGAGCAGGCCGGTGAGATGACCTGGGCTGCCGAGCATGTTGTCGGCGTCGGCAAGGTTTTCGGCGCGGATGTCCCGGCCGAAGTGCAGGAAGAGATCATCAAGGGCCTGCGCTCCAACTTCGAGGGCGAGTGCTCCGAGGTCGGCATGTACCTCGCCATGGCGCGCGTCGCCTTCCGTGAAGGCTATCCCGAAATCGGCATGTACTGGGAGAAGGCCGGCCTGGAAGAGGCCGAGCACGCCGCCAAGTTTGCCGAGCTTCTGGGTGAAGTCGTCACCGACAGCACCAAGAAGAACCTGCAGATGCGCGTCGACGCCGAGAACGGCGCCACCGCCGGCAAGACCGATCTGGCCAAGCTCTGCAAGAAGTACAACCTCGACGCCCTGCACGACACCATCCATGAGATGGCCCGCGACGAGGCCCGCCACGGCAAAGCCTTCAAGGGCCTGCTGGAGCGCTACTTCAAGTGAGCAGGAAAAAGCGCAGACACTATAACGGGCCGCCGAAAGGCGCGGTTGTGATCTATGAAAACTCTCCCGAGAGCAGATGGATCAACCAGTGGTTCCCGCCCAAGGGTTCTGCCGCTTATTTCCACATGGAGTCCGACGCCGATTTTCAGCGGCGGCACCCCGTCGGCTATGTCTTCGCGGTGCTGCTGGGGATTTTTGCCCTGCTGCTGCCGGAGATTGTGTATCTTTTACTATTGCTGCCGCCTCAAGCACCCCCAAGCTTTGGGGTCTTCCTCGGCATGGCGGGCGGATTCATTTTCGGAATCGGACTGTTCAATTTTGTCGCGATCATCCTGCACCAGTATTTGGGGCATCTTGTCTCCATCCTGTGCTTTCTCATCGGCGGCGTTCTGATGGCTGTGAGCGTTTTGCTGATCAGGTAACGGGGGAGAGCATCATTTTCACGAAAGGAGAAAACACCAATGAAGTATGTTTGCAATGTTTGCGGCTGGGTCTATGATGAGGACGAGCAGGGCACCAAGTGGGAAGACCTGCCCGACGATTTCACCTGCGAGCTCTGCGGCGTCGGCAAGGACGAGTTCAGCCCCGAGGAGTAAGAAAACAGTACGGAAACGGGTCGGCATCTGCCGGCCCGTTTTTTGCGCAAAAAAATTTTCAAAAAAATAAAGGGAAATACGAATTTTCGTCGTATAAGAGTAATGAAGGGAAAAATCCCTTTGTATTTTTTATCAAGGCGGTGAAGCGCATGACCTGTCCACGTGAGGAAAGAGAAAAACTCGAACGGCTGATCGTCGGCCCCAATGGGGTGCTGGCGTCGGAAAGCCGCGGCAGGCTCACGCCGGAGCCCGAGTGCGAAATCCGCACCTGCTTTCAGCGGGATGTGGACCGCATCACCCACTCCAAATCCTTCCGCCGCTTAAAGCATAAGACGCAAGTCTTCCTCCGCCCGGAGGGGGACCACTACCGCACGCGCCTGACCCACACGCTGGAGGTCACGCGTCTGGCCCGTACCGTTGCCCGGGCTTTGGGTCTCAACGAAGACCTCGCCGAGGCCATCGGCCTCGGCCACGATCTGGGCCACACGCCCTTCGGCCACGCGGGGGAGCGGGCTCTCAACACCATCTACGAGGGCGGGTTCAAGCACTATGAGCAGAGCCTGCGCGTGGTGGATGTGCTGGAGCGGGACGGCCGGGGTCTGAATCTCTGCTATGAGACGCGCATGGGCATCCTCAACCACACCCACGGCGCGCCGGACGATACGCGCGAGGCCACCTGCGTGCGCCTGTGCGACCGCATCGCCTACATAAATCACGATCTGGACGACTCCATCCGCGCCGGCATCATCCGCTCCTACGCGGTGCCGGATCGCATTCGCCGTGACTGCGGGGAGCGCAACAGCGAGCGCATCAATTCCCTCATCACCGACCTCATCGAAAACAGCCGGGACGGGGAACTTCGTATGTCCCCCCGGATGCAGGAGACCTTTGATTTCTTCCACCGCTACATGTTCTCCGATGTCTACACCAATCCTCTCGCCAAAAGCGAGGAGAACAAGGTACAGGGCATTCTGGAAAAGCTCTACGAGTACTATATCGGGCACCCGGAAAAAATGCCCCGGGAGCTGCAGATCATCGCCGAGAAAGAGGGCAGGGGCCGCGCAGCGGTGGACTACATCTCCGGCATGACCGACGGCTACGCCATGGAAAAGTTCGGTGAGGTGTTCATCCCGTTTGCGTGGACGGTGAAATGAGTTTGAAGTTTGGAGTGAGGAGTTTGGAGTTAAGGTGTCCGCTTTGCGGACAATTGTAATCGTGCCGAAGGCACACCACAACTCCACACTGAAAACTCCACACTCCACACTCAAAAGTATCCCCTTGCTTTCTGCGGAGGAGGCGGTAAACTTGGCCATCCCCGAAAAGTTCATACAGGATCTGGTGGACCGCTCGGACATTGTGGACGTGGTGTCGGGGTATGTGCGGCTGTCCAAGCGCAGCGGGGCCAACATGTTCGGCCTCTGCCCCTTTCACAGCGAGAAGACCCCTTCCTTCTCCGTCTCACCGGACAAGCAGATTTACCACTGCTTCGGCTGCGGAAAGGGCGGCGGGGTCATCAGCTTTATCATGGAGATCGAAAACCTCTCCTACCCCGAGGCCATCGCCTTTCTCGCCAAGCGCGCCGGGATGCAGATGCCGGAAGAGACCGACAGCGCCGAGGGACGCAAGCGTGCCCGGATGCTCTCCCTCAACAAGGAGGCGGCCCGCTGGTTCTACGCAAACCTCTCCAGACCCGAAGGCGGCTCGGCGGTTCAGTACATACAGCGGCGCGGCATCTCGCCCGCCATGGTGAAAAACTTCGGCCTCGGCGCCGCGCCCGACACCTGGGAAAGCCTCCGCAGCGCCATGCATGAAAAGGGCTTTACGGACAATGAGCTCTTTGACGCGGGCCTCGTCAAGCGCGGGAAAAACGGCAGTTTTTATGACGCCTTCCGCAATCGCCTCATGTTTCCCGTTATCGACGTGCGCGGAAACGTTATCGGCTTTTCAGGCCGCATCCTGGGCGACGGGGAGCCGAAGTACCTCAACAGCCCCGAAACCCTGACGTTCAACAAAAGCCGGAACCTTTTTGCCATGAATCTGGCTAAAAAATCAAAAAGCGGATATATCATTTTATCAGAGGGCAATATAGATGTCGTAAGCCTGCATCAGGCGGGCTTTGATTCAGCAGTGGCGTCGCTCGGCACCTCGCTCACGCCGGAGCAGGCGCGTCTCATCTCGCGCTATAAAAACGAGGTCATTATCGCCTACGACAACGACGGCGCGGGCCTCAAAGCCTCCCAGCGCGCTATCGGCATTCTGGAGAAACTGGACATCAAAGTGCGCGTGCTGCGCATGTCGGGAGCCAAGGACCCGGACGAGTTTATCAAGACCAAAGGCCCCGAGGCCTTCCGCAAACTCCTGGAGGGTTCGGAAAACCAGATGGACTACCGCCTGCGCGCCATCCGGGACAAGTACGATCTGAACGTGACGGAGCAGAAGTCCGACTATCTGCGCGAGGCGGTGGAGTTTTTGGCCCGCATGCCTGACGAGGTAAGGCGGCAGGTCTATGCGATGGACCTGGCAAAGGAGCTGGGACTTCCCCCGGATGTGATCGTAAACGACGTAGAGCGGCGGCGAAAACGCCTTGTCAATGCGTCATTCAAACAGACGCAGAAGGAGCAGATGAGACCTGAAAAGCTCATGCAGCCAGCCTCCCGAGAACTCAAGTACGACGATCCGGCCTCGGCCGCGGCGGAGGAAGGGCTGATCCGCCTTCTTTATCTCGAACCCGCGCTCATCTCCACCCCCGGCCTGCCCCCGGCGGAGGACTTTTCCGCGCCCGGTCTCGGCCGCATCTATGGTATTTTGCGTAAACGCATTGAACAGGGGCAGAGCGTCAGCACGGATCTGCTGGCCGGAGATCTCAGCGGTGACGAGATGGGCCTTCTGGTCGCCATTGTGCAAAAACCGGAGAAGCTCAGCCGCAGCAGGCAGAGCGTCACGGATTACATAAACAAAATCAACGAACGAAAACAACTGCGTGATGGCGGCACCGATCTCATGGCGCTGCGCGATCAGCTCAAAAAGAAAAAAGGATATGAGGGATAAGACATGGCAGACGACAATATCTACACCGAACAGGAACTGAGCAAAATGGCGGATGAGCTGCTGAACGCAGCGGGGGAGACCGAGCTTCTTCCCGAACCGCCCAAGACCAAGAAGAGCAGCCGCAAAAAGGCAGATCCGGCTGAGAGCAGCAAGACACCCGAGGAGCGCCTTAACGAGCTGTTTGAAAAGGGCAAGAAGACCGGCAAGCTCACCCCCAAGGAGCTGGAACTGCTCGAGGAGCTGAACCTTGACGGCGAGGCGGTGGACAAGTTCTATGAGACACTGGAGAAGGCGGGCATCGATATCGACGTCGGCAGCGACGATCTGCTCCCGCCTCTGGACGATGCCATGCCCGAGGCCGAGGATCTGGCCAATATCGAGGAGGTCACAAGCTCCGATCTCGCCGATACCGACGCCCTGATGGACAGCTTCTCCACCGACGATCCCGTGCGCATGTACCTCAAGGAGATCGGCAAGGTGCCGCTTCTCACACCCGAGGAAGAGGTCGAGCTTGCCAAGCAGATGTCCCTCGGCGACGAGAACGCCAAGCACCGCATGACGGAAGCGAACCTCCGTCTTGTGGTCTCCATCGCCAAGCGCTATGTGGGCCGCGGCATGCTGTTCCTGGACCTTATACAGGAGGGCAACCTGGGTCTGATCAAGGCGGTCGAGAAGTTTGACTACACCAAGGGCTACAAGTTCTCCACCTATGCCACCTGGTGGATCCGCCAGGCGATCACCCGTGCCATCGCCGACCAGGCCCGCACCATCCGCATCCCCGTGCACATGGTCGAGACCATCAACAAGACGATCCGCGTCTCCCGTCAGCTCCTGCAGGAACTGGGCCACGATCCCTCTGCCGAGGAGATCGCAAGGGAGATGGACATGCCGGTCGACAAGGTGCGCGATATCCTGAAGATCGCGCAGGAACCCGTCAGCCTTGAGACCCCTATCGGCGAGGAGGAGGACTCCCACCTCGGCGATTTCATCCCCGACGAGGACGCGTCCGAGCCCTCGGAGGCCGCTTCCTTCTCCCTTCTGCGCGAGCAGCTTGAAGAAGTGCTGGACACCCTTGCCCCCCGTGAGAAGAAGGTGCTGGAGCTGCGCTTCGGCATTGTCGACGGCCGCACCCGCACCCTTGAGGAAGTGGGCAAGGAGTTCAACGTCACCCGCGAGCGCATTCGTCAGATCGAGGCCAAGGCCCTGCGCAAGCTGCGCCACCCCAGCCGTTCCAAAAAGCTGAGAGACTTCCTCAACTAAAATACGAAAAAGCCGGAAGCAATTCCGGCTTTTTTGAAACAGGAGAAAGATATGAAGTACGATTTCACCACAGTCCTGGACCGTACGGGACACGACTGTCTGGCCGCGGATAAGATCCCCTTTGAGGGCATACAGCCGGACGCGGGTTTTGACATCATCCCCATGTGGGTTGCGGACATGGCCTTTCCCACCGCGCCGCCAATCCTGGAAGCGATCCGAACACGCATGGAAATGCCGAACTTCGGCTATTTCGCCCTGCCGGAAGCCTATTACGACAGCATCATCAACTGGCATAAAACCCGAAACGGCGTTGAGGGACTGGAGCCGAAGCACATCGGCTACGAAAACGGCGTACTCGGCGGCTTGAGCTCCGCCCTGCAGACCTTCACAGCGCCGGGGGAAAAAATCCTTGTCCATTCTCCGACCTACGTCGGCTTTACGCACACCTTCGAAGATACGGGCCGTGTCGCCGTTCACTCGCCTCTCAAGCGCGATGAAAACGACGTTTGGCGCATGGATTACGAGGACATGGACCGGAAGCTCACCGAGCACAACATCCACTTCGCCGTCTTCTGCTCTCCGCACAATCCCTGCGGCAGGGTCTGGGAGCGCCGGGAGATCGAGCGGGCCATGGAGATCTACAAGGCCCATGACTGCGTTGTGTTCTCGGATGAGATCTGGTCGGACATCATCATGCCGGGGTATCACCACATCCCCACCCAGAGCGTGAGCGAGGATGCGAAAATGCGCACCATCGCCCTATACGCGCCCAGCAAGACCTTCTCTCTGGCGGGGCTGGTGGGCTCTTATCACGTCATTTACAACGATTACCTCCGCGCCCGCGTGGAGCGTCGGGGAGCCCTGAGCCACTACAACGAGCCGAACATCCTTTCCGTTCACGCCCTTATCGGCGCCTACCGCGACAGCGCCGACTGGTGCGACGAGATGATTCGGGTCATCGACGAAAACCTCACATACGCCTGCGATTTTATCCATGCGCATTTCCCCGGCGTCAAAGTCATGAAGCCCCAGGGAACCTACATGCTCTACCTTGACTGCGGCGACTGGTGCCGGGAGCACGCCGTCACGATCGACGCGCTGCAAAAGCAGGGTGTGAAATACGGCGTCATCTGGCAAAACGGCGAGACCTTCTTCTGGCCCGATACCATCCGCATGAACCTGGCCCTGCCGAAATCGAGGCTGATTGAGGCCATGGACAGACTTCAAAAATACGTATTTTTTTAATAACGGCAAATCCCCCGGATCGTTCGATCCGGGGGATTTGCCGTAAAGGCTTTATAAGACCAATTACTTGATGCCGTACTTCTTGTTGAACTTATCAACACGGCCGCTGGTATCGACCAGCTTCTGCTTGCCAGTGTAGAAGGGGTGGCACTTGGAGCAGATTTCAACGGTGATGTCCTTCTTGGTGGAGCCGGTCTCGATGACGGCGCCGCAGGCGCAGCGGATGGTGGTCGGCTGGTAATTGGGATGGATGCCAGACTTCATTTCATATTTCTCCTCAATCTCAGGCTGTCTTGATTGTGCCGAAAAGGCATAGTTACAAGACGCAAAACGGATTGTAGCACAGACTTCCGCGCTTTGCAAGCGCTTTTGCAAAAAAGTTTTACGGCTGTTTTATCAGATCCGTCAAGCGCTTTGAGTAAAAGTAGTCGTGGGTGAGCTGGTCGTAGCCCTCCCACAGCGGCAGGGTCTGGCACTCGGCCGCTCTCGGGCAGGGGGCCGCGCCACAGGCAAGGCAGGCCACCGGCGAGAGCGGCCCTTCCATCAGCTCTATGATTTCTCCTATGGTGTAATCCTCCGGCGCACGCAGAAGGCGGTAACCGCCGCCCTTGCCGCTCACACCCGCAATGAGCTTGCCGGCCACCAGGTCCCGTACGATGATCTCCAGATATTTCTTTGAAATCGCCTGCCGTTCGGCAATGTCCTTGAGCGGGATATAACTCTCGCTGTCCTGCTGCGCCAGATCCAGCATCACGCGAAGCGCGTAGCGTCCTTTTGTCGAAATCATAACATCACCGTCCCTCGTGTATCTTTTTACCTATTATACCAATGGGGGATGAGAAAAAGCAAGCCCTTTGAGAAAAAATCACCTATTGACATTATAGGCGAATAGGTGTATAGTGCAGACAGTCAAAACAACCAACCGAAAAAGGAGACAAACAGATGCAGATATACGCAGACAATGCGGCAACCACGAAGATGAGCCGCACCGCCATTGACGCGATGCTGAGGTGTATGGAACAGGACTATGGCAACCCCTCCAGCCTCTACACCATCGGCCAGCAGGCAAAGGAGATCCTCGAGCAGGCCCGCGCGGATGTGGCGGCGGTCATCAATGCCGAGCCGCAGGAGATTCTCTTCACCTCCGGCGGCAGCGAGGCGGACAACCAGGCTATCCGCTCCGCTGCGGAACTCGGTAAAAAGGCCGGGAAGAAGCACATCATCTCCACCGCCTTTGAACACCACGCCGTCCTCCACACGCTCAAGAAAATGGAGCAGGAGGGCTTTGAGGTGACGCTCCTGGATGTTCACACAGACGGCCTTGTCCGCCCCGCGGAAGTTGAAGCTGCGATTCGGGAGGATACCTGTCTTGTCACCATCATGTTTGCCAACAACGAGATCGGCACCATCCAGCCCATCCGTGAGATCGGTGCGATCTGCCGCAGGCACGGCGTCCTTTTTCATACCGATGCGGTGCAGGCAACAGGCCACCTGCCGATTGATGTGAAGGCCGACAACATCGACATGCTCTCCGCCTCGGCCCACAAGTTCCATGGGCCGAAGGGCACCGGCTTTCTCTATGCGCGCAAGGGTATCCGCCTGTCAAATATTATCGAAGGCGGCGCACAGGAGCGCGGCAAGCGGGCCGGTACAGAGAACGTGGCGGGTATCGCCGGCATGGCGGCGGCACTCAAGGAATCGGCCGCCCACATGGCCGAAAACGCGGCACACATGCAGGCCCTGCGCGATCGCCTCATCGATGGCCTGAGCGAAATCGAACACTCCGCCCTCAACGGTGACGCGGTAAAGCGTCTGCCCGGCAACGTGAACTTCTGTTTTGAGGGCATCGAGGGCGAATCCCTCCTGCTCCTGCTGGACGACCGGGGCATCTCCGCCTCTTCGGGCAGCGCCTGCACCTCTGGCTCCCTGGACCCGAGCCATGTGCTGCTGGCCATCGGACGCGTGCACGACGTGGCCCACGGTTCCCTTCGGCTCAGCATCGGGGAAGATGCCACGGCAGAGGAAATCGAATACATTATTCAGAATGTGAAAGAAGTTGTGGAATACCTGCGCGGCTTCTCGCCCGTGTGGCGGGACCTCAAGAGCGGGAAAACGCCCTTCATTCTTTAAGGAGGAAGAATCATGGCACTTTATAGTGAAAAAGTAATGGATCATTTCCGTAATCCCCGCAATGTGGGCGTCATCGAGAACG